>NZ_JBVJWO010000027.1:51925-112055 GCF_055602345.1 Streptomyces sp. NPDC037401
CGCGGCCTCCCCTTCCTCCCCTCCCCCCCCCCTCCCCCCCCTCCCCCCCTCTCCCCCCCCCCCCCCCCCCCCCCGGCACCGTGTCCGCGCGTCGCCGCCGAGCGTCAGCGCGCGCCGCCCAGCCCGCGGATCCGGCACAGGGCCGGAGCCAGCGGGGAGAGGGTGATGCCCGCCGTGACGGGGACGTCGTGGCTGACCGCCTCGAACTCGTAGGCCCGCAGCAGCATCGACAGCGCGATGACCGATTCGAGCATCGCGAAGTGCTGGCCCATGCAGGCCCGCGGACCGCCGCCGAACGGGAACCAGGCGTACCGCGGGCGGCCCGCCTCGGCCTCGGGAGTGAAGCGCTGCGGGTCGAACCGCTCGGCATCGGGCCAGTAGTCCGGGTGCCGGTGCGTCACCCACGGCGCGAGGATCACGTCCGCACCCGCCGGGATGACGTGCCCGCCGATCTCGGTGGCCTCCACGGCCCGGCGGCCGAGGGCGGGCGCCGGCGGGTAGAGCCGCATCGACTCCTTGAGGGCCTGCGTGAGGTACGGCAGCCGGGCGAGGTCGGCGGCCTCGGGCGTACGGTCGCCCAGTACCTCGGAGATCTCGGCCCGGACCAGGTCCTGCTGCTCGGGGTGGCGGCCCAGCAGGTGGAGGGTGAAGGCGAGCGAAGTGGCGGTGGTTTCGTGCCCCGCGAGAAGGAAGATCAGGACTTGGTCGCGGAGCTCGTTGGCCTCGAAGGCGCTGTCGTCGGCGCTGCGCGCGGCGGCGAGCAGGGTCAGGAGGTCCTCGTCGTCCCTGTCGGCCGCGCCCCGCCTCGTGATGATCTCGTCGCACACCGCGTAGATCTCGGCGGTGGCGGCAGCCGCCCGCCGGTTGCCGGGGGTCGGCCAGTTGCGCGGCACGTTGACGGGGGTGTAGCCCCGGCGGATCGCGTACTCCGACATCACCGGGAAGCAGCGGTTCACCACGTCGATGGTGCTGTCCGCGTCGGCGCCGAAGAGGATCCGCGAGACGGCCCGCAGAGCCAGCCGCATCATCTCGTGGCCGACGTCGACGACGCCTTCCGGGACGCCCCGCCAGTCGGCGGCCACCTTCTCCGCCTCCCGGGCAATGGCATCCGCGTAGCCGTCGACCCGCCGCTTCGTGAACAGCGGCTGCACGAGCCGCCGCTGCCGCAGGTAGACCTCGTCCTGGCTCGTCAGGAGACCGTTGCCGAAGTTTTCCCGGATCTCCTGGTAAATCACGTTGTCTTTGCGGAAGTTGGAGGCCTGGCTGGCCAGAACCTGCTGTGCGCCCTCCGCCGAGAAGACGCAGTACAGCTCGGAGCGCACGCCCGGAGGACCGGCGAAGAGGCGTACCACGTCGCCGTGTTCGCGCTGTGCGCGGACGAACGTCTGCAGCGAGTCGCTCCGCAGGTCGAAGAGCGACCCGAGCAGGGGAACTCCCGCCGGACCCGGGAATTTCGTACCGATGCCTGCCACGCAGCCCCCTTTGTTGGTCACTGCGCCCGATTCTGCTGCCCCGGTCCCGCGCGGGCGAGCCCCGGCCGGGTGTCTGGCCGGAATTCGCCCGTACGGTACGTCACTTGGAGCGTCAGTGGCAGTTCACCCACGTGCCGTGGCGCTCGGTCCACGCGCAGGAGTCCTTCTTGACCCCGTTGGGGGCGAGCAGGCTCACCGAGCCGCGGTTGTTGTTGAACCAGAAGTTGTTCTTCTTCCGGTACACGTGCTTGGCGGTGTTGCCGCCCTGGCCGTTGTGCAGCCGGACCGTCTTGCCGGCGCCGAGGGTGAAGCTGCCGAACTTGTACACGAAACCGGAACCGGTCTTCACCGTGTAGTTGGTGAGCTTGACCGCGGAGCGGGAGTTGTTGTGCAGGTCGACGTACTCCGCGTTCAGCTTCGCGTTGGTGCGGGGCAGGTCGGCGCCGGGGCCGTCGAACTGCAGCGCGCCGAAGTGCAGGCCGCCCTGGTGGGCGGCGGCGGTGGCCTGCGGGGCGGCGAGCGCCGCTGCGGCCACGGCTGCGGCTGCGACGAACGTGGCGGTCTTCTTCATCTAAGGGGGTCCCCTCCCTGGGTCGCCGCGCCGGTCGGCTGCGGCGCTATAGATATACAAGGTGTTGATGTGATGTACGGGCCGATAGGCGGAATATGCCGCCGGCTTCTCGCTCCTTGGCCGGTACGGCCCGCCGTGACACACGCCAAAGGCCCCGCACCCGGACATTCGGGGCGGGGCCTTCGGTCGAACGCCTGAGCGTCCGGGGGTGGGTCAGATGTCGCGGAAGATCTCGATCTGCGCGCCCACCGAGTTGAGGCGCTCGGCCAGCTCCTCGTAGCCGCGGTTGATCACGTAGACGTTGCGCAGCACCGACGTGCCCTCCGCAGCCATCATCGCGAGCAGGACGACCACGGCCGGGCGCAGGGCCGGCGGGCACATCATCTCCGCCGCGCGCCAGCGGGTCGGGCCCTCGACCAGGACCCGGTGCGGGTCCAGGAGCTGGAGGCGGCCGCCGAGGCGGTTGAGGTCCGTGAGGTAGATCGCACGGTTGTCGTAGACCCAGTCGTGGATCAGGGTCTGGCCCTGGGCCACGGCCGCGATCGCCGCGAAGAACGGGACGTTGTCGATGTTCAGGCCGGGGAACGGCATCGGGTGGATCTTGTCGATCGGCGCCTCGAGCTTCGAGGGGCGGACCGTCAGGTCGACCAGGCGGGTGCGGCCGTTGTCCGCCGTGTACTCCGTGGAGCGGTCGTGGTCGAGGCCCATCTCCTCCAGGACCGCGAGCTCGATCTCCATGAACTCGATCGGGACCCGGCGGATGGTGAGCTCCGACTCCGTGACCACGGCGGCGGCGAGCAGGCTCATCGCCTCGACCGGGTCCTCGGAGGGGGAGTAGTCCACGTCCACGTCGATGTTCGGTACACCGTGAACGGTCAGCGTCGTGGTGCCGATGCCCTCGACCCTGACGCCCAGCGCCTCCAGGAAGAAGCACAGGTCCTGGACCATGTAGTTGGAGGAGGCGTTGCGGATGACGGTCACGCCGTCGTGCCGTGCGGCGGCCAGCAGCGCGTTCTCCGTGACGGTGTCCCCGCGCTCGGTCAGCACGATCGGGCGCTCGGGCGCGACCCCGGCCTCGACCTGTGCGTGGTACAGGCCTTCGGTGGCGGTGATGTCGAGGCCGAAGCGGCGCAGCGCGATCATGTGCGGCTCGATGGTGCGGGTGCCGAGGTCACAGCCGCCCGCGTACGGCAGCTTGAAGCGGTCCATGCGGTGGAGCAGCGGGCCGAGGAACATGATGATGCTGCGGGTGCGGCGGGCGGCGTCGGCGTCGATGGCGTCCATGTCGAGGCGGGCCGGCGGGACGAGTTCGAGGTCGACCCCGCCGTTGATCCAGCGGCTGCGGACGCCGATGGAGTTGAGGACCTCGAGGAGGCGGTAGACCTCCTCGATCCGGGCGACGCGCCGCAGGACGGTGCGGCCCTTGTTGAGGAGCGAGGCGCACAGCAGTGCGACACAGGCGTTCTTGCTGGTCTTGACGTCGATGGCGCCGGACAGGCGGCGACCGCCGACCACGCGCAGGTGCATCGGACCCGCGTAGCCCAGCGAGACGATCTCGCTGTCGAGAGCTTCGCCGATTCGGGCGATCATCTCAAGGCTGATGTTCTGGTTGCCGCGTTCGATCCGGTTCACGGCGCTCTGGCTGGTGCCGAGCGCATCGGCAAGCTGACTCTGTGTCCAGCCGCGGTGCTGCCGGGCGTCACGGATGAGCTTGCCGATGCGTACGAGGTAGTCGTCTGCCATGGGTGCACGGTATCTCAGATATGAGATGGAGCTGTCCTCGGGTGTGGCATCCGGGTGTGGCGTCCGGGTACGGCAGCCGTGTGTCACCCGTGCCACCCGCCCCCGGACGGCGCCTGAAGGGGGCTCAGGCGCCGTCGTCCCGCGCGGGCGGCCGGCCCCCGGTCCGCGGGTCAGCCGTTCTGGCACCCGCAGGCGCGGTGGCGGCCGCCGTGGACCGCGGCGTACGACGCGGGCCGCGGGCCGGCCGCCGCGCGGGCCAGCCGGGCCGCGGCCGCGCGGCCGGCGGCCGAGTGGACGTCGTGCACGGCCCGGCCGCCGACCAGGGTCAGCTCCACCCGGGTCCCGCTGATGTCCTTGACCGGGCAGCGCGTCACATCCCGGTCCAGCAGCACCAGATCCGCCGCCTTCCCCTTCTCCACCGTGCCGGTCAGCCCGTCCTGGCGCAGCTGCCAGGCGGTGCCCAGGGTGTGCATCCGCAGGGCCGACGCCCGGCTCAGGCCCTCCAGCTCGCGGTACAGGTCGCCTTCGCCGTCCATGCCCTTGCGGTCGACGGCGGTGCGGATCTGGTTCCACACCTGGAGGGCGTCCACCGGCCAGTCGGAGCCGCCCGACAGGCGGGCGCCCGCCTTCTCCAGGCTGCGCGCCGGGTACATCCAGCGGTGCCGCTGCGGGCCGATGTACGGGAGCAGTGCGTCCATCGTCCACGTGTCCTCGGCGGCCCACTGGAGCTGCATGCAGGCGGCGACCCCGAGCTGCGCGAACCGCCGCAAATCGGCCGGGTCGACGAGCTGGAGGTGCGCTATGGCATTGCGCGCATCACGGTGACCTGTGACATTGCGCGCATACGCGTACCCGTCCAGCGCCGCCCGCACCGCCCGGTCGCCCAGCCCGTGCGCGTGCATCTGCCAGCCGGCCCGGTTGAACGCCGCTGTCAACCGCCCGTAGGCGCGCCCGGAAACGTACAGTTCACCCCGGTTTTCGGTGGGCTTGCCGTGTCCGTCCAGATAAGGCCGGAGCAGCGCGGCGGTCTGCGCCGGGTACTCGATGACCCCGTCGAGGAACACCTTCACCATGCCGAAGCGCAGCCCGCGCACGCCCCCGAACTCCTTGCGCAGCCCCCGCGCGTACGCCAGCGCGCCCGCCGGGTCCTTCGCCTGCTCCGCGGAGAGCCGGATCGCCGGCACGATCCGCTGGGGCAGCCGCCCCGCCTTCGACAGTGCCCCGTAGAGCTCCAGTTCGTGGCGCCCGACGAGCGCGTCCATCATCGTCGTGACCCCGGACGCGGCGGCCTCGGCCAGCACCTTCGCGCACGCCTCGACCAGCCGGCGCTGCGTCGGCTGCGGGACGTGCCGGGTCAGCAGCCCCTGGGCGTCGTCCTTGAGGACACCCGTCGGCTTCCCGTCCGGCCCCTTGACGATCCGGCCGCCCACCGGATCCGGGGTGGCCGCGGTGATGCCCGCGATCTCCAGCGCCCGCCGGTTGGCCCACAGGTTGTGGCCGTCCCCGCCCACCAGGACCACCGGCCGCCGGGTCGGCAGCGCGTCCAGCATCACGTGGTGCGGGGCGGTGCCGGCGGGCAGCAGGCCGACCGGGTTCCAGTCCTCCACCACCAGCCAGCCGTCCGGCTCCTCCCCGGCGCCCCCGGTGTCCGCGAGGAACCCCTTCAGCACCTCCTGCAGTTCGGCCACCGTGGTCTCGGCGCCGTCCAGCGAGGGCCGCAGCGAACGGTCCCCCGCACCCAGCGGGTGCACGTGGCCGTCGTGGATCCCGCTCATCACGGTGTTGCCCCGCGCGTTGACCACCTCGGTGTCCCGGCCGATCAGCCGCCGCACCGCCGCGCCCGTCCCGGTGGCCAGGACACGGCCGTCCCGGCCGACGGCCACCGCCTCCGCGGGCCGGGCGCCCGGCAGGCCCGTGAACACCCGGGCGTTGTGGATGATCAGCGCGGCCGAGGTACGGGCGGACGCGGGGGCGCCGGCCGGGGACGGGACGGCCGACGCGGCGCCGCTCCCGGCGGCCGCGCCGACGAGACCGGCCGCACCCGCGGCGAGCAGGCCCCGGCGGGACAGAGACGAGTTCATGACCACTCCCAACCACTCCATGTGTGTGCTGTGGCCAGGACTGTCGGTGATTAACCCCTTAACCAGAACCCGGCCCCCGCGACGGATTCCGCACCCCGGTCCGTACGATGACCGGCGTGCCCGGTCCGACCATCGCCGACATCGCGCGAGCCGCCGAGGTGTCCACCGCGACGGTCTCGCACGCCCTCAACGGCACCGGCCGGATCGGCGAGGGCACCCGCCGCCGGGTCCGCGAGGTCGCCGCCCGCCTCGGCTACGGCGCGGGCCGCGGCCCCCGTACGCGCAGCCTGGGACTCGCCGTCACCACGTATGCCGGCCACGCCTGGGACTTCGCCGGCGTGGCCTACTTCGCCCGGCTCATCACCGCCGCCACCTCCGCGTCCCACGCCCGGGGTTACGCCCTCACCACCCTGCCCGCCGACCGCTGCGCCGAAGTCCTGTGGCACACGCTGAACGTCGACGGCATGCTGCTGCTCGACAGCCCGGCGGACGACCCGGTGCTCCGGGCGCTGCGGGCCCGGGGCATGCCGCTCGTGTTCGACGGCCGCCCCACCGAGGCGCTGCCGGGGGACGTGTGGGTGGACAACGACCACGCGGCCGCCGTCCGTGAGGTGCTCGACCACCTCGACCGGGCCGGTGCGCGCCGCCCGGCGCTGCACGCCGGGTTCGGCCGCGAGCACTACACGGCCGCCGTCACCGCCGCCTACGAGGACTGGTGCGCGGAGCGCGGCCGGGTCCCGCTGCTGGTCCCGTTCACCCCGGATGACGAGCAGGGCCGTGCCTTCGACGGGGCGTTCGGCGCGCCGGCCGGGGAGCGGCCGGACGCCGTGCACTGCGTATACGATCCGGGCGGCCGTCAGGTGCTGGCCGCCGCCGCCCGCCACGGCCTGAGCGTCCCCGGGGACCTGCTGCTCGTCTGCACGAGCGAGGACCCGGCGTACGCGGAGGCCGCACCGGCGGTCAGTACGGTGAGCCTGATGCCGGAGGCGATCGCGGAGGCGGCCGTCGCCGCACTGGTCGCACTGGTGGAGGATCCCGCCGGGGCCGTCCCCGGTCAGCTCACCGTCCCGGCGGCCCTGAGGGTGCGTGCCTCGTCCCGGCCCCGGCGCAGCGGGAGTCCTCACCGGCGACCCTGACGGACGGTCCGGCGGTACGGCCACACGGCAATGTCACCGATCACACGGCAATGTGACCCACGCCGCGCATGACCCTGGCGCGACGATGCACTAGAGTTATCTCGACATCGAGATATCTGCCGAGGGCGTCCCGCAGCCCGCGCCGCTGGTAAGGGTTACCTAACTTAGCCCTACCTTAGCGGATGGGCCAGAGTGCCACGCGGCAGGATTGCGGTAGAACGCGCGAATTCATGCATGAAGGAGACTGTCGTGTCGGCGAACAGCTTCGACGCCCGCAGCACGCTGCAGGTGGGCGACGAGTCGTACGAGATCTTCAAGCTGGACAAGGTGGAGGGCTCCGCCCGTCTGCCCTACAGCCTGAAGGTGCTGCTGGAGAACCTGCTCCGTACCGAGGACGGCGCGAACATCACCGCCGACCACATCCGGGCGCTCGGCAACTGGGACTCCCAGGCCCAGCCCAGCCAGGAGATCCAGTTCACGCCGGCCCGCGTGATCATGCAGGACTTCACCGGCGTGCCCTGCGTCGTGGACCTCGCCACCATGCGTGAGGCCGTCAAGGAGCTCGGCGGCGACCCGTCGAAGATCAACCCGCTCGCCCCGGCCGAGCTGGTCATCGACCACTCCGTCATCGCGGACAAGTTCGGCACCCCGGACGCGTTCCTCCAGAACGTCGAGCTGGAGTACGGCCGCAACAAGGAGCGCTACCAGTTCCTGCGCTGGGGCCAGACCGCCTTCGACGAGTTCAAGGTCGTCCCCCCGGGCACCGGCATCGTCCACCAGGTCAACATCGAGCACCTGGCGCGTACGGTCATGGTCCGCAATGGGCAGGCCTACCCCGACACCCTCGTCGGCACCGACTCCCACACCACCATGGTCAACGGCCTCGGTGTGCTGGGCTGGGGCGTCGGCGGCATCGAGGCCGAGGCCGCGATGCTCGGCCAGCCGGTCTCCATGCTCATCCCGCGCGTCGTCGGCTTCAAGCTGACCGGCGAGCTCCCCACCGGCACCACCGCCACCGACCTGGTGCTCACGATCACCGAGATGCTGCGCAAGCACGGCGTCGTCGGCAAGTTCGTCGAGTTCTACGGTGAGGGCGTCGCCGCCACCTCGCTCGCGAACCGCGCCACCATCGGCAACATGTCGCCCGAGTTCGGCTCCACCGCCGCGATCTTCCCGATCGACGGCGAGACGCTGAAGTACCTCAAGCTCACCGGCCGCTCCGAGCAGCAGGTCGCGCTCGTCGAGGCGTACGCCAAGGAGCAGGGCCTGTGGCTGGACCCGGCCGCCGAGCCGGACTTCTCCGAGAAGCTGGAGCTCGACCTCTCCACGGTCGTCCCCTCCATCGCCGGCCCGAAGCGCCCGCAGGACCGCATCGTCCTCGCCAACGCCGCCGAGCAGTTCGCGCAGGACGTGCGCAACTACGTCGACGACGTGGACGAGGCGGGCAAGGAGTCCTTCCCGGCCTCCGACGCCCCGGCGAACCACCCGAACGGCGCCCCGTCGAAGCCCACCCCGGTCACCCTGGCCGACGGCACCTCGTTCGAGATCGACCACGGCGCCGTCACCGTCGCCGCGATCACCTCCTGCACCAACACCTCGAACCCCTACGTCATGGTCGCCGCGGCGCTCGTGGCCAAGAAGGCGGTCGAGAAGGGCCTGACCCGCAAGCCGTGGGTCAAGACCACCCTGGCCCCGGGCTCGAAGGTCGTCACCGACTACTTCGACAAGGCCGGCCTGACCCCGTACCTCGACAAGATGGGCTTCAACCTCGTCGGGTACGGCTGCACCACCTGCATCGGCAACTCGGGTCCGCTGGACGAAGAGGTCTCGAAGGCGATCAACGAGCACGACCTCGCGGTCACCTCGGTGCTCTCCGGCAACCGCAACTTCGAGGGCCGGATCAACCCCGACGTCAAGATGAACTACCTGGCCTCCCCGCCGCTGGTCGTCGCGTACGCCATCGCGGGCTCCATGAAGGTGGACATCACCAAGGACGCCATCGGCACCGACACCGACGGCAACGCGGTCTTCCTCAAGGACATCTGGCCCTCCGAGGCCGAGGTCAACGACGTCGTGGCCAACGCCATCGGCGAGGACATGTTCAACAAGTCCTACCAGGACGTTTTCGCGGGCGACGCGCAGTGGCAGGCGCTGCCGATCCCGACCGGCAACACGTTCGAGTGGGACCCGCAGTCCACCTACGTCCGCAAGCCCCCCTACTTCGAGGGCATGACCATGGAGACCACCCCGGTCTCCGACATCGCCGGCGCCCGCGTGCTGGCGAAGCTGGGCGACTCGGTCACCACCGACCACATCTCCCCGGCCGGTGCGATCAAGGCCGACACCCCGGCCGGCAAGTACCTCACCGAGCACGGCGTCGAGCGCCGCGACTTCAACTCGTACGGTTCCCGCCGCGGCAACCACGAGGTCATGATCCGCGGTACCTTCGCGAACATCCGCCTGCGCAACCAGATCGCGCCGGGCACCGAGGGCGGCTTCACCCGCGACTTCACCGTCGAGGGTGCCCCGGTCTCCTTCATCTACGACGCCTCCCAGAACTACCAGGCCGCCGGCATCCCGCTGGTCATCCTGGCGGGCAAGGAGTACGGCTCGGGCTCGTCCCGCGACTGGGCCGCCAAGGGCACCGCGCTGCTCGGCGTCAAGGCCGTCATCGCCGAGTCCTACGAGCGCATCCACCGCTCGAACCTGATCGGCATGGGCGTTCTCCCGCTCCAGTTCCCCGAGGGCGCCACGGCCGCCTCCCTGGGCCTCACCGGCGAGGAGACCTTCTCCTTCACCGGTGTGGAGGAGCTGAACAACGGCACCACCCCGCGCACGGTCAAGGTCACCACCGACACCGGTGTGGAGTTCGACGCGGTCGTCCGCATCGACACCCCCGGTGAGGCGGACTACTACCGCAACGGCGGCATCATGCAGTACGTCCTGCGGAACCTCATCCGCGGCTGACCCGACTGATCCGCCGCACATCGGCACCAAAGGGCCGTATCCCCGTTATGGGGGTACGGCCCTTCCGCTTTCCGGGGTAGGCATCCCGTGTGACGGACAGGTCTCAACTCGGAAAAGCCCGGGGTCATCCTTGTGCACGATCTTGCTCAGCCGAGCGGAAGTGGACTATACCTGTGCCCGTCCGGACCGCCGCGGTACGAGCGGCCCCGGACGGGGGGACGGCAGGAGACCTGCGGCGATGTCCGCATGCACGGCAACTGCCGTGATT
The DNA here is from genome assembly GCF_055602345.1 of Streptomyces sp. NPDC037401. Lineage (NCBI taxonomy): Bacteria > Bacillati > Actinomycetota > Actinomycetes > Kitasatosporales > Streptomycetaceae > Streptomyces > Streptomyces sp. NPDC037401. Next base: position 62,164 of record NZ_JBVJWO010000027.1, read on the forward strand.
TCCGGCCTCCTTCACACTCCTGACGAAGGCGAGGACATGAGCATGGGATCCACCTCCGCCCACGGCGAGCGCACCGGTGAAGGCGTCGGCCGCCGCGACCTGATCAAGCGCTCCGCGGCACTCGGCCTCATCACGGTGCCGACGATGAGCTTCCTGTCCGCGTGCGCCTCCGGCGGCGGCGAGGAGCAGCCGAAGGCCACCGCCACGGCCAAGGCGGACAAGAACAACCCGTTCGGCGTCGCCAAGGGCAGCAAGCTCGACGTCGTCGTCTTCAAGGGCGGCTACGGCGACGACTACGCGAAGGCCTGGGAGGCGGCGTTCGACAAGAAGTGGGGCACCACCTCCTCCCACCTCGGCACCCAGGAGATCACCGCCAAGCTCCAGCCGCGCTTCAACGGCGGCAACCCGCCGGACGTCATCGACGACTCGGGCGCCCAGCAGATCAAGCTGGACGTGCTCTTCAAGGGCGGCCAGCTCGCCGACCTGACCCCGGTGCTCGACGCCCCCTCGCTGGACGACCCGACCAAGAAGGTCCGGGACATGCTGATCCCCGGCACGGTCGAACAGGGCACGCAGGGCGGCAAGTTCGTCTCGGTCAACTACGTGTACACGGTCTGGGGCCTGTGGTACTCGGGCAAGCTCTTCAAGGAGAAGGGCTGGGCCCCGCCGAAGACCTGGGCGGAGTTCCTGGACGTCTGTGCGAAGGCCAAGGCGGCCGGGCTGGGCGGCCTCGCCCACCAGGGCAAGTTCCCGTACTACATCAACGTCGCCATCATGGACCTGATCGCCAAGAAGGGCGGTCTCGATGCCATGAAGGCGATCGACCACCTGGAGCCGAACGCCTTCGCGGGCAACCCGGTCGCCCTGGAGGCCGTCGAGGCGGTCTACGAGGTCGTCGAGAAGGGCCTGCTCATGCCGGGCACGAACGGCCTGACGCACACCGACTCCCAGACGCGCTGGAACCAGTACAAGGCCGCCTTCATCACCTGCGGCTCCTGGTTGGAGAACGAGCAGCTCAAGCAGACCCCCGCGGACTTCGACATGCGCTTCCTGCCGATGCCGCTGCTGCCGGGCAGCAAGCTGCCGCTCGAGGCGATCCGGGCCGGCGCAGGCGAGCCCTTCATCGTCCCGGAGAAGGCCGCGAACAAGGCCGGCGGCCTGGAGTTCATCCGTTCGATGCTCTCCCGCGAGTGGTCCACCCTCTTCGCGCAGCAGGCGAACTCGCTGACCATCGTCAAGGACGGCGTGGACCCGAACGTCCAGCTGCGGCCCGGCACGAAGTCGGCCGTGGAGGCGCTGAAGGCGGCCGGCGAGAACACCTTCAACTACCGCTACCCGGACTGGTACAGCCAGATGGACCTGGACATCCAGAACGCCTCGAACGAGCTGATGGCCAAGCGCATCCAGCCGAAGGAATGGATCAAGCGGGCGCAGGCCGCGGTCGACAAGGCGGCCAAGGACCCCAACGCCAAGAACAACCGCCGCGACTGACGCGGCAGGCCCGCGCCGCCACCGCCAAGCCCGGGAACACCAGGGACGGACACCATGAGCCACGTAGCCAAGAGCAGAGGGCGGGCCGGCTTCATCGCCGGGTTCCTCTTCGTACCGCTCGCGCTGTACCTGACATTCGTCATCTGGCCGTATGTGCAGACATTCGGCTACTCCTTCACCAACTGGACAGGCCAGTCACCGACGTTCGACTTCGTCGGCGTGGAGAACTACCAGGCCCTGCTGAAGGACGACGTCTTCCTCAGCGCCATCTGGCACAACCTGCTGCTCCTGGTGTTCGTCCCGGTGATCACCATCCTGCTCGCGCTGTTCTTCGCCTTCATGGTGAACGCGGGCGGGAAGGGCGGTGCGGGCGGGGTCCAGGGCGTGCGGGGATCCGGCTTCTACAAGATCGTCTACTTCTTCCCGCAGGTCCTGTCCCTCACCATCCTCGCGGTGCTCTTCGGCGCCGTGTACCGCAGCGACGAGGGCGGGCTCCTCAACGGCGTGCTCATCAAGCTCGGCCTCGTCGACCCGCAGACCCCCGTCGAATGGCTCAACGAGCCCAATTTCGTGCTGTGGTGCCTGCTGCTGGTCGTGGTGTGGCACGGCGTGGGCTTCTACCTCGTGCTGTTCTCGGCGGCCATGCAGTCCGTACCGAAGGACATCTACGAGGCGGCGCTGCTCGACGGCGCCGGCCGCGGCCAGACGTTCTTCAAGGTCACCCTGCCGCTGCTGTGGGACTCGGTGCAGACCTCTGCGGTCTACCTCGGCATCGTGGCCATGGACATGTTCGTCCTCGTGTCGACCATGACCTCGGGGCAGTTCGGCGGCGGCCCCGACCACCACAGCGAGGTCATGGCGACGGTCCTGATGCGCAACTTCCTGTACCTCGGCCAGAGCGGCTATGCCTGCGCCATGGGCGTGGTCATGCTCGTCCTGACCATGATCCTCTCCATCATCACGCTGCGAGCCACCCGCCGCGAGCGCATCGAGTTCTGAGCGGGAGATCCTGATGACCACTGAGTCCACTGTGATCAAGGCGCCCGGGGAGGCGGCCGCGGAGCGGGCCGGCGGCTCCGGGCGGACCGGCGAGAGCGAGAAGCGCCGCTCCGAGGGGATGGTCCTCAACGTCTTCTCCCACGGCTTCCTCGCCGTGTGGGCCATACTGATCGTCCTGCCGCTGATCTGGCTGGCGCTCGGCTCCTTCAAGACCGACGCGCAGATCGGCGGGTCGGCGCTCAGCTGGCCCTCCAACTGGCACTTCGACGCCTTCGGGCGGGCCTGGGACAAGGGCATCGGCGACTACTTCGCCAACACCCTGATCGTGATGGTGTTCTCGGTCCCGCTGACGATGCTGTTCGGGTCGATGGCCGCGTACGTCCTGGCCCGCTACCCCTTCAAGGGCAACCGGCTCACGTACTACTTCTTCGTCAGCGGGGCGATGTTCCCCGTCTTCCTGGCGCTCGTACCGCTCTTCTTCATGGTCAAGCGCTTCGACATGCTGAACACGTACCAGGGCCTGATCCTCGTGTACGTCGCGTACTCGATGCCGTTCACGGTCTTCTTCATGCACTCGTTCTTCCGCACCCTGCCGACGGCGGTGCACGAGGCGGCGGTGATCGACGGGGCCTCGCACACCCGGATCTTCTTCCAGGTGATGCTGCCCATGGCCAAGCCCGGCCTGATCAGCGTCGGGATATTCAACACGCTGGGCCAGTGGAACCAGTACATCCTGCCCGCCGTGCTGATGCAGCCGCAGAACAGCACCGATCCCGAGCGCTACATGCTCACGCAGGGCCTGGTGCAATTGCAGTACCAGATGGGCTACGAGACCGACCTGCCCGTGCTCTTCGCGGGCGTCACCATCGCGATGATCCCGATGCTGGTGGTCTACCTGTCCTTCCAGCGCCAGATCCAGGCGGGTCTCACGTCGGCCACGCTCAAGTAGCCGGCTCGTCCGGCCCCGGCACCACCGCCGCCCTCCCGGCCGCCGAAACCGGCGGCCGGCAGGGCGGCGCAGTGCAGACCGCCCTCCCGGGTCCCTACAGCCAGGTGCCGAACCTGCGGATGTACGCCGTCTTCACCAGCTGGGTGAGGGTGCAGTAGGCGAGGAGCACGCCGATGAGCCAGGGGAAGTAGGAGGTGGGCAGCGCCACGAAGCCCAGGGACTCGGCCAGCGGCGAGAACGGCAGCCAGAGTCCGGTCAGCACGGCGAGGACCGTCATCACCATGACCGGCCAGGAGGCGCGGGACTGGACGAACGGGATCTTGCGCGTACGGATCATGTGGACGATCAGGGTCTGCGACAGCAGTCCCTCGATGAACCAGCCGGACTGGAAGAGCGCCTGGTGGGCCTCGCTGTTCGCGCCGAACACGTTCCACATGATCAGGAACATGGCGATGTCGAAGATCGAGCTGATGGGCCCGATGGTCACCATGAACCGGCCGATCCCCCTGGCGTCCCAGTTCCGCGGCTTGCGCAGGTACTCCTCGTCCATCCGGTCCCACGGCGTGGCCAGCTGTGCAATGTCATACACGAGGTTCTGCACCAGCAGCATGATCGCGAGCATCGGCTGGAAGGGGATGAACGCGGAGGCGACCAGCACCGAGAAGACGTTGCCGAAGTTCGACGACGCGGTCATCTTGATGTACTTGATGGTGTTGCCGAACGTGGTCCGGCCCTGGAGCACGCCCTGCTCCAGGACGGTCAGGTCCTTCTCCAGCAGGATGATGTCCGCCGACTCCTTCGCGATGTCCACCGCGGTGTCCACCGAGATGCCGACGTCGGCGTCGCGCAGCGCCGCGGCGTCGTTGATGCCGTCGCCGAGGAAGCCGACCGTGTGCCCGCCCGCCTGGAGCGCCCGCACGATGCGCGCCTTCTGCACCGGGTTGACCTTCGCGAACACCGTGGTGCGCGCGGCCAGTTCACGCAGCCCCGAGTCGTCGAGGAGGTCGGTCTCGGAGCCGAGCACCATCTGCCCGACCTCGATGCCGACGTCCGCGCAGACCCGGGCCGCCACCAGGTCGTTGTCCCCGGTGACCACCTTGACCGCGATGCCCTTGTCCGCCAGGCCCCGCAGGGCCGCGGCCGCGCTGGCCTTCGGCGGGTCGAGGAAGGCGAGGAAGCCGACCAGCGTCAGCCCGTCCTCGTCCGCGACGGTGTACGTGTCCCGCGGGGCCTCCACGGTGCGGGTGGCGACGGCCAGGACCCGCAGGCCGCGGCGGTTGTTGTCCTCCGCGATCCGGGTGGCCTTCAGCCGCAGCGCCTCGGTCAGCTCCACGGTCCCGCCGCCGTCGCGCATGCGGGTGCACAGGTCCAGCACCTCTTCGACCGCGCCCTTGGTGACCATGACGTGCTCGGGCCGGCCGGCCGCCCCGGCCGGCCCCTGGCGGTTGAGGACCACCGACATGCGGCGCCGGGCGAAGTCGAAGGGGATCTCGTCGACCATCGAGAACCGTGCGTCGACGACAACCTCCTCGGCCTCGCTGACGCGGTCGATGACCGCCTGGTCCATCAGGTTCTTCAGCCCGGTCTGGAAGTGCGCGTTGAGGTAGCCGTACTCCAGGACCTCGCCGTCCTCGTTGCCGTGCACGTCGAGGTAGCGGTCCAGGACGATCCGGTCCTCGGTGAGGGTGCCGGTCTTGTCCGTACAGAGCACGTCCATCGCGCCGAGGTTCTGGATGGCGTTCAGCCGCTTGACGACGACCTTGTGCTTCGACATCGCGACCGCGCCGCGGGCCAGGTTGGCGGAGACCACCATCGGCAGCATCTCGGGGGTCAGGCCCACCGCGACGGCGATGCCGAAGAGGAACGCCTCGTCCCAGTCGCCCTTCGTGAGGCCGTTGACCGCGAACACGACCGGGACCATCACCAGCATGAAGCGGATCAGCAGGAAGCTGACCCTGCGCACGCCGTCGTCGAAGTTGGTCTGCGGGCGCTCGCCGACGAGGGAGCCGGCCATCGAGCCGAAGTACGTGTCGGCGCCGGTGGCCACCACCACCCCGGTGGCGGTGCCGGAGGTGACCGACGTACCGGTCAGGCAGAGGTTGTCGGCCTCGACCGGGTCGGCGGTCTCCTGCTGGCCGAGGTCCCGGGAGCGGGTGTCGGCCTTGGCGACGGGCAGCGACTCGCCCGACAGCGCCGCCTGGGTGACCATCAGGTCCTTGGAGGTGATCAGCCGCAGGTCGGCGGGGATCAGGTCGCCGGCCGCCAGCTTCACGATGTCACCGGGGACGACCCGGTCCATCGGCACTTCGAAGGTGGTGGGGCCGGAGCCCGTGCCCGCCCGGCGCTGCACCGCGCAGGTGGTGGTCACCAGCTCCTTCAGGGCGTCGGCCGCGCGCCCCGAGCGGTACTCCTGCCAGAACCGCAGCAGGCCGCTGATCCCGACCATCACCGAGAGGATGACGACGCCCGGATCCCCGGGGTCCTGCCAGTACATGACGCCGGCGAGGAACACCAGTACCAGGATGAACGGGTTCCGGTAGGCCTTCGCCAGCTGGACGTACCAGCGCGGCGCGCGCTCCTGCGCGATCACGTTGGCGCCGTGCCGCTCCAGGCGCAGCGCGGCCTCGTCGTGGGTCAGGCCCAGGCGGGAGGAGTCGACTCCCTGGAGGACGCTGACGGCCGGGGCGGCGCTGACGGCGGCGAGCTGCGCGGCGGCGGTGCGGGTACGGGCCTGGAGCTCGGCGGCCTTGCGCTCGCGGCGGCCCCGGCCCGGCGGTGCGAGCTTCACAGGCGTGCGGGGGGTGAGCATGGTCATGAAGAAGCCTCCCTCCGGGCGAAGCGGGCAGCACGGAGCCGCGCGGTCACCCGGAGTGGTCATGGACCGGCGGCGGGCGGCACGGAAGGCCGCGGCCGCAGGTCGGCATGGGTGTGTCGCAGCCCTTCGGGGCGCGTGGGAGCGCGTCAGGGCATGCGGAAGGAAAATGAGAGGTACGAGAAGTGACGTGCGCCGGACCTGATCGACAGGCGATCAGCCGACGAGTGCGCGGCAGGAACTTCGGTCGGGACTCATCCCGAACACCTCCTCGCCTCGCACGGTCAGTTCAGGCGCCCGGTCCGGCCGGAAGGCCGCAGAGGACCGGCGCCTCAGCGACCGTAACACGAACGGACCGGCCGGATCTCTCGTACTTATGGCCGGTAACAGTCGATAGTGGCCGATTCGGACGGCGTCAGCCTCTTGACGTGTGGATACCCAAAGGCTCGACTTAGGGTTCACAAGTTGGAGAGACGCCGGGGTCTCGGTCGACAGGATCCAGAGGATCGCCTGCGACGGCGGTCCCGGCCGGGGGGCGACGGCCCGGCCGTCGCTTATGGGCAGGAGTGGATGAGTCGTGGAGACTCCGGGATCGCAGTCGTCCCTGCATCGGGCCAATCTCGAGCGGGTCGTGCGGGCGGTGCGGCTCGCGGGCTCGCTCACCCAGGCGGAGATCGCGCGTACCACCGGCCTGTCGGCGGCCACGGTGTCCAACATCGTCCGTGAGCTGAAGGACGGCGGCACGGTCGAGGTCACGGACACCTCGGCGGGCGGCCGCCGGGCCCGCGCGGTGTCGCTCAGCGGGGACGCGGGCATCGTGATAGGCGTCGACTTCGGGCACGAGCACCTGCGGGTGGCCGTGGGCAACCTGGCCCACCAGGTGCTCGCCGAAGAAGCCGAGCCGCTCGACGTCGACGCCTCCTGGGCGGAGGGCTTCGACCGGGCGGAAGAGCTGGTCGGACGGCTGATCGAGAGCACGGGGGTCGGCCGGGACAAGGTCATCGGCGTCGGGCTCGGCGTACCGGGCCCCATCGACGTCGAGTCCGGGACGCTCGGCTCCACGGCGATCCTGCCGGGCTGGGCCGGGATCAACCCGCGCCAGGAGCTCACCCGGCGCCTGGGCGTGCCGGTGTACGTGGACAACGACGCCAACCTCGGCGCGCTGGGGGAGCTGGTCTGGGGCAGCGGGCGCGGGGTCAAGGACCTGGCGTACATCAAGGTCGCGAGCGGCGTCGGCGCCGGGCTGGTGATCAACGGGCAGATCTACCGGGGCCCGGGCGGCACGGCCGGGGAGATCGGGCACATCACCCTGGACGAGTCGGGGCCGGTGTGCCGCTGCGGCAACCGCGGCTGCCTGGAGACCTTCGCCGCGGCCCGGTACGTGCTGCCGCTGCTGCAGAGCAGCCACGGGCCCGAGCTGACCATGGAGCGCGTGGTGGAGCTGGCCCGGGCGGGCGACCCCGGGTGCCGGCGCGTGATCGCGGACGTGGGCCGGCACATCGGCAGCGGTGTCGCCAACCTCTGCAATCTGCTCAATCCCAGCCGCGTGGTGCTCGGCGGAAGCCTTGCCGAGGCCGGCGAACTGGTGCTCGCACCCATCCGGGATTCGGTGTCGCGGTACGCGATTCCCAGTGCAGCGCGGCAGTTGTCCGTCCTAACGGGTGCCCTGGGCGGGCGCGCCGAGGTGCTCGGGGCGCTGGCGCTCGTACTCTCGGAGATGGGTGATTCGACCGTATTGAACGGTTCCGCCAGTTCTGCCGGCTCGCTGGGAGCCGTCGGCTTGTCTTCAGCTAGATAACGAATGGCACCGTTGTCATCTCGTTAAGGATTCACTCCTTGACGACAACCTTGCGGCCGAGTTGACTCACGTCCACCTCGGCCGCAAGGACGCGGCCTCGTCAGGGAGGTTCACAAGATGAACACGCGAATCCGTCGTGCCGCCGTAGCCGTCGCGGCCACCGCGATGGCCGTGTCCCTCGCCGCCTGTGGCAGTGCCAAGGAATCCGGCGAGAAGACGAACGAGACCGCCAGCGCCGCCGGCAAGGGCAACGCCATCACGGTGGGTCTGCTTCTGCCCGAGAACCAGACCGCGCGGTACGAGAAGTTCGACCGGCCGCTCATCGAGAAGAAGGTCAAGGAGCTGACCGGCGGCGAGGGCAAGGTCGTCTACGCCAACGCCAAGCAGGATGCGACCACGCAGAACTCGCAGGTCGACACGATGATCACCAACAAGGTGGACGTGCTGATCGTCGATGCCGTCGACGCCAAGGCGATCGCCGGCTCGGTGAAGAAGGCGAAGGAGGCCGGCATCCCGGTCGTCGCCTACGACCGTCTGGCCGAGGGCCCGATCGACGCCTACACCTCCTTCGACAACGAAGAGGTCGGCAAGGTCCAGGGCAAGGCGCTCCTGGAGGCCCTGGGCGACAAGGCCAAGTCCGGCCAGGTCGTCATGATGAACGGCTCGGTCACCGACCCGAACGCCGCGCTGTTCAAGAAGGGTGCGCACTCCGAGCTCGACGGCAAGGTCACCGTCGGCAAGGAGTACGACACCAAGGAGTGGAAGCCGGAGAACGCCAACACCAACATGCAGGCGGCGATCTCCGCGCTCGGCAAGGACAAGATCGTCGGCGTCTACTCCGCCAACGACGGCATGGCGGGCGGCATCATCACCGCCCTCAAGGCCGCGGGCGTCACCCCGCTCCCGCCGGTCACCGGCCAGGACGCCGAGCTCGCCGGTGTGCAGCGCATCGTCACGGGCGACCAGTACATGAGCGTCTACAAGCCGTACGCGCCGGAGGCCGACGCCGCCGCCGAGATGGCCGTCGCGCTGGCCAAGGGCGAGAAGCTCGACTCGATCGCGAAGTCCAAGGTCGACAGCCCCACCACCAAGTCCGTCCCGTCCGTCCTCGTCCCGGTGGTCTCGCTCACCAAGGCCAACATCAAGGACACTGTGGTCAAGGACGGCGTCTACACCGTCGACGAGATCTGCGCCGGCGACTACGCCGCCGCCTGCGCCAAGCTCGGCCTGAAGTAAGGCCCCCCGGCAGGGCCCCGGCCCTCGCCGCCTCGCCCGAGCAGGCCCCTCGCGGCCTGTCCGGGCGCCCCGGATCCTGTCCGGCGCCCCGCCCCTTCTTACCCCGCCATCTGCGGGGCGCCGGGCAGAAACGATTCCTCCCCAACCTGCTCTGTGTACGACATCCCCGCCGGTCAGGCGGCGAAGGAGATGGTTCATGTGTCCGCTGCGCCCGTGCTGGCGTTGCGAGGCGTCTCGAAGCGGTTCGGCGCCGTCCAGGCGCTCACCGACGTAGACCTCGAGATCCATGCCGGCGAGGTGGTCGCCCTGGTCGGCGACAACGGCGCCGGCAAGTCCACGCTGGTCAAGACGATCGCCGGGGTGCACCCCATCGATGACGGAGTCATCGAGTGGGAAGGCAGGTCCGTGCAGGTCAACAAACCCCACGACGCCCAGAACCTCGGCATCGCGACCGTCTACCAGGACCTCGCGCTCTGCGACAACATCGACGTCGTCGGCAACCTCTTCCTCGGCCGCGAACTGCGCCGCCGCGGAGTCCTCGACGAGGTGGAGATGGAGCGCCGCGCCCGCGAGCTCCTCACCACCCTGTCCATCCGGATCCCCAGTGTCCGGATCCCCATCGCCTCGCTCTCGGGCGGGCAGCGCCAGACCGTGGCGATCGCCCGCTCCATGCTGGGCGAGCCCAAGCTCGTCATCCTCGACGAGCCCACCGCCGCTCTCGGCGTCGAGCAGACCGCACAGGTCCTCGACCTGGTCGAGCGGCTGCGCGAGCGTGGCCACGCCGTGATCCTCATCAGCCACAACATGGCCGATGTGAAGGCAGTGGCCGACCGGGTCGCCGTACTGCGCCTCGGCCGGAACAACGGCGTCTTCAGAGTCGCCGACACCTCGCAGGAAGAGATCATCTCCGCCATCACGGGCGCCACGGACAACGCCGTGACCCGCCGTGCGGCGCGTACCGGGGAGGCTCGCAAGTGAGCACCGAGAACAAGCCCGCCCTGGACGACGAAGTACCCGGTCCCAAGACCGCCGCGGACGAGATCCCGGCCGCCGCGGTGCCGGCCGTCGACCCCCGCCTGCTGGTCCGCGAGCAGGGTCTGGCCGGCTACGCCGGCGAATTCAAGCGCAAGATGCGCGCCGGCGACCTCGGCTCGCTGCCGGTGGTGATCGGCCTGGTGATCATCTGTGTCGTCTTCCAGAGCCTGAACTCCAACTTCCTGTCGGCCGAGAACCTCAGCAACATCGCCGTCACGATGGTCGCCACCGGCATGATGGCCGTCGGCATCATCTTCGTGCTGCTGCTCGGCGAGATCGACCTCTCGGTCGGCTCCGTCAGCGGCGTCTCCGGCGCGATCGTCGCCGTCCTCGCCGTCACCCACGGTGTCAACGAGTGGCTCGCCGTGCTCGCCGCCGTCGCCGGCGGCGCGCTCATCGGCGCCATCCACGGATTCTTCTTCGCGAGGATCGGCGCACCGGCCTTCGCCGTCACCCTGTCCGGCCTGCTGTTCTGGTCCGGCTTCATGCTGCAGCTCCTCGGCAGCAACGGCACCATCAACCTCGACTCCGAGGGAGTGGTCGGCAAGCTCACCACGTACTACTTCACCGACGTCGCCGCCGCCTACGGCCTGGCCCTGGTCGCGGTCGTCGCGTACTTCCTGAGCGCCTTCTTCGACGCGCGCCGCCGTGCGGCCGCCGGCGTGCCCTCCCGGCCGGTCGGCGAGATCGCGCTTCGCACCGGGCTGCTGGCCGTGGTCGCCTTCGGCGCCGCCGCGATCTTCAACCAGTACAAGGGCCTGCCGCTGGCCATGCTGCTGTTCCTGATCGTCCTGGTCGGCACCGACTTCCTGCTGCGCCGCACGACGTTCGGCCGCAAGGTGTTCGCACTCGGCGGCAGCGTCGAGGCCTCGCGGCGCGCGGGCATCAACGTCGACGTCGTGCGCATCGCGGTCTTCTCCATCGCGGGCACCTTCGCCGCGATCGGCGGCCTCTTCTGGGCCTCCAAGATCGCAGCCGCCAACCAGAGCGCCGGCGCCGGCGACCTGCTGATGAACGTCATCGCGGCAGCCGTCATCGGCGGCACCAGCCTCTTCGGCGGCCGCGGCCGGACCTGGAACGCCCTGCTCGGTGTCATGGTCATCACGTCCATCCAGTACGGTCTGGCCCTGGAAGGCATCGCCACGCCGATCCAGTACATGATCACGGGCGCGGTGCTGCTGGCCACCGTGGTGATCGACTCGGTCACCCGCAAGACGCAGAAGACGGCGGGCCGCGCGTAGCAGCGCGCGTCCCGGCCGTCGTACGGCCCTGTGCCCGGTGCCACCTGGTGTGGCGCCGGGCACATGTGCGTGTGTCCACTCGTACGTGATGTGTGACATCGCGCCGATGTGTACAGGTATGACAAAGGCGTGACCATGCCGGGACCGCCCGATGACGTCCGTCGCGGACGGAACATTAGACTCGACAGACCAGCAAGCAACTGCAAGGAGGCACGGGTGCTGCTGACCCGCATCAAGGGACCGCGCGATCTGGACCGGCTCAGCCCGGAGCAGCTGAACCAGCTGGCCGCAGAGATCAGGTCCTTCCTCGTCGACGCGGTCTCCAAGACCGGCGGGCACCTGGGCCCCAACCTCGGTGTGGTCGAGCTGACCATCGCCCTGCACCGGGTCTTCGAATCGCCGAAGGACAAGGTCCTCTTCGACACCGGCCACCAGGCCTACGTCCACAAGCTCCTCACCGGACGTCAGGACTTCTCGAAGCTGCGCACGAAGGGCGGCCTCTCCGGCTACCCCTCGCGCGCCGAGTCCGAGCACGACGTGATCGAGAACTCCCACGCCTCCACCGTGCTCGGCTGGGCCGACGGCCTGGCCAAGGCCAACCAGGTGCTCGGCAAGTCCGACCACCACGTGGCCGCGGTCATCGGTGACGGCGCGCTGACCGGCGGCATGGCCTGGGAGGCGCTGAACAACATCGCCGCCGCCAAGGACCGTCCGCTCGTCATCGTCGTCAACGACAACGAGCGCTCGTACGGTCCCACCATCGGCGGTCTCGCCGACCACCTGGCGACCCTGCGCACCACCGACGGCTACGAGCGCTTCCTCGCCCGCGGCAAGGACATCCTGGAGCGGACCCCGGTCGTCGGGAAGCCGCTCTACGAAACCCTGCACGGGGCCAAGAAGGGCCTCAAGGACTTCATCGCGCCGCAGGGCATGTTCGAGGACCTGGGCCTGAAGTACGTCGGCCCCATCGACGGGCACGACATCGAGGCCCTGGAGTCGGCCCTGCAGCGCGCGAAGCGCTTCCGCGGCCCGGTCATCGTGCACTGCCTCACCCAGAAGGGCCGCGGCTACACCCCGGCCCTGGAGCACGAGGCGGACCGCTTCCACGCGGTCGGCGTGATCCACCCCGACACGGGCCTGCCCGTCAAGGCCGCGGCGGCGAGCTGGACCTCGGTCTTCGCCGACGAGATGGTCAAGATCGGTCACGACCGCGCGGACGTGGTCGCGATCACCGCCGCCATGCTCCACCCGGTCGGGCTGAACAAGTTCGCCGAGGAGTTCCCGGACCGGATCTACGACGTCGGCATCGCCGAGCAGCACGGCGCGGTCTCCGCGGCGGGCCTGGCCACCGGCGGCCTGCACCCGGTCTTCGCGGTCTACGCGACCTTCCTCAACCGCGCCTTCGACCAGGTCCTGATGGACGTCGCCCTGCACAAGTGCGGGGTCACCTTCGTCCTGGACCGGGCCGGGGTCACCGGCGACGACGGCGCCTCGCACAACGGCATGTGGGACATGTCCGTGCTCCAGTGCGTGCCGACCCTGCGGATCGCCGCCCCGCGCGACGCCGAGCAGCTCCGTGCCCAGCTGCGCGAGGCCGTCGAGGTGGACGACGCCCCGACCGTCGTGCGTTTCTCCAAGGGCGTCGTCGGCCCGGCCGTCCCGGCCCTGGGCAAGATCGGCGGCATGGACCTGCTGCGCGCCCCGGCCCCCGAGGTGCTCAACCCCGACGTGCTGATCGTCTCGGTCGGCGCGCTCGCCCCGATGTGCCTGGACATCGCCGACCTGCTGGACAAGCAGGGCATCTCCGCGACCGTGGTCGACCCCCGTTGGGTCAAGCCCGTGGACGAGGCCCTGGCCCCGCTCGCGGAGCGCCACCGGGTCGTCGTGACCGTCGAGGACAACAGCCGGGCCGGCGGTGTCGGTTCCGCCGTCTCACAGGCGCTGCGGGACGCGGGGGTGGACGTGCCGCTGCGCGACTTCGGCATCCCGCCGCGGTTCCTCGACCACGCGCTGCGCAAGGAGATCATGGCCGAGATCGGCCTGACGGCACCCGACATCGCGCGTCAGGTCACCGGTTTGGTCGCCAGGCTGGACGGACGTTTCGACAGCGAGCCGGCCGAGGCCGCCCGCGACTGACGGCGCCCGGCGGCCCCCGGAAGGGGGCCCGCCGCCGCGCGGCGGTGATCGCCTCGCGTTGCACGCCCCGGGCCGGGAGGGTCACCCTTGAGGGGTGGTCCCTCCCGGCCCATTCGCGTGCACGTGACATTGCAACGTGATCCGTGACATCCACGACCGCGTGGAGGTACTTCGGTGAGCACACAGCAGGATCTGGGGCCCGGTGGCCCCGGCAGGGGCAACGGCCCCTTCCGCACCAAGTCGGTCGAGCAGTCCATCCTCGACACCGAGGAACCGGAGCATGCGCTACGGAAATCCCTCTCTGCCTGGGACCTGACGGTCTTCGGCGTCGGTGTGATCATCGGCACCGGCATCTTCGTCCTCACCGGCAAGGTGGCGAAGGAGACAGCCGGACCGGCCACGGCCCTCGCCTTCGTCGCCGCCGGCGTGGTCTGCGCGCTGGCCGCCCTCTGCTACGCCGAATTCGCCTCCACCGTCCCGGTGGCGGGTTCCGCGTACACCTTCAGCTACGCCTCCATCGGCGAGCTGCCCGCCTGGATCATCGGCTGGGACCTCGTGCTGGAGTTCGCGCTGGGTACGGCGGTGGTGGCGGTCGGCTGGTCCGGCTACGTGCGCTCGCTCATGGACAACGCGGACATCCATCTGCCCGCCGCGCTCCAGGGGCCCGACGTGGCGGGCGGCACCTTCGACCTGCTGGCCTTCCTGCTGGTCCTGGTGCTCACGGCGATCCTGGTCATCGGTGTGAAGCTGTCCGCCCGCATCACCGCGCTCGTGGTGGCCATCAAGGTCACCGTGGTGCTGATCGTGATCATCGCGGGCCTGTTCTTCATCAACGGCAGCAACTACGACCCGTTCATCCCGCCCGCCCAGGCACAGGAGGGCGGCTCCGGCTGGGACGCGCCACTCGTCCAGCTGCTGTTCGGCTACGAGCCCACCAACTTCGGCATCATGGGCATCTTCACGGCCGCTTCCGTGGTGTTCTTCGCCTTCATCGGCTTCGACGTGGTCGCCACGGCCGCCGAGGAGACCAAGAACCCGCAGAAGGACATGCCCCGCGGCATCCTGGGCTCGCTGCTGATCTGCACCGTGCTCTACGTGGCCGTGTCGCTGGTGGTCACCGGCATGCAGCACTACTCGGAGATGTCCGTGAGCGCGCCGCTGGCCGACGCCTTCAAGGCCGCAGGACACCCCTGGTACGCGGGCGCCATCAGCTTCGGCGCCGCGGTGGGCCTCACGACGGTCTGCATGATCCTGCTGCTGGGCCAGACCAGGGTGTTCTTCGCGATGAGCCGGGACGGCCTGCTGCCGCGGTTCTTCTCGGTCACCCACCCGAAGTACCAGACCCCGTACCGGCCGACGATCCTGCTCGGCGTGGTCATCGCCGTGGTCGCCGGGTTCACCAGCATCAACGAGCTGGCGACCCTGGTGAACATCGGCACCCTGTTCGCCTTCGTGGTGGTCGCCCTCGGCGTGATCATCCTCCGCCGGACCCGTCCCGACCTGCACCGGGCCTTCCGCACCCCGTGGGTGCCGTTCATCCCGATCCTGTCGATCGCGGCCTCCGTCTGGCTGATGCTCAACCTGCCGGGGGAGACCTGGTTCCGGTTCGCGGTGTGGATGGTGGTCGGCATCTTCGTCTACTACCTGTACGGCCGCAGGCACAGCCGGCTCGGCATGCAGCGCAGTGCCGCCGCACATCCCCCGCCACCGGCTCCGCCGGGACCCCCGGTACGCAAGTGAGCGCGGCGCAAGTGAGCGCGCGCACGTGAACGCACTCCGGCCCGGGCAGAGCGCCCGGGCCGGAGTGCGTTCACGCGTTCAGACGACTGTCGTCCTGTCGGCCGCTCAGCCGCCGCTCGCCGGCGACTTCTTGGCCGACGCGGGGACCTTCGTGTCGTTGCGCAGCGCCTCCCACAGCTGGCCGGCCTGCGGCTCGGCCGGGACGACGCGGTTCGGGTCGATCTTGTCGTACGCCACCGGGAGCATGATCGTTTCCATGGTGTTCGCGTCCACGCCCTTCATGCTCTTGGCGAAGTCGGCGAGCGCGGTGAGCGAGTCCAGGTCGGAGTCCGTGGTGAGGGACTTCGTACCGGCGTCGGCCAGCTTGTAGAGGCGGGCCGGGTTGCCGAAGGCGTCCTGCTTCTTGATCTCGGTCAGCATCGCGAGCATGAACTGCTGCTGGAGGCCGATGCGGCCGAGGTCGCTGCCGTCCTTGTAGCCGTAGCGGGTACGGACGAACTTGAGCGAGTCGGTGCCGTCGAGCTTGTGGGTGCCGGGATCCAGCTGGAGGCCGCCCTTGCCGCCCTTGATGGGCTCGTCGATGGTGACGTGAACGCCGCCCAGCGCGTCGACCAGGCCCTTGAAGCCCGCGAAGTCCACCTCGACGAAGTGGTCGATGCGGATGTCCGACATCTGCTCCACGGTGTTCACGACACAGGCCGGACCGGCCAGCGTGTAGATGCCGTTGAACATCGCGCGCTTCTTCGACGGGACGGTGCTGCCGTCCTTCTTCTTGCACTCGGGCCGGTCCACGAGGGTGTCGCGGGGGATGCTCACCGCGGTCACCTTCGAACGGCCCTCGGGTATGTGCATCAGCATGGCCGTGTCCGAGCGGGCGGTGCCGCCGACGTCGCCGTGGTCCAGCTCGCCGTTGGCGCCGTTGCGCGAGTCCGAGCCGAGCACGAGGATGTTCTGGGCCCCGGCCGCGACCTTCTCCGGCCGGTTGTCCCCGATCGCCTTGTCCAGGTCGACGCTGTCGATGTTGCCGTTGAGGTGGCTGTACGCCCACCAGCCGCCGCCGACCAGGGCGAGGACGAGTACGGCGAGCGACAGCAGCACGATCTTCAGCGCGCGGCGACCACGGCTCTTCGGGCGCCGCCGGGAGGTACCGGTCTGCGGGGTCATAGCTCGTCGAGCCCTTCCGTCGGGACGCTAGGGTGGCGTGCGAGGGACGGGGGCGGTTGAGGTGAACCTGCCCAGCCGTCTGCCTGAGGATGGTGTGAATAATAGACAGACTTTCGAGGCGTTCGAGAGGCGAGGGTCTGGTCTCCAGAAAGGCAGAAGGCGTCGTGATCCGTGGCAGAGGCGGCAGAGTCGCGGACACCGGCGGCCCTGAGGGCCGTTCCGGCGACGCACCGGGGTCCGCGCAGCCCCGGCCGCCGGCCGGGCGCTGGCTCTTCCGGGGCCGTGACGGCCTGCTGGCGGCCTACGCAGCCGGTCCGGGCGGACTCCTGCGCTGGACCGAGGGAACGTCCCCTGGCGGCCGTTGGAGCGGCCCCGAGACGCTGCCGGTGCCCGGCTGGTGCGGCGGCCCGCTCGCGATGGCCCAGAACCGCGAGGGATATGTCCACTTCGTGACACTGCGGCGCCCGCCCCAGGACGAGGGCGGCATACCGGAGATGGCCTTCGCCACCCAGTTCCAGACGGGCCGCGGCCTGACCGACTGGTTCAGCCTCGGCACCCCCGGTCTGCCCGGCGGACCGGTCGGCGACCCCCTCGTCGGACCGCCCCTGATCGTCGTCAATCCCGTGGCCGGCAGCGTGCACGTCCTGGTCTCCCTCCGGGAGAGCGGCATCCTGCGCCGCAGCCGCAACGCCGACGGCGCCTGGGGCGGCTGGAAGAGCGTCACCACCGCCGCCTACCAGGGCGAGATGGCCGCGGCCATGCCCGAGGGCGGGGTCCTGGAGATCCTCGCGCAGAGCGGCGGCGAGGTCGACCGCTGGGTGGGCGTGGCCAAGGGCCGCTTCGAGCTCGGCGACCGCGTGGGCACCCCGGTGGTCCCGGGCACCCCGGTGGCCCTGGAGACCGGCCCGCGGCGGGCCACCTACTTCTGGCGCTACCCCGGCGACGGCCAGCTCGTGGCCTGGCGCGCCCAGTCGCCCGGCGTGCAGGGCGGCCTGATGGCCCTGGGCGGCGCGGGCGGCCGCGGCCCGGTGGGCGCCGTACGCACCTCGATCGGCGGCTACGACTGCACGGTGCTGGCCCAGACGGGAGCCGGCCGCGACGTCGAACTGACCGCGTACGTCACGGAGAACGAGGGCTACGGCGCCTGGTGGGCCTCCCTCGGCGGCCGCGACATCCGGGCCCTCCAGGTGGCCGTGGACGGGCTGGGGCGCATCGTGGTGGCCGGGCTGGACCCGGCGGGGGACCTGGTCCTCGCGCGCCAGGACCCGAACCAGGACGGCCTGGCCTTCGGCGGCTGGACCCGCGCGGTCTGAACCCCGCGGCCCCGCCGCCGGATCCGGCGCCGGCAGCGTCAGGTCGGCCCGCGTACGTCAGGACCGGCATACGACAGGACCCCGCGTACGGAAGGCCGTACGCGGGGTCCTGCCGTATGCGGGGTTCCGTGCCCGGGGTCAGCCCCGCCCGGCGCCCTGGGCCGTCGGCAGCGGCAGCCGGCTCGCCACCTCGATGCTCAGGTCGCCCTCGGGCGTGAAGCAGGGGGCTGCGACCAGTTCCAGGCCCTGGTTCTGCGGGTCCGGCCCGATCGTCACCGGCAGGCGGCCCACGGTGTCCACGTCCGCGCCGGTCTTGCGGCCCAGCCGGACCTCCCGGGTGACGCCCTCGAAGCTCACCGACAGGAACAGGTCCCACACGCCCGGCGCCACCGGCCATCCGCTGGAGGTCTGCCGCAGGTTGACCCGCGTCGAGAAGCGGCCCATCGCACGCGGCTTCCCCTTCGCGTTCAGCAGGGTCTCGTCGCGCCGGGCGGTCACCGAGAACCGCTCCTCCGCGCCGCTCACCCGCTCCCGCAGCACCACCTTCGTGGCCCGGTCCCGGGTCGACAGCTGCTCGAAGAACGCGAAGCCCTCCAGCAGCAGCATCGGACCGGTCCACTGCATCTTCGACAGCTCGTGTGACACCGTCATCTGACGTGTGATGTCGTACAGCTCGTCCGGCAGGCCCACCTGCGGGTCCCGGAAGTACGGCAGGTTCGTGTAGACCCGGCCGTTCTCCACCGTCTTCGTCACCGCCGGCCGCGTCTTGTCGGCCTCGTACGCCGCCATCCCGGCGGCCTCGTCGAACCGGCCCCCGGCCAGCAGCGCGAACCGCACCGCCAGCGGTCGCGGCAGCAGCTCCAGGGCCCCCGGCGTGGCATGGGCGCGCAGCACCTCGGCCGCCGCCCACATCGCCTGCTCCCGGTCGGCCTGGTCCTGCGAGGCCAGCAGCGCGGCACCGGTGGCCTTGCCCAGCTCGACCTCCAGGTGGCGCGAGAGCAGCCAGTCCCGCCGCTCGCCCTCCGCCAGCCGCCCGCCGACCAGCGCCATCATCCGGGCGGCCATCGCCACCCGCTCCGTCAGCGACACCCGCGCCGCCGACGAGGGGCCCTTGACCACGCACGTGTGGTCGGCGATCACGGAGATGTTGTCGGCACCGATGTACGCGGCCGCGGTGAAGACCTGGTCCTCGCCGATCAGCATGTCGGTGGGGAACTGCAGCCCGTCCCGCTGGACCAGGCTCGTGCGGAACAGCTTGTCGGGCGTCAGCGACCAGTAGACCCGCGAGGAGTACAGGTCCGTGAACGCCTGGCTGCGCCGGAACATCGACGTCGCCACCGAGTGCCGGCCCGAACTCTCCAGCTTGCCCAGGACGATGTCGGCCTCGTTGCGGTCGGCGACGCCCACCATGCGCGCCAGCGCCTGCGGAGCCAGCCGGTCGGAGCCCTCAAGGAATATGACGTACCGTCCGGAGACCTGGCTCAGCGCCCAGTTGCGGGCCGCGGCCGGGCTCAGCCCGCGGGGCTGCGCCCCCACCCGCAGGAACCCGGCGTGCTCGTGCGCGGCGCGCGCCAGCAGCGAACCGCTGTCGTCGGTGGAGCCGTCGTCGACGGCGATCACCTCGAAGCGGTCCCGGCCGATCGACTGGTCCAGCACCGACGCCAGGCAGGCGTCGAGCACCTGGGCGTGGTTGCTCACCCGGACGACGACCGTCACGTCCTTGATGTCGCCGGGGCGTACGGCTGCGCTGTTCATCATCGGCTGACCCTCATCGGCTCTGCGGGTGCGGGGACGGCTGCGGCCACGGCATCTCCCCGGTGAGCTCCGGCCACTCCCAGCGGCGGAACTCCACGGCGGACGGCCGCTCCGGGAAGGCGCCCGGGATCTGGCCCGGCGCGCCCACGTGCACGTTGACCGGAGCGGTCAGCTTCGCGGCCTCCGGGGTGCCCACGGTGTACTCGAACCGGTCGTAGCCGGTGAACCCCGGTGCGGGCGTGTACGCGACCCAGCCGTCCGGCGAGAGCCGCGCCGAGCCGTTCCGGGGCTGGCTCACCGCGATGGCGTTGCTGCCCGCGGGAGCGCCCGCGAGCACGTTGACCGTGCCCTGCGTGCCCGGTGCCACGCCCATCCGCAGACCGGGCGCCGTCGGGGTGCGCACCGGCAGTGCCTGGTCGGACAGCTTGCCCGTACGGATCAGCTTGCGGCCGGTCGCGTCCGGCACGGCCACCACGATCTGCGGGCGCAGCCGCGGCGCGGCACCCGGCTGCTTGACGCGCAGGACGATGATGCCGGTCGCGCTCTCGCCGCGGCCCGCCCGGACCCGGTACCAGCCCTGCTCGGGGAAGTACTCCAGGCCCTGGACGGCGAGGACTTCGGCGCCGCGGGCCACGGAGGCCTCCAGCAGGTACGCGAAGCCGCGGGGGGCGCCGCCGTCGGGGGCGACGGACAGCCCGAGCTGGATCTGCTCCCCGGGGACCACCCCCTGCCACGGGTCGGCCGAGCTGTACAGGGCGGCGTAGGCCGCCCCCTGCTCCGGTTCGAGGCCGAGGGCCTGGCCCCGGCACAGCAGGTGGTTCATGCGCCGGACTCCTGGGAGGGGAAGGCGGACACGCGGGACTTGGTGCGCTGGACGAAGGTGGCGTCGTCCAGCCAGCCGAGCTCGTCGTACGAGAAGCGCCGGCGGTCGAGGTCCTTGACCCAGTGCGGCGGGATCACGCGCTGCTCGTGCAGGCTGCGGGCCACGAAGCGGGCGCACTCGACCGCGCCCTCGGGGCGCACGTGGACGTTGTCCGCGTCCTGCACGATCTCCTGGAGC
Organism: Streptomyces sp. NPDC037401; assembly: GCF_055602345.1. Lineage (NCBI taxonomy): Bacteria > Bacillati > Actinomycetota > Actinomycetes > Kitasatosporales > Streptomycetaceae > Streptomyces > Streptomyces sp. NPDC037401. The sequence goes on from NZ_JBVJWO010000027.1 coordinate 82,893, forward strand.
GGCTCGCCCGGCCGCAGGTAGGTGAAGGCGTGCTTGGAGTTCTCCGGGCCGAGCTCCTCCCACCACGCGAGGCTCTGGCCGTACAGGTCGACCACCGGCACGTGCTCCTCGCGCGCGAGCTGCCGCATGGCGAGCGGGTAGTCGCCCAGGAACCGGGCGACGTTGCCGTGCCGGTCGATGCGCCGCCGCTCGAAGGGGAGCAGGATCACCGGGTGCCCCTGGGCCTCCCGGACGCCGGTGACGTACGCCCGCATGTGCTCCGTGAAGGTGCTGAAGGGCTTGGTGTGCAGGCCCGGGTCCGGCTTCCAGTCGATCTGGCCGAAGCCGAAGACGAGGTAGTCGCCCGGGGACATGTTCTCCAGGATCCACTGGAGCCGGCCGCGCTCCCGGAAGCTCTTGGAACTGGCCCGTGCGCGGGCGCAGTTGACCACTTCCACCGCGTCGGTGAGGAACAGGGGCAGGGCCTGGGCCCAGCCCGCCATCGGCAGGTGGCTCACCGGCCGGGTGACTGCCGTGGAGTCCCCGGCCACGAAGATCCTGGCCGGCCCCGACGGGGGCTCGGGTGCGTACGTCATGCCTCTCCCTGTCCTGTGCTGGGTACTCGCCGCTGCGGGGGCCGGGGCGCACGGCCCCGGCCCCCGCAGGCGACGCGCCTTACAGCTCCTGGTGCTCCGTGCGGCTCAGCACGGAGGCGATGGCCTGCTCGAAGCCCGACCGCTGGGCAGGGACTGCGGTGGGGTCCTGCTGGCGGACGTCGATGACGTGCCCGGTCATCTCGGACAGCAGCACGTCCAGCGAGCTGCGCGCCACCGACTCGGACGACAGCAGCGAGCCCTCGGGCTCCTGGCCGAACGCCTTGGTCCGCATCGGGGTGGCGGTGCGCTCCGGGTTGATGCAGTTGACGCGGACCCGGTCGCCGGCCCACTCGTCGGCGAGCGCCTGGGTCAGGTTGACCATGGCCGCCTTGGTGGAGGAGTACAGGCTGTAGTCCGCACGCCCGCGGGTGTAGCTGCTGGAGGTGAAGAGCAGCAGCTGGCCCTTGGTCTCGCTCAGGTACTTGAACGCCGACCGCGCGATGTTCACGGGCGCGAGGTAGTTGACCTCCAGCGCCTCGCGGATGGCGTCGTTGTCGGTCTCGGCGAGCCGGCCGACGCGCAGGATGCCCGCGGTGTTGACGACGAAGTCCACCCGGCCGGTCTCGGCGTACGCCTTGGCGAAGGCCTCGTCGACGTGGTCCGGGTTCTGGACGTGGGTGCCGGTGGTGGACCGGCCGAGGGCGTAGACGCGGGCACCGTGGCCCTCGGCTATCCGCGCGATGTCGGCGCCGATGCCGTACGAGCCGCCGAAGACCAGCATGGTCTTGCCCTCGAGCTGCTCGCGGTAGAACTCGTCGCCGGTGTGCTCGGGGGCGAGGGAGGAGGCCAGCTGGAACAGCTTGTCGGCGATGAAGACGTCGACGGGCTGGGTGACCTTCATGTTGTACTCGTCGCCCATGACGACGTGCACCGGCACGTCCGGCAGGTAGCGCACCACGACCGAGCAGTCGTCGGTGGCCTGGAACGCCGGGTCGCCGGCCGCCAGCTCGTAGGCGCGGCGGATCGTGGACAGCCAGAAGCCCTGCGGGGTCTGGCCGCGGCGCAGCCGGGAGCGGTCCGGGACCTCGGTGATGAACTCGCCGTCGTCGCCGTGGGTGCGGGTGACGATCACCGTGTCGGAGGACGGGATCGCCACGTCGACGGCCTGGTAGCGCTCCAGGGCCTCGACGCACTCCTTGACGACGCGCTGGGACAGCAGCGGGCGGACGGCGTCGTGGAACAGCAGGTTGCAGTCCTCGCCCTCCCCGAGCGTGTCGGCGATCGCGCGGATGGCGATGTTGGTGGTCTCGCTGCGGGTCGAGCCGCCGGCCAGCACGCGGGAGACCTTCGTCAGGCCCGCGCGCGCGACGATCTTCTCCGCCTCACCGGTGTAGGCGGGCGTCATCAGGACGATGACGTCGTCGATGTCCGGGGCGTGCTCGAAGATGTGCAGCGTGTGCTCGAGGATCGGCTTTCCTGCGATCTTCAGAAGCTGCTTCGGGATCTCGAGTCCGATGCGCTGCCCGGTGCCACCAGCGAGGACGACGGCGACGGTACGGCGTCGGGTTGCACTGTGGGACAAGGTCTCCTGCTTCCTGAGAGAGATGAGGGAAACCGCAAAAAAGCGGTTGAGCGGCCGGAGCGGCCGGAAGGGCTCACGCCGGGAGGCGCGGCTGCTCCGGATACTCGATGGGAAAGTCCTGCAGTCCCCGCCGGTAGAGGTCGTTCGCCGCGTTGTTGAAACGGACGGTCGACGGCGGGTAATCCTTGCCGAGCAGATATTCCTTCAACTGTTCGCGGTACTGCGCCATGACGTCGTTCTGAGGCTTGAGCATCGCGTCGATGGCCGCATCGAGTCCGCCGCAGTCCCCGTCGAGCAGGTACGAGGCGTACGCCGTCCGCTGTTCGTTGCGGAATTCGGTGTCCGGCAGCCCTTCGAGGTTGAAGATGGCGTACGGCTTCCGGGTCGCGACGAAGTCGGACACGACGCTCGACATGTCACCGATGAGCAGATCGGAGTGGTTGAAGCAGTCGTAGAGGGCGGGAATGCGCTCGATCACCACGTGGTGCGCGGAGTCGGGCAGCGATTCCCAGTAGAGCGAGCCGGCCTGGTTGCGGCTGCCGCGGATGCGGGCGGTCCGCTCCTCTTCCGAGAGGTCCGGGTACTTGGACCGGACGCCGCGCTCGGACAGGTCGGCGATCCGCTTGTCGATCCGGGCCAGCTTGCGGGCCGCGGTCTTCGAGTCGGCGAGGTTGCGCCCGAAACGTTCGGTGTTGTCCTCTTCGAGGAGCTGGATGATGCGCCGGTGCGCGGCGCCTGCCGCGGCGGAGCGGGTGCCGGTCAGCGGGTGGGGCTTGTAGATGATGCGGATCTCCTGCTCGTGGTCGAGCAGGGTGCGGATCAGCTTCTCGCCCGCCGGGATGACCGAGGTGTAGCAGGCGTCGTCGGTCCAGCCCTCCCAGGTGGGGGCGTAGATGACGGTCGGGATCTTGCCCGCGACCTTGCCCGTCCAGTGGTGCAGGGTCATCAGCTGGGGACGGCCGACCTCGACGATCTGGCGGGGCGTGACGGCGTGCTTGATGCGCTCGTAGCGGTCGCGGCCGGCCCGGCCGGCCACCCAGATCTCGTCGAAGACCTTGCTGACGCGGTTGCTGCTGGCGAGCTTGTCGCTGTCGCCGTGGCCGATGAAGACGTGCTTGACCTCGGCGCGCTGGAGCATGTGCACGTTCTTGCCGGCGTTGCCGGGGTAGAGGGCGACGCGCAGCTCGGGCATCTCGACCCGGGCGAGGTTGTCCGCCTTCGGCACGCAGATGACCGGCACCGAGGTCGCGTCGAGGTACCGCAGGGTGGCGCGCTCGCGCAGCACGATGATGGGCCGCAGGTCGAGCGCCTCCAGGGCCTCCAGCCACATGTTCACCTGGTACATGAAGTCCCGGGAGACGGCGGCGAAGGTGAAGTACAGGGCCACCTGGGGGCGGTATCCGTCGAGCTGGCGGTTGAGCTCGTCGAGGGCCTCGTCCGGGGTGGGCAGCAGCAGGGCGTTCCACGCGCCGGGGAGCAGGACAAGGACGGCCACGAAGGCGATCCAGACCGTGGCGATGGACCCGAAGGTCACGAAGCGCCAGTCGTCCGTGGCGATGGTGCCCAGCGCGCCGCCGACCAGCGGCACGTCCAGGTGGAGCATCTTGCGGACGTGCTTGTCCGTGAGGAACGGGTGCGGCATGCGCCGGATGCCCAGCAGCTCCATGTCGAGCCCGCGGGTGGTGAACGGGAGCTCGGCGCGCTTGCTGCGGACCTTCTTCAGGATGGCGCCGTACGTCAGCTGCAGTACGAACAGCAGCAGCAGGCCCAGCGAGGCCATCTTCGCGACGAAGGAGTCGAGCTCCGCGATCGAGCCGCACAGGGCCAGCAGCAGGAACTGCCGGATGAGGAAGCGCATCGTCAGACCGAAGCGCGAGTCGCGCAGCCGGTCCAGCGTCGAGGACTCCGCGCTGTGCAGCATCAGGTCGGCGCCGTAGCTCACCGCCGCCGAGTACACGAAGATCGGAAGTGAGGCGATGGCCACCGCGGCCATCATGCCGAGGAAGCTGAGCACCAGGGCGCAGGTGATGAGAACACCGAGCGCTGCCTGACGGCTTTGCCTGCCCATGCGGCGTGGCCTCCTGGCTGTAAGGATCTTGTTAAGTGCCGCAGTAGTATAGGCATCAAAGTCGCCCCCGCTGAACCGGTGAATAGACCGGGGGGAAACGGCCGGCAAACGTGGCGGGGCCAGGTAATCAACGGCTGACCGTTATGTGATCTGCGCGCAATCAAATGTCACGCTGCGTGCCCGCCCGGCTACGGTGGGGCGATGGGTGCCGGGCGGTTCCGCCGTTCAGTGTGTGAAGCGATACACAGTGAGTTTTCGCCTGTCGCCCGCCTTGACGGAGAATCCGATGCACAGCTGCGGCCGGTCGGTCACGCTGACCGCGATTCCCTCCGGTTCCCGGAACTCCAGGCCGGGCGCCGCCGTCACGAGCTGGCGCCCGGCCGGCCGCCCCGTCCGCACGTCGATGGCCGAGACGTACGTATTGCCTCCGTCGGACGGCGGATTCTCGCCCTCCTCGTCGGTGTAGGGGCTGCCGGTCAGCTGGTAGACGTAGTCGCCGTGCAGGGCGCAGCCCTGGAAGGACTCGCCGTCCCGCTGCCACACGTCGGCGAACTCGTGCAGCGGCCCGTGCCCGCCCTTGCGGAACGTGTCCATCCGGTAGATCGCGTAGCGGTGTTCGCTGCCCTCGCGGTGGCTGACCAGCACACGGCCCTGTTCGAGGTCCAGTGCGGGGTGCGTGGCCGCGGCGCCCGGGAGCGGTTCCTGGTGGCGCACGGCGGGGTCGGAGCTGTCGAGCATCTCGCCGTCGCGGAACGGCACCCGGGTCACCGAGCGCCCGTACCCGCTCGCGCCGGAGGCCCGGCCCTCGACCCACAGGTACGTCTTGCGGCCGGCGGGCTCGACGCCGAGGGATATTCCGTGGCCGAATCCGCGCAGGTACATGTAGCCGAGGATTTTCCCGGTGGGGCCGAGCCGGGTGACGCACATGTCGCCATTCCGGCGGCGGGCGGCGGTGCCGAGCTTGTCCGATTCGTCGGGCAGTCGAATTCCGCCCTGTACGAGCTGGAGCGTGTATATGAATCCGTTTACGTCGTCGAATGCAAAGGACTGCGGACCGGTTTTGTTGTAGAGCGAGCTGGGTCGCAGCAATTCCGAATCCTGCGCGATATTGAATTCCCCGACCCGGCTTCCGAAATCCTCGGGCTTTTCTTCTTCCTCCTCGCGGAGGGCCGTGGAAATGAGTCCGCCGCCGGCCAGTCCCGCCAGCGCGGCGCCGCCTGTCCACAAGAAAGTGCGGCGGCTCGTGGGGGCATTTCCTGTGGCAGATGTGCGCGAACTCATGTGCGCATTCTGTCATCCGCGCGCAAACGACTGCTGCCCGCCCCCGTGACGGGGGCGGGCAGCAGTCGTGCGTGCCGTGGCGGGCAGGACCCGCCGGTGGCGACTAGGCCGGGACGCTCGCGAGGCCCGGGGCCAGGAAGCGCTTGCCGTTCACGCGCTCCGAGACGCCTTCGCGGTCCAGGTACGGCGTGATGCCGCCCAGGTGGAAGGGCCAGCCGGCGCCCGTGATGAGGCAGAGGTCGATGTCCTGGGCCTCGGCCACGACACCCTCCTCCAGCATCAGGCCGATCTCCTGAGCCACCGCGTCCAGGACGCGGTCGCGGACCTGCTCCTCGGTCAGGACGCTGTCGCCCTGCACCAGGAGGGCGGCGACCTCGGGGTCCAGCTCCGGCTTGCCGGAATCGTAGACGTAGAAGCCGCGCTTGCCGGCCTTGACGACCGCCGCGAGGTTGGGGGAGACCGTGAAGCGCTCCGGGAAGGCGCGGTTCAGGGTCTCGGAGACGTGCAGGCCGATGGCCGGGCCGACGAGCTCCAGGAGGACCAGCGGGGACATCGGCAGGCCGAGCGGCTCGATGGCCTTCTCCGCCGTGACCACCGGGGTGCCCTCGTCGATGACGTTCTGGATCTCGCCCATGAAGCGGGTCAGGATGCGGTTCACGACGAACGCCGGGGCGTCCTTGGTGAGGACCGCGGTCTTCTTCAGCTTCTTGGCGACGCCGAAGGCCGTGGCCAGCGAGGCGTCGTCCGTCTGCTCGCCGCGGACGATCTCCAGCAGCGGGAGGATCGCGACGGGGTTGAAGAAGTGGAAGCCGACCACGCGCTCCGGGTGCTGGAGCTTCGAGGCCATCTCGGACACCGACAGCGAAGAGGTGTTGGTGGCGAGGATCGCGTGCGCCGGGGCGACCGCCTCGACCTCCGCGAACACCTTCTGCTTGACGGACATCTCCTCGAACACGGCCTCGATGATGAAGTCCGCGTCCGCGAAGCCCGCGGCCTTGTCCAGGACACCGGTCACCAGGGCGGTCAGGCGGTTGGCCTTGTCCTGGTTGATGCGGCCCTTGCCGAGCAGCTTCTGGATCTCGGCGTGGACGTAGCCCACACCCTTGTCCACGCGCTCCTGGTCGATGTCGGTGAGGACCACCGGCACCTCCAGGCGGCGCAGGAACAGCAGCGCCAGCTGCGAGGCCATCAGGCCCGCGCCGACGACGCCGACCTTGGTGACCGGACGGGCAAGGGACTTGTCCGGGGCGCCGGCCGGGCGCTTGGCGCGCTTCTGGACCAGGTTGAAGGCGTAGATGCCGGAGCGCAGCTCGCCGCCCATGATGAGGTCCGCCAGGGCCGTGTCCTCGGCGTCGAAGCCGGCCTGGAGGTCGCCGTCCTTGGCCGCGGCGATGATGTCCAGCGCCCGGTACGCGGCCGGAGCGGCGCCGTGCACCTTGGAGTCCGCGATGAAGCGGCCCTTGGCGACGGCCGCGTCCCAGGCCTCGCCGCGGTCGATCTCCGCACGGACGACCTCGGTGGTGCCGTTCAGGACGTTCGCGGTCCACAGGAGCGACTGCTCCAGGAAGTCCGCGCCCTCGAAGATCGCGTCGGCGATGCCGAGCTCGAAGACCTGCTTGCCCTTGAGCTGGCGGTTCTGGTTGAGCGAGTTCTCGATGATGACCGAGACCGCGCGCTCGGCGCCGATCAGGTTCGGCAGGATGGCGCAGCCGCCCCAGCCGGGAACCAGGCCGAGGAAGACCTCGGGCAGCGAGAAGGCCGGGATCGCCTTCGAGACGGTGCGGTAGCTGCAGTGCAGACCGACCTCGACGCCGCCGCCCATCGCCGCACCGTTGTAGTACGCGAAGGTCGGGACGGCCAGCGCGGAGAGGCGCTTGAAGACGTCGTGGCCGCCCTTGCCGATGGCGAGCGCCTCGTCGTGCTTCTTCAGCAGCTCGACACCCTTGAGGTCGGCGCCGACCGCGAAGATGAACGGCTTGCCGGTGATGCCCGCGCCGACGATGGTGCCGGCGGTGGCCTCCTGCTCGACCTGGTCGATCGCCGCGTTCAGGTTGGCGAGGGACTGCGGGCCGAAGGTGGTCGGCTTGGTGTGGTCGAAGCCGTTGTCCAGCGTGATGAGCGCGAAGCGCCCGGCGCCGAACGGCAGGTCCAGGTGGCGGACGTGCGCGGACGTGACGACCTCGTCCGGGAACAGCTCGGCCGCGCCCTTCAGGAGCTCAGCGGTGGTGCTCACTTGGAGTCTCCCTCGGCGTTGAAGTTCGGGTTCTCCCAGATGACCGTGGCGCCCATGCCGAAGCCGACGCACATGGTGGTCAGGCCGTAGCGGACGTGCGGCTGCTCCTCGAACTGGCGGGCCAGCTGCGTCATCAGGCGCACGCCGGAGGAGGCCAGCGGGTGACCGAAGGCGATGGCGCCGCCGTACTGGTTCACGCGGGCGTCGTCGTCGGCGATGCCGTAGTGCTCCAGGAAGGCCAGCACCTGCACGGCGAAGGCCTCGTTGACCTCGAAGAGACCGATGTCGTCGATCGTCAGGCCGGCCTGGGCCAGGGCCTTCTCCGTGGCCGGGATCGGGCCGTAGCCCATGACCTCCGGCTCGACACCCGCGAAGGAGTACGAGACGAGGCGCATCTTGACCGGGAGGTTGTTCTCGCGGGCGAAGTCCTCGGACGCGATGATCGCGGCGGTGGCACCGTCGTTGAGACCGGCGGCGTTGCCCGCGGTGACCCGGCCGTGCGTACGGAACGGGGTCTTCAGGTTCGCCAGGTTCTCCAGCGTGGTGCCCGGGCGCATCGGCTCGTCGGTGGTGACCAGGCCCCAGCCCGTCTCGCCCGCGGCCTCGTTGGTGTTGCGCACCGAGATCGGGACCAGGTCCTGCTGGATCTTGCCGTCGGCGTAGGCCTTGGCGGCCTTCTCCTGAGAGCGCACGGCGTACTCGTCGGCGCGCTGCTTGGTGATCGTCGGGTACCGGTCGTGCAGGTTCTCGGCGGTCATGCCCATGAACAGGGCGGACTCGTCGACCAGCTTCTCCGAGACGAAGCGCGGGTTCGGGTCCACGCCCTCGCCCATGGGGTGGCGGCCCATGTGCTCGACACCGCCGGCGAGGGCGACGTCGTACGCACCGAAGGCCACGCCTCCCGCGACCGCGGTCACGGCGGTCAGCGCGCCGGCGCACATGCGGTCGATGGAGTAGCCGGGCACGGACTGGGGCAGCCCGGCCAGGATCCCGGCCGTGCGGCCGAGCGTCAGACCCTGGTCGCCGATCTGCGTGGTGGCGGCGATCGCGACCTCGTCGATCTTCTTCGGGTCGAGGTCCGGGTTGCGGCGCAGCAGCTCCCGGATCGCCTTCACGACGAGGTCGTCGGCACGGGTCTCGTGGTAGATGCCCTTCGGGCCCGCCTTGCCGAACGGGGTGCGGACGCCGTCGACGAAGACGACGTCCCTGACGGTACGAGGCACGATGGCTCTCCTCCAGGGTGCGGGGTGGCACTGCTGCGCGGCGTCGCGCCTCATCCTGCTGAGCGCGCGCTCACCTCGACCATGCTACTTGCGGGTAACCAATGTGCACACCCCCTCCCCGAGGAGCGGTGAAGGTCACACTCCGGAGCCCCGGCGCGAGACGGCCACTCCGGCCAGGCACACCGCCCCGCCGACCAGCGTCAGCAGGGCCGGCACCTCGTCCAGCACCGCCCAGGACATCAGCACGACCAGCGCCGGCACCACGTACGTCGTGGCGCCCATCCGGCCCGCCGTGGTGCGCGCCAGCGCGAACGCCCAGGTCGTGAAGGCGAGCGCGGTCGGGAAGAGGCCGAGGTAGACCATGTTCAGCGTCGCCGGCAGCGGAGCCCGCGCGGCCTCCTCCACGAGCTGCCCGGCGAAGGGCAGGCAGGCGACGGTCCCGACGGCGCAGCCGTACGCGGTCACCTGGAGCGCGCCGGCGTGGCGCAGCGCCGGCTTCTGGCAGACCACCCCGCCGGCGTACGCAACGGCGGCCAGCAGGCAGAGCACCACGCCCAGCGGCGAGGCCTGCACGCCGCCCCCCGGCCCGGAGGAGGCGGGGGCGGTGGACAGCCCGACGACCACCGCCCCGGCGAACGACACCGCCATGCCGGCGAGCAGCGGGCGCGGCAGCCCCTCGCCGAGCAGCCGGGCCCCGAGCAGGGCGATGAGCAGCGGCCCGACGTTGACGACCATGGCGGCCGTACCGGCGTCGACCTCCCGCTCGCCCCAGTTGAGCAGGACCATGTAGGCGCCGAACCACAGCAGCCCCGAGGCGGCGATCCCCGGCCACGCGGCGCGCGGCGGGAGCCCGGTGCGGCGCGCCAGGCAGACCGCCCCGAGGGCGAGGGAGGCGGTGAGGAGCCGGCCGAGGGCCAGGGCGCCGGGCGAGTACGCCGCGCCCGCGCTGCGGATCGACACGAATGCGGAGGCCCACAGCACGACGGTGACGGCTGCGGCGGCCACGGCGGCGCGGGAGCCGCGGGGAGCACGGGAGCCCCGGGCGACGGGGGCGCCGCCGGGAGCGGGAGTGGGGGCGGTCATGCGTCCGACGTTAGGGCCGGGACCGTTCGGCCCCCACCGAAATATCCCCCACCCAATATCCCTCACCGGATCTCACCGGATCTCACCGGATCTCACCGGATCACGCCTGTTCTCACCGGAGGATCGCGCGTTCGGCATCGATGCCCAGCAGCCCGTGCAGCGCGCGCTCGCCCTCGGGGGTCACCCTCACCGCCCGCTCCGACCCGATCCGCACGCACCATCCGCGCTCCAGCGCGTGCCGGCACAGCGCCGCCCCGGCCGCCCCCGCGAGGTGCGGGCGCCGCTCGGTCCAGTCCAGACAGCCGCGGGCCAGCGGCCGCCGCCCGCCGCGCGGCAGCGCGATGCCCTGCTCCCCGAACCACGCGAGCCCCGCGTCCGTCAGCGCGAAACCGGTGTCCTGGCGCAGCAGCGCCCGCTCCGTCAGCGCGTCGGTCACCGCGATGCCGAGCCGCCCGGCGAGGTGGTCGTAGCAGGTGCGGCCGCGGGCCAGCGCGCTGCGCACGCTCGCCTCGCGCAGGCTGCCGGGCGCCTGCTGCGGCGGCTCGGCGTGCCCCGCGAGGTCCTCCACGAGCTGGGCGACCCGCGGCCCGGCGAGCCGCACGTACCGGTGCCTGCCCTGGCGCTCCTCGGTCAGGATCCCGCCCTCGACGAGCTTGCTCAGGTGCTCGCTGGCGGTGGAGGCGGCGACCGAGGCGTACCGGGCGAGCTCCCCGGCGGTCCAGGCGCGGCCGTCCAGCAGGGCCAGGCAGAAGGCGGCGCGGGTCTCGTCGGCGAGCAGCCCGGCGAAGGCGGCGAGCCGGTGCCCGGGGCGTGTGGCGGCGGCAGCGTTCATGAGACCCATCCTGTGCCACGGATGCTTCGGCGCCCGCCGCACCGTCCCCGCGCTGCCCCGCCCCGGATGGGGCCGGGGGTGCGGGCGTACGGGAGAACGCGCGTGCCCCCGGCCGCGGGGCCGGGGGCACGGGGTGTGCGTCGCGTCAGGCGGACGCGGTCGTCAGCGCCGTCACCAGCACGGGGGTGACCTGCTCGACCTGCCACGGGCGGGCGCCGTACGAGACCAGGGCCTCGGTGACGGTGTCCGGGTCCACCCGCGCGGGCGGCTCCCAGCACAGCCGGCGGACGGTGTCCGGCGTGATCAGGTTCTCCTGCGGCAGGTGCAGGTCCTCCGCGAGCGCGGACACGGCGGCGCGGGCCGCCGACAGCCGGGCCGCGGCGAGCGGGTCCTTGTCCGCCCAGGAGCGCGGCGGCGGCGGCCCGGCCGGGGTCTGGCCGGGCTGCGGCAGCTCGTTCTCCGGCAGCGCCCTGGCCCGGTCGATCGCGGTCATCCACTGGTCCAGCTGGCGCCGTCCCACCCGCTGCCCGTAGCCGGGGAGCGCGGACAGGGCGTGCACGTTCAGGGGGAGCGCCAGGGCGGCTTCCACGATGGCCGCGTCACCGAGCACCTTGCCGGGTGACACGTCACGCCGCTGGGCGATGCGGTCGCGCGCGGTCCACAGTTCCCGTACGACCGCCATCTGCCGGCGCCGGCGCACCTTGTGCATCCCGGAGGTACGGCGCCACGGATCCTTGCGGGGCGGGGCGGGCGGGGCGGCGGCGATGGCGTCGAACTCCTGCCGGGCCCACTCCAGCTTCCCCTGCCGGTCCAGCTCCTTCTCCAGCGCGTCGCGCAGGTCCACCAGCAGCTCGACGTCCAGCGCGGCGTAGCGCAGCCAGGGCTCGGGCAGCGGACGGGTGGACCAGTCGACGGCGGAGTGGCCCTTCTCCAGGGCGTAGCCGAGCACGCTCTCGACCATCGCGCCCAGTCCGACGCGCGGGAAGCCGGCCAGCCGTCCCGCCAGTTCGGTGTCGAACAGGGAGGTGGGAACCATGCCTATTTCGCGCAGGCACGGCAGGTCCTGGGTCGCGGCGTGCAGAATCCACTCGGTGCCGGACAGGGCCTCGCCCAGTCCGGACAGATCGGGGCAGCCGACCGGGTCGACGAGAGCGGATCCGGCGCCTTCGCGGCGCAGCTGCACCAGGTAGGCGCGCTGGCCGTAGCGGTAGCCGGAGGCGCGTTCGGCGTCGACGGCGACGGGTCCGGTGCCCGCGGCGAAGGCCGCGATCACCTGGGCGAGGGCTTCCTCGTCGGCGACCACCGGGGGGATCCCCTCGCGGGGCTCGAGCAACGGAATCGGCAGCCCGTCGGACTGAACAACGGCGTCGTCCGGGGGGCCGCCCCCGGTGGTGGTGCGCAGTTCTGCTGCGGTCTCTTGGGCGTCGGTCACCTGTCAAGGGTATCCGTGCAAACGACGCGCCCGTCGCCGGAACGTTCCGTCGACGGGCGTGATCGGTATGTACGGCTGTCGCCGTGTGTATTCCGGCCGTTCGAGAGGGCCGGACCGGCCTGCCCTGCCGGGGGCCGGGCCCCGGCTCAGGCAGGTCCCCGGTTCAGTGGATGATCCCCGTGCGCAGGGCGACCGCCACCATGCCGGCGCGGTCCCCGGTGCCCAGCTTGCGGGCGATCCGGGCGAGGTGGGACTTGACGGTGAGGGCGGACAGGCCCATCGAGACTCCGATGGCCTTGTTGGACTGGCCCTCGGCCACGAGGCGCAGGACCTCGACCTCGCGGCCGGAGAGCTCCCGGTAGCCGCCCGGGTGGCTCGGGGCACCCGGGGGGCGGCGGTGCATACGGGCGGCGGCCGACCCGATGGGGGCGGCGCCGGGCCGGCTCGGCAGCCCGATGTTGGTGCGGGTGCCGGTGACGACGTAGCCCTTGACCCCGCCCGCGAGGGCGTTGCGGACCGCGCCGATGTCGTCGGCGGCGGAGAGGGCCAGGCCGTTCGGCCAGCCCGCCGCCCTGGTCTCGGAGAGCAGGGTGAGACCGGAACCGTCGGGCAGGTGGACGTCGGCCACGCAGATGTCGCGCGGGTTGCCGACGCGGGGACGGGCCTCCGCGATGGACGACGCCTCGATCACGTCACGGACTCCGAGGGCCCACAGATGGCGGGTCACGGTGGAACGGACGCGCGGGTCGGCCACGACGACCATGGCCGTCGGCTTGTTCGGGCGGTAGGCGACCAGGCTTGCGGGCTGCTCGAGAAGAACGGACACCTAGGCCTCCTGGGGGAGTGGCGGGACGGCCGGCTCGGGGAAGAAGCCGGTGCGAACCGTGCGGATGGTCACTGACTCCTTCGGCACGTCACCCACCCGGCTTTAGGGAATGATCACGATTTGGTGAGTAACAATTCGGGCAATTCGGACACGCGATCGATCAGGTGGTGATCGGAAGCCCGTAACGGTCGTGTCGTTTTGACGCTCCGTTACGGGCTTCATTGGTCCGCCACCGACCATTTCCGACATGTCGGGTGGTCTGGGTGATCCGGTGGGCGTCCGCCCGGGTCCGCGTGAGGCCGCGCGAGGCCGCCTCGGTCTGCGTGAAGCCTTCCCTACGGGTGGTGCGGGCCGCGCCGCTGTGGCAGGGAGACCACGGCCGTGTCCGCGGGCCCGGCCGGCGGCAGCCCCGCCACCTGGCACAGCAATTCGCACCACGCCGACAGGTGGGCCGCCGTGTCCGGGACCCCGCCCGTGCCCTCGCGCGGCGTCCAGGAGGCGCGGATCTCGATCTGCGTCGCCGGCCTGCGCTCCGACAGCCCGCCGAAGTAGTGCGAGCTCGCCCGCGTCACGGTCCCGCTCGCCTCGCCGTACGCCAGCCCGCGTGCGTCCAGCGCCCCCGTCAGCCACGACCAGCAGACCTCCGGCAGGAGGGGGTCCGCGGCCATCTCCGGCTCCAGTTCCGCCCGTACGAGCGTCACCAGCCGGAAAGTGCCGTGCCAGGCGTCGTGCCCGGCCGGGTCGTGCAGGAGGATGAGCCGGCCGTCGGCGAGGTCGTCCTCGCCCTCCACGACCGCCGCCTCCAGCGCGTACGCGTGCGGCGCGAGCCGCTGCGGCGGCCTGGTGGGGTCGATCTCGATCCCCGGGCGCAGGCGCGCTTTCCTCAAGCCGTCGACCGCCCGCCGGAACGGGAGCGGGACGGAGCTCTCCTTCACGCTGTCCGTACCGTCAGCGCCATCTGAAAATCGTCCCTGAGCCGCAGCCATGCGGGGAAGACTAGGCGGAAGAAGGCCCCGTTCAGCGCAGGGACACCCGGCCCGGGGCGGCCACTTCTTCATACGTGCGAAGATTTGGGTCGTGAGTGCCAACGACAGCCCCAAGGGCCAGCCGAGCCAGACGTACGATTCCGCCTTCCTCAAGGCGTGCCGGCGCGAGCCGGTCCCGCACACGCCGGTGTGGTTCATGCGCCAGGCGGGGCGCTCACTCCCCGAGTACCGCAAGGTCCGCGAGGGCACCGCGATGCTGGAGTCCTGCATGCGGCCCGACCTGGTCACCGAGATCACGCTGCAGCCCGTGCGCCGCCACAACGTCGACGCGGCGATCTTCTTCAGCGACATCGTGGTCCCGCTCAAGGCCATCGGCATCGACCTGGACATCAAGCCGGGCATCGGCCCGGTCGTCGCCCAGCCGATCCGCCGCCGCGAGGACCTCGCACAGCTGCGCGACCTCACCCCCGAGGACGTCTCGTACGTCACCGAGGCGATCGGCATGCTCACGGGTGAACTCGGCGGCACGCCGTTGATCGGCTTCGCCGGTGCGCCTTTCACCCTCGCGAGCTACCTCGTCGAGGGCGGACCGTCGCGCAACCACGAGCACACCAAGGCGCTCATGTACGGCGACCCGCAGCTGTGGGCCGACCTGCTGGACCGCCTCGCCGAGATCACCTCCGCCTTCCTCAAGGTGCAGATCGAGGCTGGCGTCTCCGCGGTGCAGCTCTTCGACTCCTGGGTCGGCGCGCTCGCCCCGGCCGACTACCGCCGCTCGGTGATGCCGGCGTCCGCGAAGGTCTTCGAGTCCGTCGCGTCGTACGGCGTCCCGCGCATCCACTTCGGCGTCGGCACCGGCGAACTGCTCGGCCTGATGGGCGAGGCGGGCGCGGACGTCGTCGGCGTCGACTGGCGCATCCCGCTGGACGAGGCCGCCCGCCGGGTCGGCCCGGGCAAGGCGCTCCAGGGCAACCTGGACCCGGCCGTGCTCTTCTCCACCCGGGAGGCCGTCGAGGCCAAGACGGACGAGGTCCTCGCGGCCGCGGCCGGGCTGGAGGGCCACGTCTTCAACCTCGGCCACGGCGTCCTGCCGACCACCGACCCCGAGGCCCTGACCCGCCTCGTGGACTACGTCCACACCAAGACGCAGCGCTAGCGGTCCGGGACCCCGCGGGGCGCCCCCACCCCGCCCCTTCCCGAAACCGGGGCTCCGCCCCGGACCCCGCGCCTCAAACGCCGGCGAGGCCGGATTCGCGCAGCGAATTCCGGCCCGCGCGGCGTTTGAGCGCACCGGCGCGGAGCGCCGGTCCCGGTCCGGTCGGAGCCCGGGGAACGGGGGAAGGGCGGGCAGGGGACGGTCCCGCAGAGGTCAGACCCCCGCGGCCCGCACCGCCGACACGGCCTTGCGGGCGGCGACCAGGACCGGGTCCCAGACCGGCGAGAACGGCGGGGCGTAGCCCAGGTCCAGCGCCACCACCTGCTCCACCGTCATCCCCGCCGTCAGCGCCACCGCCGCGATGTCCACGCGCTTGGCCGACCCCGGGCCGCCGACGATCTGCACGCCCAGCAGCCGCCCGGTGCGCCGCTCGGCCAGTATCTTGACCGTCATCTCCGCCGCGCCGGGGTAGTAGCCCGCGGTGTTCGTCGAGCGGATCGTGGCCGTCACGAAGCGCAGCCCGACCGCCAGGGCGTCCTTCTCCCGCAGCCCGGTGCGCGCGATCTCCAGGTCGCAGACCTTGCTGACGGCCGTGCCCACCACCCCGGGGAAGGTGGCGTAGCCGCCGCCCACCCCCGAACCGATCACCTGGCCGTGCTTGTTGGCGTGGGTGCCCAGCGGGATGTGCCGCGTGCGTCCGGAGACCAGGTCCAGCACCTCGACGCAGTCGCCGCCCGCCCAGACGTTCCCGTGGCCCCGTACCCGCATCGACAGGTCGGTCAGCAGGCCGCCCGTGTCGCCGAGCGGCAGCCCGGCGGCCCGGGCCAGCGCGGTGCGCGGCTCGACGCCGATGCCGAGGACCACCACGTCCGCCGGGTACTCCCGCCCGTCCGCGGTGGTCACGGCCCGCGCGCGGCCCGCGTCGTCGGTCAGGATCCCCGTCGCCTCGGCGCCGGCCACGGTCCGGATGCCCATCGCGTTCATCGCGGTGTGCACCAGGCCGCCCATGTCCGGGTCGAGGGTCGCCATGGGCTGCTCGCCGCGGTGCAGGACGGTGACCTCGTAGCCCCGGCCCACGAGCGCCTCGGCCATCTCGACGCCGATGTACCCGGCGCCGACCACGACCGCGCGCCGCGGGCCCTCGTGCCGCTCCCGGCCCTCCGGTTTCTCCACCGTCTCCAGCGTCTCCAGCAGGGCCTGCCCGTCGTCCAGGGTCTGCACCCCGTGGACGCCGCGCGCGCCGATCCCGGGGAGCCGGGGGCGCACCGGGCGCGCGCCGGTGGCCAGCACCAGCTTGTCGAAGCCCGTCCAGGACTCGGCACCGGAGTCCAGATCGCGGGCGCGGACGCGACCGCCCGGCACGTCCAGCTCCACCACCTCGGTCCGGGTCCGCAGGTCGATCCCGCGGGCCCGGTGCTCCTCGGGGGTACGGGCGATCAGGTCGTCCCGGGCGGGCACCGCCCCGCCGATCCAGTACGGGATCCCGCACGCGGAGTACGAGGTGAAATGTGACCGTTCAAATGCCACGATCTCCAGTTCACCGGCCCCCTTGAGCCGCCGCGCCTGCGATGCGGCGGACATGCCCGCCGCATCGCCCCCGACGACCACCAGTCGTTCCGCTGCCATCCGCCGTCCCGTCCCTCCGCCGCCCGCCGTACTCCTGGGGGACCCAAGCTACGACGGTCCGGCGGTTCAGTCCCCGGGGACGGCCCGGGGGGCGCCCTCGCCGTCCGCGTCGGGCGCAGCCCCGGACGCGCCGTGGGGTCCCGCCTGGACGGGCACCGGCGCCTGCGGCGGAGCGGGAGCGGCGGCAGCGTCCGGCCCGGTCACCCGTACCGCGGGCTCCTGCTTCGCCAGCCGCAGCCTGCGGTACACCCGCCGGGCCGGAACCCACAGGACCAGCAGCAGCCCGGCCGTCACGAGGAACGGCAGCAGCGCGCCGAACACCAGCGTGATCCACCGCGCCACGGCCACGAGCACCGACCAGCCGCCCGACAGCGCGTCCGTGAAGCCGGGTTCGGCCTCCTTCTCCTCCACCTCCACCGGTGCGGGCTCGGAGATCGACAGGGTGATCGTCGCCAGCGCGGTCCGGTCCTTGAGCGACTCCTGCTGCGCGAGCAGCGCCTCCAGCTCCGACTGACGCCTGCTCAGTTCCCCTTCCAGCATGACCACATCGCTCAGCGCCGAGGCCCGCTCCATCATCTCCCGCACCCGCACCACGCTGGCCTGCTGCGATTTGATCCGGCTCTCGACGTCCACCACCTGCTTGGTGACGTCCTGCGCGTCGACCTTGCGGTTCAGCAGCTTCCCGCTGCCCTCCAGCGAGCCCAGCACGCCGTCGAAGCGCTCGGTCGGCACCCGCAGGGTCAGCTCCGAGACCATGCCGCCGGCCCCGTCCCGGTGCGTGGACTCGTTGCCCACGTACCCGCCCGCGTCCACCGCCGTCCGCCGCGCCGCCGCGAGCGCGCTCTGCGCGCTCTTCGCCTCGATCCCGAGCGAGGCCGTCCGGATGATGTGGGCGCGTACGGCCGGCGGCCTGGCGGCCGCCGTGCCGGGCGCCACGGCCGCCGAGCCCTTCGCCCCAGGGGCGCCGGCCCGGTCGGCCTGGTCGGCCGCCTCCGGCGCCGCCGCCCCCGCGTCGGCCTTGCCCGACAAGTCGTTCGAGCCGGCGCTGCAGCCGGTGAGCGCGAGCGCCGCCGCGAGCGACAGGCCCGCGAGGGCGGTTGCCGTACGCCGTCGTGCGGTGCTCTGCCGAAGGGTGCGCTCGCCGGTGGGCCGGGTGGTGCGCGTTGTTCGCATGGGCTGCCCCCGAGGTGTGTTCGTGCTCGATGCGTGCTGGTGCTGGTTGGACGTGCCGTCCCCCGCCCGGGGTTGCCGTCCTGCGGTCCCGAACCGGTCACGTTCAGGCCTCGTTACGGGAAATGAGACGATGAACCCATGCGAGAAGCGGACACGAGTGCGGAGCGGGCGGGCATGGACGGCCGCAGCGGCGGTGCCGGCCAGGGCGGCCGCGGCCGGCGCGTGCTCGTGATCGGCGGCGGCGTCGCCGGTCTCGCCGCCGCCCACCGGCTGCTCGGCTCCGGCGCCCGGGTGACCCTGCTGGAGGCCTCGGGCCGCCTCGGCGGAAAGCTGTACGCCGGTGAACTCGCCGGTGCCCCGGTCGACCTCGGCGCCGAGTCCCTGCTCGCCCGCCGCCCCGAAGCCGTCGCGCTCGCCCGCGCCGTCGGCCTCGGTGACGCGCTCCAGCCGCCCGCCACCGCCACCGCCACGCTGTGGACGCGCGGCGCGCTGCGCCCCATGCCCACCGGACACGTCATGGGCGTCCCCGGCGACCTCGGCCCGCTCGCCGCCTCCGGTGTCCTGACGGACGAAGGCCTGCGCCGCACCGCCCGCGACGCCGAACTCCCCGCCACCGAGGTCGGCGAGGACATCGCCGTGGGCGAGTACGTCGCCGCCCGCCTCGGCCGCGAGGTCGTCGACCGGCTCGTCGAACCGCTGCTCGGCGGGGTGTACGCCGGCGACGCCTACCGCATCTCGATGCGCGCCGCCGTGCCCGGGCTCTTCGAGGCCGCCCGCACCCACCGCACCCTCGGCGAGGGGGTGCGCGAAATCCAGCGCGCGGCCGCCGCCGCCCCGCAGGCCGCCGGGCCCGTCTTCCAGGGCATCGCCGGCGGCATCGGCCGGCTGCCGCTCGCCGTGGCCGGGGCGTGCCGCGCCGCCGGGGCCGACCTGCGCACCGGCACCGAGGTGCGCGAGCTGCTGCGGACCGCGGACGGCTGGCGGGCGGTGACCGGGTCGGGCGAGGTCCTGGACGCCGACGCCGTGGTGCTCGCCACCCCCGCCGGGCCCGCCGCCCGGCTGCTGGCAGGGGCCGCCCCGGCCGCCGCCGCGGAGCTGCGGACCGTGGAGTACGCCTCGATGGCGCTGGTCACCATGGCCTTCCGGCGCTCCGGCCTGCCCGGCGCGCTCACCGCTCCCGGCGCCGGCAGCGGCTTCCTCGTACCGCCCGTGGACGGGCGCACCATCAAGGCGTCCACCTTCTCCAGCAACAAGTGGGGCTGGGTCGGCCAGGACGACCCGGAGCTGTTCCTGCTGCGCACGTCGGTGGGGCGGCACGGCGACGAGGGCGACCTGAAGCGGGAGGACGCCGGGCTGGTCGAGGTCTCCCTCAAGGACCTCGGCGAGGCCGTGGGCCTGGCCGCCCGGCCGGTCGCCTCCGCCGTCACCCGATGGGACGGCGGACTGCCCCAGTACCCGGTCGGCCACCTGGCCCGGGTCGCCCGCATCCGGGCCGCCGTGGCCGCTCTGCCGGGACTCGAAGTGTGCGGTGCACTCTACGACGGCGTGGGTGTCCCGGCCGTGATCGGGAGCGCGTGGACCGCGGCGGACGGGATCTTGGGCACCCTGGCGAAGAGCACGGATTCGGACACGGGACAATAGGAACATGACTGCACCTGAGAAGATCCCCAACGCAGGGAAGAAGGCCAAGGACCTCAACGAGGTCATCCGCTACACCCTGTGGTCTGTCTTCAAGCTCCGCGACGTGCTCCCCGACGACGGCACGGTCCGCGCCGGCTACGCCGACGAGGTGCAGGAGCTGTTCGACCGGCTCGCGGACAAGGACGTCACCGTCCGCGGCACGTACGACCTCTCCGGTCTGCGCGCCGACGCCGACGTGATGATCTGGTGGCACGCGGAGACCTCCGACGAGCTGCAGGACGCCTACAACCTCTTCCGCCGCACCAAGCTGGGCCGCGCGCTGGAGCCGGTGTGGTCCAACATGGCCCTGCACCGCCCCGCCGAGTTCAACAAGTCCCACATCCCGGCCTTCCTGGCCGACGAGGTGGCCCGCGACTACGTCAGCGTGTACCCGTTCGTGCGCTCGTACGACTGGTACCTGCTCCCCGACGAGGACCGCCGCCGGATGCTCGCGGACCACGGCAAGATGGCCCGCGGCTTCCCGGACGTCCGCGCCAACACCGTCGCCTCCTTCTCGCTCGGCGACTACGAGTGGCTGCTCGCCTTCGAGGCGGACGAGCTCCACCGCATCGTGGACCTCATGCGCCACCTGCGCGCCTCCGAGGCCCGCATGCACGTCCGGGAAGAGGTCCCCTTCTTCACCGGCCGCCGCAAGTCCGTCGCCGACCTGGTGGCAGGACTCGCCTGAGACCTCCCCTGGGGGGACGGGCCGGAGGACCACTCGTGACACGGGGTGGCCTCCGGCGGATCGGGAGGCCCTGCCCCCGAAACGACGCAGCCGGACCCCGCCCGGAAGTTCAGACGCCCGGCGGCAGCACGCCCTTGCCCTGCGAGAGTGCTGCCGCCCGGTGGTCCAGCGACACCGGTGCGGGCTCCGGATGCGGCGCACATGTGACACGCCACCCTGCAATGTGACCGGTGAGCAGGTACCGCTCCACGTGCCGGTCCACACAGGCGTTCCGACCGCCCGCGACCCCGTGGGCGCCCGCACGCACCTCGGTGACGAGCGCGGAGCCGTGCAGTCTCCGCTGCAGTTCGAGCGCCCCGGCGTACGGGGTCGCCGCGTCGCGTTCCGCCGCCACGATCAGGGTGTGCGGGAGCGCCCCCGCCCGGGTGCGGACGTCCACCGGCCGCTGCCGGGGCCCGGCGGGCCAGGAGGCGCACGGCAGGTTCGTCCAGACGTTGCCCCAGGTCTCGAACGGCGCCCGGCGCGCCAGGGCGGTGTTGTCCCGGTCCCAGGTCCGCCAGTCGGCCGGCCAGGGCGCGTCGTTGCACAGCACCGCCGTGTAGACGGCCATCGCGTTCTCGTCCGCGGCCGCCGTGTCCGGGTCCGGCGCGGCCTGTGCGACGAGCGGAAACGGATTCCCGCGGAGGAAGGCGCCGAGCGCCGCGGCCCGCGGGGCCCAGGAGTCGTCGTCGTACGCCGTCGTGAGGTAAGCCGACTGGAGTTCGCCCGTGCCGACCAGCCCGCCGGCCGGCCTGCGCGCCACGGCCGCCCGCACCTTCTCGTAACTCCCCTGGACGGCACGCGCGGTGGTGCCCAGCCCGTAGGAGGCGTGGTGCCGGGCCGCCCAGGTACGGAAGTCCAGCCAGCGCCGCTCGAAGGCGAGCGACTGGTCGAGGTTGTTGCCGTACCAGACCCGCCGCGGGTCGGGGTTGACCGCCGAGTCGAAGACCATCCGCCGCACCCGCCCGGGGAAGAGGGTCGCGTACACCGCACCGAAGTACGTGCCGTACGACGCCCCCGCGAAGTTCAGCTTCCGGTCGCCCAGCGCGGCCCGCAGCACGTCGAGGTCGCGGGCGTTGTTCAGCGTCGTGTAGTGGCGCAGGGCCGCGCCCGCGCGCCGGGCGCAGCCGCGGGCGTACGCCTGCGCCTCCGTGATCCGCGTCTTCTTGTGCGCCGCGGTCGGGTGGGTCTGGACCTGGGTGGGCGCCTTCGCGAACCGGGCCGGCTCCTGGCAGGACAGCGGCGCGGACCGCCCGACCCCGCGCGGGGCGTAACCGACCAGGTCGTAGGCCGCCGCGACGCGCCGCCACGCCGGGAGTCCGCCCAGGGCCGGGAAGTACATGCCGGAGCCCCCGGGGCCGCCCGGGTTGTAGACGAGGGAGCCCTGCCGCCCGGAGCGCGGTCCGGTGGCCGGGACCCGGCTGACGGCCAGCGTGATCTGCCGCCCGCCGGGGGCGGCGTAGTCGAGGGGCACCCGCAGCAGCGCGCAGCGGACCCGGGCGGGCAGCTCCTCGGAGGCGGGGCAGGAGCCGAAGACGAGGCCGGCGGCGGCCGCCCGGCGGGCGGCCGCTTCGGTGCCGGCCCGCTCCGCGGCGGTCTGCCCGGCGGGGCCGGCGGCGTCCGCCGCCCGGGCGGGGGCGCCGAGCGCGAGGGCCAGCGAGAGGACCAGGGCCAGGGACACCGGCACCGGCAGGGCCGTGGCGCCGGCCCCGCGACGTTCGCGCTTCCGCATCCCCGGCCTCTCGTCAGATCATCTGAGAACAGGGATGTTTGAGTGAATGTCAGGTGATGTAAAGGAACGGCCGCGGGTGTCGGGGGCCGGTGACCCCTTTGCGCGCGGACCGTCGCCCGTACGGACCTGCCCCGGACGGACCGCGGCGGCGGGTGCCGGGGTGCGCCGGGTCCGGCTGCGGCATCAGGAGCTGCTGCCGCAGCCGGACCCGGAGGAACTGCTGCCGCAGCCGGATCCCGACGAGCTGCTGCCGCAGCTCGACCCCGAGGATCCGCCGCAGCCCGACGACCCCGACGGCCCGCCGCAGCTCGCGCTGCCGCAGCTGTGTCCGGAGTCGCTGGTGGCGCACCACACCACCATGGCCGCCGCGGCCGTGTCGGAGTGGTGCGGCGGGCTGCCCGGGCCCGCCGCGGCGGCCGGCAACGGAGGGCCCGCGCGATGCACCCGCAGCAGTGGGTCCGGCACCTGGCGGGTGCCGAACAGCGCGACCTGCACCCGCGGGTCGGGTGAGCTCATGTGCGCGATGCGGTACGCGTTCAGGGCCTGCCGGCCCGCCGGGGTGATCCGCCGTACGGCCGCGGCGCGCAGCAGCGCGGCCGCCAACGCCCCGGCGAACCCGGCCGGCGCCACCATGAAGAAGAACAGCAGGGCCGAGGACGGGAGCGGGCCCGCCGAGGCGGCCCGTACGACCGTCACGGCGAAGGACAGCGGGAGCAGCAGCAGGCATCCCACCAGCTGCACGGTGGCGCGGCGCTTCCATGCGCCACCGCTGCCGGGTGCGGCCAGCAGCCCGCGGGCCGCCAGCACGTCGCCGGTCTCCTGGATCACCGGGTGTGCCATCGCGGTGCTCCGCAGCAGCTCCAGGGAGCCGTTCGGACCCTCGGCGTGCACGCCGAGCACGACCCGCTCGGCGGGGTCGGCGTTGTGGGTGCCGGGGCGGACCTGGACGATGCCGGGTCCTCCGATCATCATCCGGCCGTCGTAGCAGAGGCCGACGATGGCGGTGTCGACGACCAGCCGCGGGCCGCCCGCGAGGAAGGCGGCCTCGCTCAGGTCGTGGAGCGGCGGGAGCGGGCCGGCGACGGCCCGGGACCGGGTGATGCCGATCGCGAGGACGAGGGTCGAGGCGGCGATGGCCGCCCACAGGACCACGGCGAGGACGGTCATCGCGTCCACCTCCCGACGAGCGTACGGGCCCGGCGGTGCATGCGGCGGACGCGTCCGGGCGGTCTGGGGCCGGTCCGGTCCTGCCACCAGTGGGTGAGGTCACGGCGGGCTGCGGGATCCTGCGGCAGGCCGCCGACGAGCAGGTGCTCGGCGAAGTCGAGCGCGTCGCGGCGGTAGCCGCCGGTGAGGGGGCGGGTGCGGGCGTAGCCGAGGAAGGCGTCCCGGTAGCCGTCGCCCAGGAGGACGGGCAGCTCGGGGGCGACCTTGGCGACCACCTCGGCGCGCTTGGCGGCGAGCGCGCGGGCCTGGACCCCTACCCGCCGGGGGTCGAAGCCCTCGGGGACCGGGGTCCCGGCGACGAGCGCCGAGAGCAGGGCCGCCTGGGCCACTCCGAGCCGGGCCCGCGCGGCCTCGGTGCCGGTGCCGGCGGCGGGCTCGGTGCCGGTGTCGGCGGTGAGCGGGGCCGTGGGGGCGGCGGCGGTGAGCGGGGCGGCGGGCCTGGCGGCGGGCGCGGCCGCGGGCAGTGCGGCGCGGATCGCGGTCAGTTCGGCGGCCAGCTCCGCTTCCGGCGGGAACGCGTCGTCGCGCTCCAGCAGCACCCCCGGCGGATCCATCCGCTCCCCGAGCGCGGACAGCAGGTCCAGCACCTCGCGCGGCACCGGGTGGGAGTGGGTGTCGTGCCACACGCCGTTGCGCTCGACGCCGCCGGCGACGTGGACGTACGCCAGGGCGTCCGGCGGCAGCGCGTCCAGCACGGCGAGCGGGTCCTCCCCGCGGTTCACGCGGTTCGTGTGCAGGTTCGCCACGTCGACGAGCAGCCGTACGCCGGTGCGCTCCACCAGCTCCGCGAGGAACTGCCCCTCCGTCAGCTCCTCGCCGGGCCAGCAGACCAGCGCCGCGATGTTCTCCAGCGCCAGCGGCACCGGAAGGGCGTCCTGGGCGATGCGGACGTTGTCGCACAGCACGTCCAGCGCGTCCCGCGTCCGCGGGACCGGCAGCAGGTGACCGGCCTCCAGACGGGAGGAGGCGGTCAGTTCCCCTCCCGCCCGGACGAACGCGATGTGCTCCGTGACCAGCGGCGCGTCCAGCGCCACCGCGCGCTCGGCGAGGTCCGCCAGGCGCGCCGGGTCGGGCCGGTCCGCGCCGCCGAGGCCGAGCGAGACGCCGTGCGGGACGACGACCGTGCCCCGCGCGCGCAGGCGCAGCAGGGACTCGGGCAGATGGCCGGGGCAGAGGTTCTCGGCCACGGCCTCGACCCAGTCGAGGCCGGGCAGCCGCTCGACCGCCTCCGCGATCTCCGGCCGCCAGCCGATCCCCACCCCCAGGCGGTCCATGGGCTTCATGTGTCGTACCTCCCCCGATTCCGTGTGCCGGTGTGATGACCCCGCCGGCACCCGGTGAATCCAGGAAGGGGGACGTTCAGAGGAACATTTGAGGTTCCGCCGCGGCGGCGCGGATCACGCCGCCCGCAGCCGTCGGCGCAGCGCCGGGTGGTCGGCCACCACCGTGCAGGAACCGGGTGCGATCTCCGTGAAGCCGGCGTCCCGCACCACCGGCAGGCCGCTGCCCGAAAGCTCCGCCCACCGCTCGCGCGGGGCGGTGCGCACGGCCAGCCGGAAACCGGACTCCCGCCAGCGGGAGCGCTCGGCGCCGGTCAGCTCCCACCACGCGAGCTGGGCGCCGTGCCCGGCCTGGGCCATCGCCTTGCCCGCGGACATCTCCAGGTCCGGATTGAGCCACAGGACCGGGACCCCGTCCCCGGGCGGACCGGCCGGCTCCGGGTCGTCGAGGTCCGTACCGGACACCTGGAGCTTCGCCAGCTCCTTCGGCCAGCCGTCCAGCGGGACCGGAGGGAACACCCGCACCTGTGACATGTCACCGTGCACGGTGACACCCGGCAGTGTTCCCGCCTTGCGCCACTCGGCGCCGCGCGCCCGCCGCACCACCTTGCGGATCCGCGCATCCTGCCAGTTGCGCACCGCCTCGGCCCACTCGCCCTCGCCGTGCGCCCGCTCGTCGGCGAGCAGCACCAGCACCGCCCGCGCCGCGGTCTCCAGGGCGTCCGTGCGCGCCGGCGGTTCCGTCTTCTCGATCCGTACCACCAGCGGCAGGACGAACTGCGGTGCCTCGTCCCGGAAGCCGGCTCTCATGTCCTGACTGCTCATCCGGCCAAGTCTGCCAGCGCAGCGAGCTTCAGACTTCAGGAGGATGCCCGCGGCGCCCGTCCCGGGCGAGGATCACAGGATGAAGAGCGACCTCTTTGCCTCCGAGAACCTGGCCCAGCAGGCCACCGCACCGGGGATGACCCTGCAGAACGCCAAGTCCGTCAAATACACCGTCAACGGTGAAATGCTGGCCCGCCAGGGCTCGATGATCGCGTACCGCGGCAGCCTGCAGTTCGAACGCAAGGGCCAGGGCATCGGCGGGATGCTCAAGCGCGCCGTCACCGGCGAGGGCCTGCCGCTGATGGCGGTCCGCGGGCAGGGCGAGGCGTGGTTCGCCCACGAGGCCGCCAACTGCTTCATCATCGACATCGAGCACGGCGACGCGCTCACCATCAACGGCCGCAACGTCCTGTGCTTCGACCCGACGCTCTCCTACGAGATAAAGACGGTCAAGGGCGCCGGCATGACCGGCGGCGGGCTCTTCAACAGCGTCTTCACGGGCCACGGCAAGCTCGGCGTGATCTGTGACGGCAACCCGATCATCATCCCCGTCACCCCGCAGCTCCCCGTGTACGTCGACACCGACGCGGTCGTCGGCTGGAGCGCCCAGCTCACCACCGGCCTGCACCGCTCCCAGTCGGTGGGCTCGATGCTCCGCGGCGGCTCCGGGGAAGCCGTACAGCTGATGCTCCAGGGCGAGGGCTTCGTCATCGTCCGCCCGAGCGAGCTGACCGAGAAGGCGGCGACCAGCTGAACCGACCGGTGCGGGCCGCCGCCGCGGCCTGAGTACGCTCGTACGCATGGACGAAGACCAGTCGTACTGTCCCGCCCCGGCCGCCCCCGCCGCGCCCGCGGACGGACCGCCGTACGCCGACTGCCTGGAGTGCGGGAAGCCCACCGAATACGGGACGGCGACCCCGGGCGTGGTGCTGTGCCCGGTGTGCGAGTGGCAGGACGCCCAGCGCACCGCGTGCTCGGGCTGAGCCCGGCCGCGGGGCGCGCGGGCGTCACTTCCCGATGAGCTCGGACACCTTCACGAAGCGGTAGCCGCGCTTGCGCAGCTCCGGCACGATCCGCCGGATCGCCTGCTCGGTGACCGGCGCGGCGCTGCGGGTGCAGTGCATGACGACGACCGAGCCGGGCCGGACCCCGTCGATGACCTGCTCGGCGACCGCCGCGCCGTCCTTCGCGAAGGCGTCGCCGCTGACCACGTCCCACTGCACGGCTGTGACCTTGGCCGTGGACAGGGCGCGCAGTGCGTCGTCGTCGTAGCAGCCGCCGGGGAAGCGGAAGTACGGGACGACGTGGCGGGCCCCGGCCTTGCGGAAGGCCTCGAAGGCCCGGTCGACGTCGGCGCGGGCGGCGGCGCCGTCGAGCGCGGGCAGGCCGTAGCAGGGGCTCTTGAAGGCGTAGTGGCTGTAGGAGTGGTTCGCGATCTCGAAGTTCGGATCGGTGCCGATGGTCCGGGCCTGGTCCGGGTACTCCTCGGCCCACCGGCCGGTCATGAACACCGTCGACGGCACCTTCAGCTGCCGCAGGGCGGCGATCAGTTGCGGATTGTCGAAGCGCTCGCCGCGGGCGGCGCGCGGACCCTGGTCGGCGGTCATGTCGGCGTCGAAGGTCAGGGCGACCGTCTTGTCCGCCGTGCCCAGGGCCCGTTCGAAGACGGGGGTGAGCCCGGCGGGCCCGGGGGCCAGCGTGGGCGGCTTGGCGGCTTCGGCCGCCCGCGGCGGGGCGCTCTGCGGCGGGGCGGTCTGCTGCGGCGCCGTGGCCTGCGGGCCCGTGTGCCGGGGGGAGGCGCCGGCGGCGGGGCTCCCTGCCGGGCCGCCGGCCGTCGCGGCCCGGGGAGCCCGGTCCGCCGGGGTCTGCGCCGGACCGGTGCCGCCCCCGCATCCCGCGAGAGCAGCACCGAGAGTAGCCACGACGGCTACTTTTCGTACGGAAATGGTCACGCGGGAAACATATATGACTATGTGGCAAGCGTACGTGTGCCCCGCGGGTCAGCGCCGCCAGGGGCCGGTGACCGCGAACGTCGTCCCGGGGGTGTAGCAGTTCACATACATCACCGCACCGTCGGGGGAGAAGGTGACGCCCGCGAACTCTCCCCACTCCGGGGCCTCGGGGCTGCCCAGGTTCTGGGCGTTGCGGGCCACCGCGTACACCTCGCCGCGCCGCGTCACGCCGTACACGTGCTGGGCGCCGTCGCCGTCCTCGCACACCATCAGGCCGCCGCCGGGGGCGAGGCAGATGTTGTCGGGGGACTCGCCGGGCAGCCGGAGGTCGCTGGCCGGGCCGAAGGCGACGACCAGGGTGAGCCGGGCGCGCCGGGGCTCGTACTTCCACACCTGGCCGAAGTGGTCGCCGGCCGAGCCCTCCCGGCTGCGGGCGAAGCTGGAGACGAAGTACACCGCGCCGCCGCCCCAGTAGCAGCCCTCGAGCTTCTGGGCGTGCGTGATGCCGGCCGGGCCGAAGTCCTGGAGCCGGATGGGGGTGGTGACGGCGAGCGGGTCGGGTACGGGCACCCACTCGACGGGGAAGTGCGTGCCGGGCTCCCGTACGGCGGACAGGTCGGGGACGCCGGGGACGCGCATGGCCTCCAGGGCGCCCCCCGCGCGCAGCGACCCGGGTCCGCCGCGCGGCCGGTCGGGCAGGAAGCGGTAGAACAGCCCGAAGGGGCGGACGAACGCGTCCTCGGTCTCGTACACGATTCCGGTGTGCGGGTCGACGGCGACGGCCTCGTGGGCGAAGCGGCCCATCGCGGCCAGCGGGACGGCGCCCGAGCGGCGCGGGTCGGCGGGGTCGACCTCGAAGACGAAGCCGTGGTCCTTGGTGTAGCCCGCCGTGCCGGCCTTGTCCTCGGTCTCCTCGCAGGTCAGCCAGGTGCCCCAGGGCGTCGGGCCGCCCGCGCAGTTCACCGCGGTACCGGCCACGCCTACACGTTCACGTGTGACGTTGTTCCGTGCGTCGAGCTCCAGCACCGTGCACCCGCCCTTGGCGGCCGGGTCGTACGTCAGCCCCGTGACGGCGGGGACCCTCAGCTCGGCGGTCGCGCGGTTCTCGTGGTTGCGCACCAGCCGCACCCGGCCGCGGTCCGCGCGGAAGGCCGCCATGCCGTCGCAGTTCTGGGGGACCGGTCCCTCGCCCGAGCGCATCGGGTCGCCGGTGCGCGAGAGCACGCGGTACCGGAAGCCGCGGGGCAGGTCCAGCAGTCCGGCGGGGTCCGGTACGAGCGGTCCGTAGCCGCCCGTGCCCAGGCCCTGCGGTGCGGAGCTCGCCGTCCCGGCGAAGAGCTCGGCGAGTGCGCCGGTGAAGGCGACGGCGGCGACCGCGCCCGTACCGGAGAGGATCTGGCGTCTTGTTGCGGACATGAGGCAACTCCCTGCGGGGGCACCTCCCGCGGCCGAGGCCCACGGGATGAGGACAGGAAAGGGAACCCGCATTGGTACCACGCGTGTACGGCGCAGGGAACGACGCGTGCCGCAGTGCCCCGCATGTCGCACGGGGCTGCGGCACAGGGCGATGGGGTGGCGGGGGGGGGGGGGGGGGGGGGGGGGGGGGGGGGGGGGGGGGGGGGGGGGGGGGGGGGGGGGGGGGGGGGGGGGGGGGGGGGGGGGGG
>NZ_JBVJWO010000028.1:0-63465 GCF_055602345.1 Streptomyces sp. NPDC037401
CCCCCCCCCCCCTCCCCCCCCCCCCCCCCCCCCCCCCCCCCCCCCCCCCCCCCCCCCCCCCCCCCCCCCCCCCCCCCCCCCCCCCCCCCCCCCCCACCGCTCCGACCGGCACCGGAACCGCCCGCCACAGCCTCGAACCGTTCGGGAGTCCCCATGTCACCTGCGCCCCTCCGCGCAGCAGCCCACCTCCTGGCCACGTCCGTCATCGCCGCGGGCCTGCTCGGCGGGGCGCCCGCGCACGCCGCGTCCGACCTGCCCGCCCACTGGTGCACCGTCAACGGCGTCGAAGCCCCTCCCGGCCGCGACGTCACCGGCACGTCGGGCCCGGACCAGATCCTGTGCGAGGGCGACATCGAGCACGTCATCCTGTGGGGCGGCGGCGGCAAGGACAACATCCGCGTCAGGGGGCTCGTGGTCGACTCCTCCGTTCTCGGCGGCGAGGGCGACGACACCATCCAGGTGAACAACCTCTTCCCGCGCAACGGAAGTGCCGTGGTGCGCGGCGGCTTCGGCGACGACACCATCATCACGGCCCTCGTCGCGGGCACCGCCGGGAACGGGGCGAACGTCCACGGCGACCACGGCAACGACACGATCACCACCGGCAGCGTGCTCGGCGCCCCCGGCGAGTACCAGCGCGGCGGCGGCCAGGTCTTCGGCAACGACGGCGCGGACATCATCCGCACCGGCAACGTCGACCTCGGCGGGCGCGTGATCGGCGGCAGCGAGGACGACGTCATCGAGCCCAGGTCCGTGGGCGTCGAGTCGTCGGGCGTCATCCAGGGCGGCTCCGGCAACGACCGGATCCGCGGCCGCTCCGACCTCGCCGGGGCGCAGGCCTCGGCGCCCCTGACCATCGGTCCCGGCTGGGGCCAAGTGGACGGCGGTCCGGGTGTCGACGAGTGCAAGGTGGTGCACGCCTCGGTCGGCGAGCGGATCCGCAGTGCGGTCGCCAACTGCCCCTGACGCGACCCGCCGGAACCCGGCGGAACGGGGCCGCGGTGCCCGGTCAGTCGAAGAGGCGGTGGGTCCGGGCCTGCCACGACTGTGCGGGGTGGGCGGGACCCGGGCGGCTGCGCACCCAGCTCGGGCGCCGGGGTCCGGCCGCATGCGGCTCGTGGAGCGTGTGCCGGCGGCGGGCCATGACGAGGATGGCGGCGGTGAGCGCCGCCAGTTCGATGTGGTCGGGGTCGCCTACGACCACCCGTATCTCGTGGTGGCCGCTCACCACGTCACCGGCAGGGTCCGGGGCCCGCGGATCGGCGCGCCGGTCCTTCCTGCCCGGCGCATCACGTTGGGCCGGGGCGGTTCGACGTGGTTCAGCGAGGCCTTCAGCGGGGCAATGGCGTGCGGCGAGGAGCCGGCGACCGTTCGTCCCACCAGTTCCTCCCCGCTGAACCGGGGCTCGGACGCGCCCTGCTTGACGTCGTCGTACCGGGTCATCAGCCAGGCGGAGTCCTCGCCGTGCGGCGCCGGTGCGGATTGCGGTCCGAGGGCCGCCTCCGGGTCCGATGTCATGGGGTTCTCCCAAGGTCCGTGTCACGCACAGTGAGCGCCCTCGGGGGGGCGCGATGGAGGAATCCATTCCCGTTGGCCAGTCGACTCGCCCGGATACGCCCACGTATCACCGGAATGGCGCAGGCCATCCGCCCCCTGCGCGACGCGCGCGACGGCGTGACGTCCGTGAGGCTTGTCGGGGCGCGAAAGGAGAGCCCACGCGATGGCTGCTCTGTGCCGACTTCCGGTGGCCGCGCCCGAACACGTGACCGCCGTGGAGCGACGCCCGACCTCGCCCGCTCCGTCCGCGCGGACCACCCGCAGCTCGAGCCGGCGCTGCGGCTGATCCGGAACACCGGAGCAGCTCACGCCGCTCCGCCACGACGGCTGAGCGGCGAACGCCCCACCGGTCAGCGCAGGGTGGGGACCCCGCCGCCCGCGGCGAGCCCGGCGGTGACGCCGGGCAGGGACCCGGCCCAGGCGTCGAGGACGCCGGTGAGCCGGGAGGGCGCGGGCGGGTGCGGACCGAGCCCG
Organism: Streptomyces sp. NPDC037401; assembly: GCF_055602345.1. Taxonomy (NCBI): domain Bacteria; kingdom Bacillati; phylum Actinomycetota; class Actinomycetes; order Kitasatosporales; family Streptomycetaceae; genus Streptomyces; species Streptomyces sp. NPDC037401. The sequence continues at coordinate 2,032 of NZ_JBVJWO010000028.1, forward strand.
ACGGCGTACCGGCACCAGCCCGGACCGGAGTCGGCGGGCCGCGGCCAGGCGTGCAGACCCGTCACGCCCGCGGCTTCCAGGGCGGTGAGCAGGGCGCGCATCCGGCCCCGGACCCGCCCGGTGCAGTCCTCGAACTCCCTGCGGCGGTCCGGTCGTACGGTCACCACCGCCCAGCCGGCGTGCCTGCGGTGCAGCGGGGGCGGACCGAGTAGCTCCGGCCAGGGGTCGGCGTCCCCGCCGGCCGCCGCGTCGAGGACCTCCCAGGCCCGGTAGAGCTCCTGGACGAGCAGGTCGCGCCCTGCGGGGCCGACCTGACCCGTGCAGCTGCGGACCGGCGCGCTGGGGGTCAGTACGGTCAGCGCCGCCGGTTCGGCTCCCCGGGTGTGCGGCGTGACGGTGAGGCCGACGGGCTCGCGCCAGTCCCAGGCGGCCCAGGTGGCGAAGAAGCGGCGGGCCAGTTCGGCGTCGGCGGCGTCCGGGGCCTCGCGTACGGTCAGCGCCGCGAGGACCGCCCAGGCGAGCCCGGGAAGACCGCCGAAGGGCGCCGCGTCCAGGCCGCGCACCGCCGCCCACTGCTTCACCCGGCGGGCCAGCCGCGCGAAGGCCGCCCGGTGTTCCTCCGGCACGGCCGCCAGGACCGCGTCCGCGTCGCTGACCGCGCTCAGGGCGAGGGCGGCCGCCTCCCCCAGCTCCGTCCGGCGCGCGACGGCGCCGCGCGGGTCGAGCGTGCCGGTGGCCACGAGGGCGAGGTCCACGCGCAGGTCGCCGGTGTCCAGCCGGAGGCCCGGTCCGCGGGCCCCGGAGACCTGGCGGACCCGGGACAGGCCCGGCAGCGCGGCCGACAGCCGGGTCCGTACCTGCTCCGGCCCGGCCGCGCCGGGCAGGGCCGCCACCAGGTCCAGATCGGCGTCCGGTGCCGCGCAGCCCATGCGCCGCGAGCCGGCGGTGTGGACCACGGCTTCGGGCAGTGCGGCGCGGATCCGCCCGATGACGTCGGAGGCGTGCGCGGCCCGGTCCACCACCGGCTTCCCCGTCGGCGGGCCGCCGGGGGCCGGCTGTTCGTCGAACCACCGCACGGCGCCGGTGCCCAGGGCCACGGCGGCGCGGGGGCGCATGGGCTCGTCACCGCGGCGGGAGAGCAGCACGATCTCGCCGACGGGTGCGTCGACGGCGGTCAGCCGGGCGGCGGTGTCGGCGGCGACGCGCTGGGGGTCCCGGGTGCGTCCGAGCGTCAGGTGGGGGGTGAATCCCTCCGCGCGTCCCCGGCAGCGCGGGAAGCGGCGGGCGAGGTGGCCGTGCAGCGCGGCCCAGGGAGCCTCGTCGGCGGCGGCCGGGTCGAGCCAGACGGTGGCGTCGTCGCGGTGCCCGAAGGTGTGCACGCCGTCGAGGCGGGCCGTGAAGGGCTCCGAGGCTGCCGCGGCGGCGGCGACCAGGGGCGCGGCCCGCTCGAAGTCGGATTCCGGGACGAAGCCGAAGAGCAGGTTGACGTGCGGGGGCCAGCGGCGGATCTGCGGGTCGTGCGCCGTACGGACGTCCTGGAGCGGCGGCCACAGATCCGCCGGCGGGATCCAGGCCACGGCCGTGCGGGTGACGGGCGCACTGTCGAGGGTGTCCGGCGGCGCGGCTGCTGCCCCGCCCGCCGATTCGGCCGGCTCCGGGTCCGGGGCCGCGGCCCCGCCCGTGCGCAGGTCGGCCGTCACCCCGTAGTGGTCGGAGGGGAAGAGCCCGTCGGGGCCGGGGACCGCGCCGAGCAGCGCGGCCGCCGCCGTGTGCAGGCCTTCGCCGCGCAGCAGGATCCGGTCGAGGCGGGAGGCGCGGCCGGAGAGCGAGGAGACGGCGGCCAGCGGATTGGCGTACGGGTCGAAGGTCGGGGCCGGGGTGCCCGTGCCGTGTACCTCCGGCCAGGCGTCGCGCAGTCCGAGGGCGGCGGCCGGTCCGCCGGGGCCTTCGGTACCGTCGTTGAAGTCGCCGGCCAGGACGACCCCGCCGGCTGCCGGGGCGAGCCCGGCCAGGCCCTCGGCGAGGCGGGCGAGTTCGGCCCGGCGGCGGCCCGGCCCGTCCTCGGAGTGGTCGCTGCTCAGATGCGTGGCGGCGATGACGAGCGGTCCGGCGCCGGTGTCGACGGTGATCGCGGTGACGGCCTTGTGCGGGCCGAGCGCGTGTACGGCGGCCTCCTGCACGGGCAGCCTGCTGAGCAGCAGCAGGCCGTGGGTCGCCACGTCGGTGCCGCGCGGGTCGGTGCCCAGCGTGTAGCGGGCCCGCACCCAGGGGGCGCGCAGGATCAGGTCGAGCAGGCCCTGCTCCACCTCCTGGAGGGCGATGACGTCGGCGTCGGCGGCCTCCAGGGCGGCGAGGAGCAGGGGGCGCCGACGGGCAGTGTGGATGCGGTCGCTGTCGTAGCGGTCCCACAGGGTGTTCCAGGTCAGGACCCGCAGTCGCGCGGGTACGCCGTCGGGCGCCGGTGGCACGGCGGCGTACGGGCCGGGGTCCGCGGGCCGCCAGCCGTCGACCGGGTGCCAGGTGCAGGGCGTGCGCGCGGTGAAGAACGGCGCGCGCAGCCGCCGCGGCCGGCGGGCCCGGCCCGCGGAGCTGGTGTCCAGGGTGTCGAGGCCGGTGGCGCGGTCCCAGACCGGTTCGCCGTCGGCCTCGACGAACAGCACGCGGTGCCAGGGGATCTCGCCGCCTGGTACGAAGGACTCCAGCGCGATCCGCGCGGGCGCGGCGCCGCGCTGGAGCACGCCGAGGACGAACCGCGCCGGGTCGAAGCGCGGGTCCCAGCGCACCCGGTGGTAGATCTCCTCGCTGGTACGCATCAGTCCTGCTCCCCGTTCAATACTCCGTCGGTGTCCTCGACCCCGCCGCCCGTGCCGACGTACCAGGTGCGGTGCGCCTCGCCCGGGTACGGCGGGACGAAGCGCCGGAGCTGCGCCGCGAGTACGGGCCCGGGCACCGGGTGGGCCCGCGTGGCGTTGCGCCGTACGAGCTCCTCCTCGTCGGCCAGGACGACGGCGTGGGTGGTCAGCGCGTTGCGGCGGCGGGCCACGGCGTGGACGAGGGTGCGCTGCCGGGGGCCGAGCGAGGTGGCGTCCCACAGGACGGTCCCGCCGGCGGCCAGGGCGGCGTCGAGCCGGTCGAGGCCGGCTGCGAGCACGGCGCGGTTGGCACGCTGGTCGGCGCGCGAGCCGCGGGCCTCGCGCAGGTCGTCGAGGGACACCCGGGTGTCGATGCCGGACAGGCCCCGCGCGAAGGTGCTCTTGCCGCTGCCGGAGGGTCCGGTCAGGTGGACGAGCCGGGGGAAGTCGCCCGAGCGCATCCGCCAGGTGGCCGCGACGGCCTCGTCGACCGTGGCGATGCGGCCGCGGGCGAAGCCGTCGCGGGCCTCGGCCCAGCACCGGTCGGCCGCGTCGGGCGACAGTCCCGCGAGGGCCTCGCGGAGGCCGGCGCGGAGGCCGCCCGCGCCGTCGCCGCCCACGGCGCTGGCGGCGCGTTCAGTTCTTTCAGCGCTTTCGAGGGGGTTTACGGCGAGCAGTCCGGCGTCCTCGGCGTGCAGGGCGGACCACTCGGTCTGCTCGCGGGCCTCCGCGGCGTCCGGGTCGTCGCGTCCCGCGAGCACGGCGGCGGCTACGGCGTGCAGGACGGCGAGGTCGGCGGCGAAGGACAGCCGGACCAGGCCGGCGCGGCGGTCCTCGTCGGGGTGGGGGCGGTGCAGGGCGGTGTGGAGTCCGACCAGGTCGGCGACCCGCCGCGCGAGGGGCATGCCGAGGGTGCGGGCGAGGCGGGGCGTCAGGCGGGTGCGGCGGTGGCCGTGCAGGAGGACGGCGAGCACGCCGGCGAGGCGGGCGTCACCGGTGCGGGAGCGCAGGTCGAGGAGCGCGGACACCTCGGCCAGCGCCTCGGCGGGGTCGGGGCAGGCGGCTCCGTCACGGCGGGGGTCCGGGCCGGGGTCCTGGCTGAGGTCCGGGCGGGGGTCGGGGCGGGGGTCGCCGTCCGGGTCCATGCCGGTCGCCGTGAGGAGCGCTGCCGGGTCGGCGGCGGCGCCCGATCGCACGGCCCACAGGGCGGCGGCCGGGCCGAGGCCGTTCTCGACCACGCTCGCGTACATCCAGTGCGTGCCGGTGGTGACGTGGCCCGGACGTACCCACTTGGCCACCCGGTACGCGAACTGCGACCGGTCGAACCCGGCGACGCTGCGTACGACGTAGCCCTCCTGCCGCGCGGTGTCGGGGCGCAGTTCGCGCAGGGCCCGCTCGGCGCGCCGGTCCAGGACGCCGCGCCACAGCACCGGGGCCACCGGGATGCCGAGCCGCCGCAGGAAGCGGACGGTCTCGTCCCACTCCAGGCAGTGGTCGCCGTCCCAGACGGAGAAGCCGTAGAACCAGCTCTCCAGGTCCCGGTAGGCGAGGGAGTGCCGGGCGTGGAGGTTCTCCCCGCACACGCGCCGGCCCGCGGGGATGGCCGGGCCGATGCGCCCCTGGAGGGCCTTGACCCAGGTACGGGAGGGATGGTGCCCGGAATCCGGCGAGCGGGCGTGCAGGCCGTCGCGGTAGAGGGTGGTGTTCTCGCCGTCGAGCTTCTCGGTGACGACCACCTCGAGGCCCCGCAGCCCCGCCAGGTCGCCGGTGCGCACGTCGTCGGACGTGGCCCCCGGCGACCAGGGCAGGTGGGGCGTACGGGGGTACTGCACGCGCATGGTCCGCTCACTCCCGGCCGGTTGGGTCGGGGTCCATCCTGAAGCGGTGACGTGCGGTTCTGCCAGCGAATTCCCGGCAGCGGCCGTGGATCGCCGGCCGTGGATCAGTAGGCGCCGAAGACGTTGTCGATGGAACCGTAGCGGGCGGCGGCGTAGTTGCAGGCCGCGGTGATGTTCGCGACCGGGTCGTAGGCGTCGGTGGAGGTGCCGGGCACGTGGTAGGCGCGGAACGTCGGCTCGATGACCTGGAGGAGACCCTTGGACGGGGTGCCCGCAGCGGCGTTGGAGTCCCAGTTGTTGATGGCGAGCGGGTTGCCGGAGGACTCGCGCAGGATGTTGCGGTGGATGCCGTTGTACGTGCCGGGGATGCCGCGCTCGGCCATGATGGCCAGCGATTCGCGGATCCAGCCGTCGAGGTTGTTCGGGTAGGCCACCGCCGCCTTGGGCGCGGCCTGGCGCGCGGAGCGGTCGGCGCGGGCGGGGGCGGCCGCGCGGTCGGCGGCGGGCTTGGCCTTCGCCGTGTTCTTGGAGCCGATGGTGAGCTTGAGGCCGGGGCGGATGATTGACGGATCGTCACCGATGACGGTCCGGTTGTCCTGGTACAGCTTCTTCCAGCCGCCGCCCAGTTCATGCACCGCGGCGATGCGGGAAAGCGTGTCGCCAGCGATCACCGAATAGGTGACGGGGCCCTTCTGCGCGGCGGCCGGAGCCGCAGCCGGCGCTGCTGCAATGACCGCGGCCTTTGCGGTGGCGACGGAATGCACGGCCTGCGGCAGTGCGTGGGGCGCCGTGGCCGGGACCGCCTGGGCGGTGGTGGCGGCGATCAGCGGGAGGGCCAGGGCGGCGCCTCCGGTGCCTGCGGCCGCGAAGCCGCGGGTGAGCGGGTTGTTCTTCGGGCGCCGGTGCTTTCCCTTTGCGGGCATGACGGATTCCTCTCCCGCGCCTGCGAGGTGAGCTGTCGGGTTCGGGCCGGAGCTGCCCGGCCGCACGGCGTGTACGTCGTACACGTCGCGCGGCTTCACCCCGAGCCGGTCCGGGTCGCGGATCGGCGGCTTACCTGGGTCCCCCGCTCCTGCCGCGTCGCGCGTGGGTGGATTCGGTGTCCGGGCGGCGGCAGGATTAGGCGTTCCGTCCGGAATGACGGTGACGCTAAGGGAAAGGCGATGAACAGAACAAGCCCTGAATTGCGTGAGCTAATTCCCAAGACCGAAAACCGGAAAAAGGATCATTAAAGATTCAAGGCACCCCGGGCCAACTTTCTTTCCAGGAAAGGAGACTTGGCCGGGACGGGAACGACGCGCCGGACCCCGGGCGTGACCCAAGTCACGGACGACGGCCAGGTGCGTGATTTTCACGTGATCCGTTATGGGAACGCGATAAGTCCGGATAAGAGCACTCAAATATGCATCAGCGGGCAGCTCGCCCAATTCTCATCAATTCGGACATCCGACCGTGTCGGTGCGGGCGTGACTGGGTCATGCTGTTGCCCGGTGGGTTCTTCGGTGACCGGGAGGAGACTGCGGTGGGCGGCGGGAATGCGGTGCGGATCGAACGCGACGGGCCGGTCTTCACGGTGATCCTCGCCCGGCCGGCGGTGCGCAACGCCGTCGACGGGCCGACCGCCGCGGAACTGGCCGACGCCTTCAGGGAGTTCGACGCGGACCCGGATGCGGCCGTCGCGGTGCTGTGGGGCGAGGGCGGGACGTTCTGCGCGGGGGCCGACCTCAAGGCGGTGGGCACGGAGCGGGGGAACCGGGTGCTCGCCGAGGGCGACGGGCCCATGGGGCCGACCCGTATGCAGCTGGGCAAGCCCGTGATCGCGGCCGTGGCCGGGCACGCGGTGGCCGGCGGCCTCGAACTGGCCCTGTGGTGCGATCTGCGGGTGGCCGAGGAGGACGCCGTCTTCGGTGTGTTCTGCCGCCGGTGGGGCGTGCCCCTGATCGACGGGGGCACCGTACGGCTGCCCCGCCTGATCGGGGAGAGCCGGGCGATGGACCTGATCCTGACCGGCCGCCCGGTGCCGGCCGCCGAGGCGTACGCCATCGGGCTCGTCAACCGGCTCGTGCCGCCCGGCGAGGCCCGGCAGGAGGCGGAGCGGCTGGCCCGCGAACTCGCGGCCTTCCCCCAGCTCTGCATGCGGCACGACCGGCTCTCCGTGCGCGGACAGCACGGGCTGGGCGAGCAGGAGGCGCTGCGCGCGGAGCACCGGCACGGCATGGTGCCGCTCACGGCCGGGGAGACGCAGTCCGGGGCCGGCCGCTTCGCGGCGGGCGCGGGGCGGCACGGCAGCTTCACGGACTGACCCCGGCGCCCGCGTCCACCGCGGCCCGGGGACGGGGACGGACGGGGGACGGGGGACGGGGGACGGGGCAGGAACGGGTCAGGTGTGGCTGGTGTCGATGACGCAGAAGCGGTTCCCGTCCGGGTCCGCCAGGACCACGAAGTCCGGGTCCTGCGGGTACAGGTCCCAGTCCACCCGCTGCGCGCCGAGGGAGACGAGCCGCTCGACCTCCGCCGCCTGGGCGGCGGCGTCCTCGGCGTACAGGTCGAGGTGGGCGCGGGGGTGCTCCTGGAGCGGGGTCTCGCTGCGGCCCAGCGCCAGTTGGGGCCCGTCTCCGGCGGCGGGCACGAGCACCACCCACGCCGGTGTCGGCACCGGCTGCTCCCGGGGCACGTACCCCAGTGCCTCGCACCAGAAGGCCGCTGCACGCGGCACGTCGGACACACCCATCACGAACGACCCGATCCTCAGCATGGGACCGAGTCAACCAGACGGCCGCCCGGCGTGTTCGGCCCGGTACGCAGGCTCACCACCCCGGCCGCCGAGGCGGTCCTCGGGACCATCCGCCCGACGGGGCCGGGCACTTGGGCCGCATCCGTGCCCATGACAATGGTCCGATGAACCGAATCGTCCGGTGGACCCTTCCCCTGTCCGTGGTCCCCGCCCTGCTGCTGTCCGGCTGCACCTCGGAGGAGAGCGACCCGTCCGACCGGCCCGCCGTCGCGGGGCCCACCGCCACGACCACCGCCGCGCCCGCCGGGGCGGCCCGGCTGGCGGACCGCTACCGGAAGTCCGGCGGGCTTGCCGAGGTGTACGGGATCCAGCGCACGGACGGGCCCGGCGGCGTGCCCCTGCTCACGGTGTGGACCCGGGCCGGGCACAGCGACGCCCGGCACTTCGAGGAGCTCAAGGACTCGGTCGCCGGGTACGTGCGGGGCTCCGAGGGCGTCTCGCTGGACAAGGGCTACCTGATGGACGTCTTCGGCCGGGACGGCTCGCTCCTGCACCGCCTCGACGCACGCCTCTAGCGGGCGCCCGGCGCCGGATCGAGGGGCAGGGCGGGGGTTGTCCGCCGGCCTGCCCCGCGGGCCGTCCGGGTGAAGGAATCGGTGCCCTCGGCCCCGTTCGCGGCGGGTGCCCGCGGTGCCGGGCGGGCGTGTGGCAGGAGTGGGGCATGAGCATCGGACGACGGCGGCTGATGGGTGGCGCGGCGGCCGCCGTGCTCGCCGCGAGCACGGCCGGCGCGGCGGCCCCGGCCAGGGCCGCACGCCCCTCCACGACCCGTCGGCGTTCCACACCGGAGGCCGGCCTCGCCGCGCTGGCCGCGGGGCTGGACGGTCGGCTGGTCGGGCGGGCCGACCCGTCGTACGCGGTGGCCCGGCAGCTGTTCCAGCCCCGGTACGACGGCATCGCCCCGGCCGCGGTGGTGTACCCCGCGCACGCCCAGGACGTGGCCCTGTGCCTGGAGTTCGCCCGCCGCCACGCCGTCCCCGTCGTCCCCCGCGGCGGCGGGCACAGCTACGCGGGCTGGTCCACGGGTACGGGACTGGTGCTCGACCTCGGCGCGCTGGGGCAGGTGGCGGCCGGGCCGGAATCGGCGCACGTCGGAGCCGGCGTGCGGCTCGGCGATCTCAACGCGCAGCTCGCCGCGCGGGGTGCGGCCGTGCCGACGGGCCTGTGTCCTTCCGTGGGCGTGGCGGGCCTGACCCTCGGCGGAGGGCTGGGGGTGACCAGCCGGGCCTACGGGACCACCAGCGACCAGCTCACCGGGGCGCGCGTGGTCACCGCCGACGGCCGGGTCCGCGAGGTGGGCCCCGACCGGGACCCGGACCTGTACTGGGCGCTGCGGGGCGGGGGCGGCGGGAACTTCGGCGTGGTGACGGAGTTCCGGTTCCGCACCCGGCCGGTGTCCGACTGCGCGTTCGCCGAACTGCACTGGCCCTGGCGGGAGGCGGGCGCGCTGCTGCGCGGCTGGCAGCGCTGGGCCGCCGGGCTGCCCGATCCGTTCTGGAGCCAGGTCGAGTTCGGCATCGAGGACGGGCCTCCCGCCCCGGCGGTGCGGGTGCTGTGCCTGGACGGTATGCGCGAGCTGGAGCAGAGCCTGAGCCGTCTGGCCGATCTGGCCGGGACCCGGCCGCGCGACAGCTTCACCGTGGTGCGCGGCTACGCCGAGACGATGCGGGCGATGTCCGGGTGCTCCGGCCTCTCCCCCGCCGAGTGCCGGCTCCCCGGCGACCTGCCCGGACGGGATCCGGCGGGGCGGCTGGGCCGGGACGGCTATGCCGCCCGGTCCGACTTCTGGCCGGCGGGCGGGCTGCCCGGCCCGGCGGTCGACGCGGTGCTCGCCGCGGTCGCCCGGTACTCCGCGCAGGCGCCGCCCGGCGGCCACGGCGTCGTGCAGTTCGACGGCGTGTGCGGTGGCGCGGTCAACCGCGTGCCGGCCGGGGAGACGGCGTTCGTCCACCGGGACAGCGCCTTCCTGGCCCAGTACCTCGCCTACTGGCCCGAGTCCGCGGCCCCCGCCGAGGTCGCCCGGCACCAGGGCTGGCTCGACGGGCTGTGGACCGACCTGCGCCCCTGGGCGGGCGGGTCGGCGTACCAGAATTACGCCGACCCCAAGCTGACCACGTGGCGCGAGGCCTACTACGGCGCCAACCTGCCCCGGCTGGAGCAGGTCAAGCGCACCTACGACCCCGAGGGGCTGTTCAGCTTCCCGCAGGCGGTCCCGCCGGGTCCGGCCCGGCGGCGCGCAGTGCGCCGAGGAGCCGGCCGGCCTGGCTGACCAGCCGGGACGAGCCGCCGCGCGCTGCGGTCGCGGCAAGGCCGGCCGGTTCGGCGAGGGCGGTGCCGGACAGCGCCGGGGCGCAGGCCTCGACGCATTCGGCCGCGACGGCGAGCACGTCCCCGGTCCCGCGGGCCGCGCCGCCGCTCTCCAGGAGCGCGGGCAGCGCCGGGGCGAGCACCGCCCAGGTCGTCGCGCAGGCGCCGGTCGCGGCGGCGGTACGGGCCGAGTCCGCGAGCCGGTTGGGCTTGACCGTGCCGAGCCGGAGCAGTTCGGCCAGGTCGGCGCCCAGCCGGCCGGCGTCCAGCTCCCCGCGCGCCGCGAGGACCAGGAGGGCGTCCACCGCGGCGAGCCGGTCCTCGGCGTGGCGGGCGCCGAGGCCGCAGGCCACGGTCAGGTGCAGGGCCGGACCCGCCGGGCCGCCCGCCTCGGCCAGCCGGGGCAGCATGGCCGCGCCGCCCCGCTCCTCGGCGGTGGCGCAGCCGGTCACCTCGGGCAGCAGCCAGGTGGCGAGGGTCTCGCGGTCTTCCGGGAGCACCGCCAGGGAGACCGGGTCGGGCGCCGACCAGTGGTAGCAGCGGCCGGTGTACGCGTACGGGCGCCCGAGCCGGTGGAAGGCGCGCGGGAACTCCTGCTGGATCACGAGCCGTTCGCGGGTCTCCAGGACCACGTGCCGCACCGCGGCGCGGGCCCGGTCCCACCAGTGCAGGGCGGACATGTCCGGTGCGGGCTCGTGCACCCGGCGCAGCGGGGCGACCGGATCGCCGTCTGCCGCGAGCCAGGCGGCGAGCCGGTCTCCCTCGGGGCTGCCGACGGCGGCGGCCGCCCCGGCGGCGGAGCGGTCGCGGCGCACGCGGAGCAGCGCCTGGGCGAAGTCGGCGGGCCCGGGTCGCACGCCCGCCTGCCGGTAGGCGGTCAGCCGGGCGATCAGCCGCTCCGGTGCGAGGGATCCGGTTTCCCGGTCCGGGGTCGCGAGGAGGAACGGCACCGGCTGGGACCGGATGCCGTGCGCCGCCTCCCTGATCCGGGCGTACACGATGGCCTCGAGCGTGCTGTGGACGCAGGCGGTGCTGCCGTGGCCGACGTGGTCCGCGTCGCCGCGCAGGCTGCCCGGGGTCACCCGGTCCAGGACCGCTGCGGCCACCAGCTCGAGGCCGGAGATGTGGTAGGTGCTCCGCTCGCTGCCCGGCTGGAGCCACCAGCGGTCGGCCAGGGCGGGGCGCAGGGCCTCGGCGAGCGCCGCCCGGTCGGTGTGGGCGTGGCGTACGAGGGCGTCGAGCGCCCGCTCGAACTCCGCGACCTCCGCCTGCTGGGACTTGACCGCGGCCGCGACGAGTTCGACGGTTTCGGCGACGGAGTCCGGTGCGGGGTCCAGCCGGCGGGGTTCGGGTGCCGGGGGCAGCATTTCCTCGTAGGGGAGCGCCTCGGGGAGGGCGGCGTGTGCTCCGAAGACCTCTGCGGCCAGGGCGCGGTGGACCGGGCTGAGGAGGGCCGCGGAGTCCGCGAGCTCCGCCCTCAGTCCGGCGCGTGCCGTCTCGTCAGGGGCGCTGCGGCGCCCGCGGCGCGGTCCGGCGAGGTGTGCGGCGACGAGCTTCAGGGCCCGCTCCTGGATACCGGTGTCCTCGTGCCCGAAGGCGCCGGTGAGCGCCGGAAGCAGTTCTGCGGCGGTGCCGGGGTCGCGGCGCAGTGCCTTGGACAGGAGGGTCAGCTGCGCGCGGACGAGCTTCTTCTCCGGGCGGAAGAGCACCGCGTCGGACATGGCGGCGAGCTGTCCCGGGGTCAGATCGCCGGCTTCGGCGAGCCGGGCCAGGACCTGCTGGGCGTACGCCGCCACGGGTCCGGGGCCGTCCGCGGTCATGGCGATCCAGTCGGTGGTGCGCTCCAGTTCCTCCTGCGGGGTCGGTGCGAGGCGCTGGAGGAGGACGAGGAAGAACTTGAGCCCGGCCGGTCTGCCGCCGCGCAGCAGCCGGGTGGTGCAGCCGTCGACGAGCACGCGGCGCTCCACGATGCCCTCTTCGGCGAGTGCGGCGAGCGCCGAGGGCCAGTGGTCGGGCTGTTGCGGGTCGTCGTACCAGGCGAAGGAGTCGACCGGCTCGAGCGTCTCGAACAGGCGCGGGACCAGTTGGCGGACGTGCGGGTCCTGGCGGAGGGCGGCGGCGAGGGGGGCGCGGGGGCCCGGGTGGTCGACGGAGCCCTGGAGGAGGGTCTGGGCCCAGCCGTGGACGAACCCGTCGGTGGTGGGCAGCGGGCACCCGGCCGCCTCGACCAGTGCGGTGATCAGGGGGTGGTCCTGGGCGGCGGTGGACCTGCGCCCGGCGAGGCGGTGGGCCACGTCGCCGAGCCAGGCGGGGTCGTGGTGGCCGAGCAGGCCGAGCACGGTGGAGGGCGACAGCGGCCGCCAGCCGCGCAGTTCCGTGGAGCCCAGCCAGGCGGCGGTGGCGGCGGCGCCGGTGTGGCATCCGGCACCGGCGAGGAGCAGGGCGCGGCGGGCGGCCTCCCGCTCCGACCAGCGGCCCCCGCCCCAGCCGCGGATCTCGCGGCGCAGGGCGGTCAGTTCGGTGAGCAGGGCGCGGCGCTCTGCCGTGCCGAGGTCCCGGAGCAGGGCCGGCACTTCGTCGGTGCGGCCTTCGCGGACCGCCTTGAGGAGGGTGTTCATCGCGCGGCTCCCGCGGTCTCGAGGTCGCGCTGGGCGATGCGGACGGCGAGGGCGTGCTTGCACGGGCCGCGGCGGCCGCGGTAGTCGGCCCACCAGCGGCAGGTGCAGCTGTACGCGCCGCCCGATTCGCGGACCTGGTAGTGCCGTTCGCCCGAGACGACGGTCGAGACGGCGGCATCGGAGGCGGAGGACGCGCTCCCTCGGCCCGGTGCCCGGGTGGTCACCGCGCCTGCGGCGACCAGGGCCCGTGCGGCGACCAGGCGCGGGTTGTGCCGCTCGGCGCGCCGGGCGTCGTACGGCAGCTCGCGGTGGAAGTACGCGGCGTCCGCGACGTCGTAGCCGACCCGGCCCGCCGTGCCGAGGCGGGCGAGGGCGGCGCGGACGCGGGCGACGGGCAGTCCCGACTGCTCGGCCAGTTCGGCCGGGTCGATCCGAGGCTCCCAGGCGAGCAGCACCGAGATCAGGTCGGCGTCGGCGGCGGCCTCGTCGGTGGCGAGGGACTCCAGGACGCCGCCCTCGCCCGAGAAGCCGCGGGAGGGCTCCGGGGACAGGGTGAGTGTCAGCCGCATGCCGGGCAGGGTGACCTCCCAGGCCGCGGAGGTGGGCGCCGTGCCGTCGGGTACGGGGCCGTAGACGCGCAGTGCGGTGGCGTGGCGCAGCACCCGCTGGAGGGCGGCGAGCCGGTGCGGGCCGGGCAGGCAGATGGCACCGGGGACGGGCCTGGTGGTGGGCCGCAGGGTCCGCCCGGCGGGCACCACCCACATCCCGCCGCGTGCCGCGCTGGCGGAGGCGGCGGGGGCGCTCGGCAGGGAGCGCAGGAAGCGGACGGCCTCGGCAGCGGTGAGTTCGGCCCGCAGGTCGAAGCCGGCGCAGATCACCTGTGATTCGGCGAACCCCCGCAGCCAGCGGTCCGGCAGGGGGACCTTCTTCTCCACGACGGGTCCGTCGGTGGTGGTCACGGCCATCTCGTCGGGTCCGACGCGCAGGTGCAGCGGCTCGTCGCCGGTGAGCCGGGAAAGGGCTTCCCGCAGGGGGTTGTTGACGTCGACGTTGGTGGTGCCGTGGCCGGTGTCGGCGCCCAGGAGTCCTTCCGGCAGCACGTCGAGCCGGGCGTACACGCCGCAGCATCCCGAGAAGGACTCGAAGCGCAGGCGGTCGCCGTTGGCCGTCACGACCGGGTCGAGGGAGGACCACAGGGTCCGCTGGTAGTACCGGGCCGCCGCCACGTCCGCCACTGCCAGCAGTCCGCGGGCGGCCACCTGAGGGGCGCTCAGGAAGCCGGAGAAGAACCGCGGATGGGCCTCGGTGCCGGAGGGGGTCAGCCCGGAGGAGGTCTCCAGGCCGAGCAGCTGCCCGGTGCCGGTGGTCTCCAGAGCGGACAGGCCGGAATAGGCGAATGCCTGTACGGATCGCGTCATGTGAAGAACGCTAGGACCCGCCACTGACAACGCCCGGGGTGCGGCGCCGGGAAGGCGCCGGGGCCGGGATCAGCCGCGCCGGACGGCCGGGCGCGGGTAGGTACGGGTCTGCTTGACGCTGCCGAAGGCGAAGCTCGACTCGATGGACGCGATGCCGGGGATGGCGTGGATCCGGGTGCGGACCAGGATCTCGTACTCCTCCAGGCTCTCGATGACGATCCTCATCAGGTAGTCGCTGCTGCCGGCCATCAGGTAGCAGTCCTGGATGTGCTCGATGAGGCCGACGTGCTCCTCGAAGAGGCGCACCGCCTCCCCCGTGTGGCGCTCGAGGCGGACCCGTACGAAGACCGTGATCGGCAGCCCGAAGGCCGACTGGTCGACCATCGCGGTGTAGCCGCGGATCAGGCCGGACTCCTCCAGGCGGCGCACCCGCCGCAGGCAGGGGGACGGGGAGAGCTGGACCCGGTCGGCGAGGTCCTGGTTGGACAGCCTGCCGTCGGCCTGGAGCTCGCGGATGATGTGCAGATCGACAGCGTCCATGGCCGTCCCTTCTCGATGCAGCGTCGGCGTGTGCCGATTTCTGCCGTTTCCTGTCACCTCTTGAGCAATTCTTGGCAGATTCTGCCCCAAACATAGAGCTGAGAGGCAGAACTAGCAATCGCCTGCCCCGGCCGAAGGCCTAGCGTTGCTCAGTGAGCGCATTCGCTCGGGGCACAGGCTGGAGGGCCACGGAATTGGCTGCGCTGGACACGTTGGGCACGTCGAGCACGTCGAGCACGTCGAGCACGATCGACACCGGGGACGCGGGGACACCCGCGCTCCGGCCGGTGGGCCGCCGGCCGTCCCCTCAGGCGGTGGGCATGGTGGCGCTCGCGCTGACCGTCACCGTCTGGGCCGCCTTCGCACTGAGCGCCCGCGCCCTGAGCTCCTCCACCCTGCTCCCCGCCGACGCGGCGCTGCTGCGCTACGGAGTCCCGCTGGTGGTCCTGGCGCCCGCGCTGTGGCGCCGCCGGCGGCTGATCGCCGCCGTCCGGCCGGGCGCCGCGCTGAAGGTCGCCTGCGGCGCGGGGGTGCCCTTCTTCCTCGCGGCGATGCAGGGCGGGTCCCTGACCTCGGCGGCCTTCGTCGGCTCGCTCGTGCCGGGCATGGTGCCGCTGTTCGTCTCGCTGCTGATGGCCGCGACGGGCAAGGGCCTGCCCCGGGGCACACAGGCCGCCGGGCTGGCCCTGATCGCAGCCGGTGTGGTCGCCCTCGTGTGGCGCTACGCCGTACCGCTGGACCGTGACGTGCTGGCCGGATCCGGGCTGCTGCTCGTCGCCAGCGGCCTGTGGGCCCTGTACACGGTGGGGCTGCGCGAGGTGGAGCTCGATCCGGTCGGGTCGATCGGACTGCTGTGCCTGCCGTCGTTCGCGCTGATCGCCCTGCTGGCCCTCACCGGCGCGCTGCCCACCGGCATCACGCGGGCCGCGGGCTCCGACATCCTGCTCTTCCTCGTGGTCCAGGGCCTCGGCGTGGGCCTGTGCGCAGGCCTGCTGTACGCCTTCGCCATCCGCCGGCTGGGCGCGGAGCGCAGCTCCGTGGTCGGCAGCCTCAGCCCGGTGCTGGTGGTGCTGCTCGCGATCCCCCTGCTCGGCGAGTCGCCGACCACCGCCGTCCTCGTCGGCGTCCCCCTGATCACCGCCGGTGTCGCCCTCGCGAACCGGCGCCCCCGCCCGTCCCGATCCAAGGTGTCCGCAGATGCTTGAGCTGCTCCCGCCCCCGCCCGTCGACCCGCTGTGGGACCTGGCCGCCGAGTTCGGCGCCGACCCGCGCCCCGAGCGGCTGAACCTCGTCCTCGGCGTGTACCGCGACCACACCGGGACCACCCCGGTCATGGGCGCCGTACGGGAGGCCGAGACCCGGCTGGCGGAGCGGTCCGCGTCCAAGGAGTACCGCGGGCTGTCGGGCAACCTCGCCTTCAACAGCGCCATGACGGCGACCGTGCTGGGCAGCGGCGACCTGACCGGCCGGGCCACGGCGGTGCAGACCGTCGCCGGGACCGGTGCGCTGCGGCTGCTGGCGGACCTCATATGCCGCACCCGTCCGGGCACCACGGTGTGGATCAGCGACCCGGCGTACGTGAACCACCGGCCCATCATGGAGGCGGCCGGGCTGACGGTCCGCACGTACGGCTGGCTCGACGGCGAGGGCCGCTTCGACGAGGCGGGCATGCTCCGCGACCTGGCCGCGGCGGGACGCGACGACGTGGTGCTGCTCCAGGGCTGCTGCCACAACCCCACCGGCGCCGATCCCTCCGCCGGGGCATGGGCGGAGCTGGCCGCCCTGGCCGGCCGCAACGGCTGGGTGCCGCTGGTCGACCTGGCCTACCACGGGCTCGGCGACGGCCTGGAGGCGGACCTCGCCCCCACGCGGATGCTGGCGGCGCGGGTCCCCGAGATGCTGATCGCCGTCAGCTGCTCGAAGAACTTCGGCCTCTACAGCGACCGGACCGGCTGCGCGATGGTCCTCGGCTCCTCGCCGCAGGCGCTGCGGCACGTGGAGACGGCGCTCCAGAACGCCGCGCGGACCCTGTACTCCATGCCGCCGGAGCACGGTGCGGCGATCGTCGCGACGATCCTGGAGGACGCGGGACTGCGGGCCGCCTGGCGGGCCGAGCTGGACGTGATGCGGGGCCGGATCAGCGCCAACCGCGCGGACCTGACCGCCCACCTGGAAGCGCTGGGCCACGAGGGGCAGGCGTCGGTACTGGCCCGCCAGAAGGGCATGTTCTCGACCCTGCCGCTGAGTGCGCGTCAGATGGAGCGGCTGCGCGAGCAGTTCGCCGTCTACGGCACGACGTCGGGGCGGATCAACATCGCGGGCATCCCGGCCCACCGGATCCCGTACCTGGCCCAGGGCATCGCGGCTGTCCTGGGCAGCTGACCACCCGGTGCCGCCCGCGGCCGGGGCGTGTGATCGGATAAACCGCATGACAAGCTCGACAAGTTCGACAAGTTCGGCGCGGAACACGCGGACGCTGTACCTGTTCTGCTCGGCCGCGCCGCCCGTGTTCGACGTGGCCCGGGTCATCGAGGACGCACAGGCGCGCGGCTGGGACGTGTGCCTCGGGCTGACCCCGGCGGCCGCGGGCTGGCTCGCGGAGAGCCTCGACGGACTGGCCGCGCTCACCGGGCACCCCGTGCGCTGGCAGCACCGGCACCCCGCGCAGACGGACCCGTGGCCGGCGGCCGACGCGATGCTGCTGGCCCCGGCGACGTTCCACACCGTGAACGCCTTCGCCCTGGGCCTGACCGACCGGTTCACGGTCGCCAAGGCCGCCGAGGCGATCGGCATGGGCATCCCGCTGGTCACCATGCCCTGCGTGAACACCGCACTGGTCCAGCACCCGCAGTTCGACCGGAGCGTCGCCACGCTGCGGGCCGCCGGGGTGCAGGTCCTGTACGGGGAGGAGGGCTTCGTGCCGCACCCGCCGGAGGCGGCCCGTCCGGACGTGTACCCGTGGGGCCTGGCCCTCGACACCGTCGACGCCCGGGTGCCCGCCGGGCTGTGACCCGGCCGGGGACTCGCTACCGGCGGGACTTGAGCAGCAGTGCGGCCGTGGCGGCCGCCGTCGCCGTGAGCGCGCCGGCGGCCATGAAGCCGCCGCGGGAGCGCCAGGAGAGGACCGACCAGCGCGACTGCGCGGACAGCAGCGAACCGGTGCTCAGCCAGGACCCCGCCGAGACGAGCGACAGGGACGAGCCGATCGAGCCGGCCGACAGGGCGCTGCCGACCGAGGCCACCGACAGGACGGACCCGACGGAGCCCACCGACAGCACCGATCCCACCGAACCGATCGACAGCACCGAGTCCTTCGACCAGAGGGACAGGAACGAGCGGTCGGGACCGCTCCACAGCTTCGACGACGCGTCCGGTTCGGCCATGGGCCCATCCTGCCAGAGACGGCCTGCCCCCGTGCGGGCGCCGGAGGCCGGTGCAATCCTGGCCATATGATCGCCGAAGGGTCACCCACGGGTCCGGTCGTCGTCGCCGTGGACGGTTCCGCGCACAGCCTCAAGGCCCTGGACTGGGCCCTGACGGCCGGCCGTGCTGCCGGTGCGGAGGTGGTCGTCGCCCACGTCCTGCCCGACCACGCCCAGTTCTGGCAGGCCCGGCGCTCGGCCGTGGTCGGCGAACCGGCCGAGCAGCCCGAAGACCCGGTCATCGCGTCCGTACGCGCGTCCCTGGCGGCCCGTGCGGGCCTGCCGGACGTGCGGTACGAATCCCTGTCCGGAGAGGTGCCCACCGCCCTCGAGGCGCGGGCGGAGCAGGCCCGGATGCTCGTCCTCGGCTCCCGGGGCCGCGGGGGCTTCGCGAGCCTGCTGCTCGGCTCGACCAGCCGGGCCTGCGCGACGCGGGCGCCCTGCCCGGTGGTGGTCGTGCCGCACGACGCGCGCACGGCGCAGCCCGCGGCTGCCGCGCAGTCCCCCGCGTCCGACCGCGTCGTCCTGGGCCTGAACCCGACGGAGACCGCGGACGCGGTCGTCGACTTCGCCTTCCGCCAGGCCGCGGCGCTGGGCGTGCCGCTGTCGGTGGTGACGGCGTACCTGGACCCGGTCTCGCCGCTGACGCTGGTGACCGCGCCGCTGCCCGGACCGTCGGAGACGGACGCAGCACCGGTCATCCGGGAGGTCGAGCGGGCCCAGCAGGAGCGGCTGGCGCCGTTCGCGTCGGGCGCCTACGGGGACGTACGGGTGGAGAGCACGGTGGGACCGGGCGACGCGGCGGGCCAGCTGGTGGCGCACTCCCGGACGGCCGGCCTGCTGGTCGTCGGCCGCCACCGGCACCGGCTGCGCGCGGACTCCCTGCTGATGGGCTCGGTGGCCAACGCCGCCCTGCTGCACGCCGGGTGCCCGGTGGCGGTCGTACCGGCGGGATAGCGGCCCGGCGGCGCACGGAACGGCCGGCGGGCGCACGGGAGGCGGGCTGCGCGGCCCGGAGGCACCCTGGGGGCATGGACTCCGTGTCGATCCACGTGCACCGGCTGGCCGCGCAGGGCGGGCGGCGCGTCTCCGTCCGGGACGAGGCGGGCAACGACCGGCTGCTCGGCATGGCGTACAGCGACCGCGACCTGCTCGAGTTCCTGCGCCGGGCGGGTCTGGCGGACGCCGAGGCGGTGCTCGACGACCCGGAGCGGGTGGTGTGGGAGGTCGAGGCGCCGCACGAATGGACGGCCGCGTAGCGGAGGTTCCCATTCCGGGACGTGGTGGTCGAATCGGCCACGGACGGTGCGAGAATCAGGCCATGATCGAGGGTTCGGCTCCGCCGTTACGGTGACGCGCGGCGCACGCCGCGCCGTCCGGATCCCGCCGCGCCCGAGCGGCCGCGCGCACCGCCACCCGCACCGGCCGACCGGCGCGGCTCCCCCGGAGAGCTCCATGGACCCCCTCTTCGCCCCGCTCACCCTGCCCAACGGCAGCGTCCTGCCGAACCGGCTCGCCAAGGCCGCCATGGAGGAGTCGCTCGCCGCCCCCGGCCAGGTGCCCGACGAGCGGACCGTACGGCTGTACCGGCAGTGGGCCGACGGCGGCGCCGGGCTGCTGATCACCGGCAACGTCATGGTCGACGCCCGGTCGCTCACCGCTCCCGCGACCGTCGTGCTCGACGCGGACTCCCCGCTGGAGCCGTACCGGCGCTGGGCCGAGGCCGCGAAGTCCGGCGGCGGACAGGTCTGGATGCAGCTCAACCACCCGGGCCGCCAGGTGCTCGCCGACATGCCCGGGGTCGCCTGGGCCCCGTCCGCGGTCCCGGTGGACATCGGCAGGTTCAGCAGGCTGTTCGCCCGGCCGACGGCCATGACCGGGGCGGACGTCGAGGAGACCGTGGCACGGTTCGCCCGGACGGCCGCACGCGCCGAGGAGGCCGGTTTCGACGGGGTGCAGGTCCACGCCGCGCACGGGTACCTGCTCTCGCAGTTCCTCTCCCCGCTCACCAACCGGCGCACCGACCGCTGGGGCGGCAGCCCGGAGAACCGCGCGCGGATGCTGACCGAGACCGTCAGGGCGGTGCGCGACCGGGTCTCCCCCGGTTTCGCCGTGGGGGTCAAGCTCAACTCCTCGGACTTCCGGCGCGGCGGCTTCGACACCGACGACGCGCTGGCCGTCGTGTCCCTGCTGGAAGGGCTGGGCGTCGACCTGGTGGAGCTGTCCGGCGGCACGGTCGAGAGCCCCGCGAGCATGGGCGGCGGCCGCACCGCCGACGAACGCACCCTCGCCCGCGAGGCGTACTTCCTCGACTTCACGGGGGAGATCGTCGGCAAGGCGGCCATGCCCGTCATGCTGACCGGCGGCATCACCCGCCGCAGCGTCGCCGAGCGCGTCCGGGACAGCGGTGTGGCCGTGGTCGGCATCGGGACCGCGCTCGCGCTCAACCCCGACCTGCCCGCCCGCTGGCGCACCGGCGGCGAGGCGCCGGTACGGCTCGCCCCCCTCGGCTGGAAGGACACGTCCCTGGCCGCCGCGGGCCGACTGGCCCTGGTGCGCCGCCAGTTGCGCCGGCTGGCGAACGGGCAGCGGCCGGTGCGCCCCGCCTCCGCTCCCCGGTTCACGTTCGTGGCCGACGACGTCCGGCGCCGCCGGGCACTGGGCCGCTACCGGACCTGGCTGCGCTCGTCCGCGGTGCGCGGCGCAGGAGATCCGGAGCACGTCGGCGCAAACCGGCTGCACGGAACCGGCCGGGTCGGCACAATCACGGAGTGATCGACGATGATCCCCACCTGTGGCTGGAAGACCTGGAGAGCGAAGCCGCGCTCCGCTGGGTACGGGAGCGCAACGCCGAGACGGCCCGGGAGCTGACCTCGGACCCCGGCTTCGCGCGGCTCGCGGAAGAGCTGCGGGAGGTGCTGGACGCCGCGGACCGGATCCCGTACACCTCCCGGCGCGGCGTCCACCTGTACAACTTCTGGCAGGACGCGGAGCACGTGCGCGGGCTGTGGCGCCGCACCACCCTCGAGGAGTACCGCAAGGACCGGCCCTCCTGGGAGGTGCTGATCGACCTCGACGCCCTGGCGGAGGCCGAGGGGGTGGAATGGGCGTGGGCTGGCACCCGGGTGCTGTACCCGGAGTACCGGCACGCCCTGGTGCTGCTCTCCCGCGAAGGCGCCGACGCCGTCACGGTGCGCGAGTTCGACCTCGAAACCAAGTCCTTCGCCGAGGACGGCTTCCGGCTGCCCGAGGCCAAGACGGCCATCGGGTGGATCGACCGCGACCGCGTGTACCTCGGCACCGACACCGGTCCCGGCTCGCTCACCGCGTCCGGGTATCCGCGCACCGTCCGCATCTGGCGGCGCGGCACCCCGGTGACCGATGCCGAACTCGTCCACGAGGTCGCGCCGGAAGACCTCTCCGTCACCGCCTGGCACGACCCGACGGAGGGCTACGAGCGCGACTTCCTGGTCCGCAACCGGGACTTCTGGAACTCCGAGATGTTCCTGCTGCCCCCCGGCCTCCCACCGGTCAAGATCGAGGTCCCGGACGACGCCCGCGCGTCCGTCCACCGCGAATGGCTCCTCGTCACACCCCGCTCGCCCTGGCTCGGACAGCCGGCGGGCACCCTGCTCGCCTTCCCCTTCGAGGCGTTCCTCGCCGGTGAGCGGGAGCCCGCCGTCCTCTTCGCACCGGACGAACGCACCGCGCTCATCGGCCAGGTGTGGACCCGCAACCACCTGATCATCGAGACGCTCGTGGACGTCGCCACCCGCATCGACGTCCTCACCCCGGGGCGGGGCGGCTGGACCCGGGCGCCGCTGGCGGACGTACCGCCCCTCGCCTACGCCGTCGTCACGGACACCGATCCCGACACGGGCGACGAGTACTTCCTCGACATCACCGGGCACCTGCAGCCCTCCACCCTGTACCGGGGGGAGATCGGGGGCTCGAGCGAGGTGGTCGGCCGGGCCGCCGAGCGGTTCGGCACCGACGGACTGTCCGTGCGCCGGCACTTCGCCGTCTCGGCGGACGGCACCCGCGTCCCGTACTTCGTGATCGGCCCGGAGGACGGGCCTGCGGGACCCACCCTGCTGACCGGCTACGGCGGCTTCGAGGTCTCGCTGACGCCCTCGTACGACGCCGTCTGCGGCAGGGCCTGGCTCGCCCGGGGCGGCACGTACGCGGTCGCCAACATCCGCGGCGGCGGCGAGTACGGGCCGCAGTGGCACCGCACCGCCCTCAAGGCGGGCCGCGACCGGTCCTTCGAGGACTTCGCGGCCGTGGCCCGCGACCTCGTCGCCCGGGGCATCACCACGGCCCCGCAGCTGGGCATCGAGGGCGGCAGCAACGGCGGGCTGCTGATGGGCGCCATGCTTACCCGCTACCCGGAGCTCTTCGGCGCGGTCGTGGCGAGCGTGCCGCTGCTGGACATGCTGCGCTTCCACCGGCTCCTGGCCGGCGCGAGCTGGACCGCGGAGTACGGCGACCCGGACGACCCGGAGGACCGGCCCCACCTCGAGCGCATCTCGCCGTACCACAACCTGCGCGGCGGGCTGCCGTACCCGCCGGTGCTGCTCACCACCTCGACCAGGGACGACCGGGTGCACCCCGGCCACGCCCGCAAGGCGGCGGCCCGGCTGAGGGAGCTGGGCCACCGGGTGCTCTTCCACGAGAACACCGCGGGCGGCCACGCGGGCGCGACCGACCACGCGCAGTTCGCCCACCACTACGCCCTCGTGCACACCTTCCTGTGGCAGCACCTGCGGGCCGCGCCCGCGGCCCCTCAGACCTCGGAGTGAGGAAGGGCCGGCTCAGGCGTGCGCGCCTCGATCCCGTGCCGGTCCGCGAGACGGGCGATCACCAGGCAGTACACGGGAGTCAGGACGAGTTCGAGCACGAGGGCCTGCCAGGGCGCGTCGGCCGCCGTGCCGGGGTCGGCCAGCTCGCCGGCCGCGGCGGACAGGCCGAAGGCGAGCAGGTTGTTCACGGTGTGCGCGGCGATCACGGCCTCCAGTCCGCCGGTGCGGATCACCAGCCAGCCCCACCACATCGCGGAGTAGAACAGCAGGGCGAAGCCGGAGAGCCGGCCGAAGCCGTGTGCCAGGGCGAAGAGGAGGGAGGCCACGACGATGCCCGGCCACGGGGAGCGCAGGAAGCCGCCGAAGAACTGCGCCAGCCAGCCCCGGAAGACGAACTCCTCGGCCGCCGCCTGGAAGGGGACCACGGCCCACAGCACGACCAGGCCGGCGAGGAAGGCGGGCCAGCCGGGGAAGTCCAGGTCGAGGTCGCCGTCGTCGCCGCCCTCGATGAGCCCCCACACGATGAGCAGGCCGGTCTGGAGGACCAGCACCGGGGCGGCCACGGCCGCGCACCGGGCCAGCCAGCCCCAGCGCAGCCGGCCGGTCACGGAGGCCAGGGTCCCCATCGGGCGCGCGCCGCACAGGCGTACGGCCAGCAGCACGGCCGGGGTGCCGAGGGCCAGCGCGCCGAGCATGACGGCCAGGTCGAGGAGCGGATCGGCGAAGAGCCGCTCGGGGTCCGATCCGGTGTACTCCAGGCCCAGTGCGTACGCGGCCGTGGCGGCGACGCCGAGGAGCACCACGCCCGATGCCACGAGGAGCGCGAGGACCAGGGAGAACTCCGCCAGGCGCAGGAGGCCGCCCTGACGGCCGTTGCGGGCCTGTTCGTGGTAGCGGGATCCGGCGGGGGCGGCGGCCGGGGCGCGGCGCGGTGCCCGTACGGGCGGCCAGCCGGGCGGCGGGACGGCCCACGGGTTCCCGGCGTCGTGGGGCGGGCCGGGCCGGGGCGGCGTGCCCTCGTCGAGCGGTATGCCGGCGTGGTGGGGGTGGCCCGGTGGGGGAGCCTGGGACATGGGGCGGGGCTGCTTTCTCGTGGTTCCTTCCGGCGCGGGCCGGGTGGGTTGTCGGGCGGGCCCCCGCATGCGCGGGCCCTGGCGGGCGGATCAGGCGGACGGAGGGGCGGGCGGTTGCGGGCGGGCCATCGCGCGGGCGTAGAGCTCGGCGGCGTACGCACCGAGGACCGTACTCGTCGACTGGTCGTCGGTGTCGCCGCCGGTGAGGACCCCGACGATCTTCCCGTCCCCGGCGATCCACGCGCTGCCGCTGGTGCCGGTGGGGAACCCCGCACAGTCGAAGCGCTGCAGGGCGGGGCTCTGGAGCACCGACGGGGCCGTGCACGTGTGCGGCGCGTCGCGCTCCACGGGATAGCCGGTGACGGTGACCTTCTCCCCGGACCGGCCGCCGGTGTCCAGCGGCACGGCACCGGTGACGTCTTCGATGTTCCGGCCCCGGGCGTCGGGTGCGAGCCGCGCGAAGGCGAGGTCGTAGGCGTCGTCCCCGCCCTCGGCCCAGCGCGCGTCCTCGAAGACCTCCTCGATCCGCCAGGTTCCGTACGGCGTCCGGCCGTTCGTGTAGGCGGGGGCGAACAGGGCCCCGGTCGTGCCCTTCCTGCCGGGGGTGAGGCAGTGTCCGGCCGTGACGATCAGGTTGCGCCCGGGGCTGCGGACCACGGTCGCGGTGCAGAAGTGCCCGCCGTCCAGGCCCTTCTCGAAGAGCGTGCCGACATTCGCACCCGGCTCGGGGGGCGCCTTGGGTGTCGGCTCGGGCTTCGCCCGAAGGTCCGCCTCCGCTCCGAAGCCCGACTGCCCCGACTGTCCCGACCCCGACCCTGCCTCCGCCGGCGGCACGACCCACGTCATGACCGCCGAGACGGCCACTGCCGCCGCCACGCACAGCGCCCCGGTCAGCACGCCCCGCCCGTCCACCACACCCCGTCCCTCTCGCTCTGCCCGGGCGGAGCATCCCCCGACGCCGCCCACCAGCAAGAACGGTACCGGTCACATGTCTGGTTCCCGAGTTCCCCGGCGGGTGTCCCGGCCTCCGGGCAGCCACCCGGCGTCCGGCGGCGGCCGGGGTGAGAATGGATCCATGCACCTGCGTATCGAAGCTTCCGCCCTTCCCGGCCTCAACTGCCCCGCGGTCCCCGGCTTTCCCGGCTACGCGGGCGTCCACGTCGCGGTCCAGCGCCGGGGGCGGCCGGCCGAGCTGCTCGACCCGCAGCCGGGGGACGCGCCGTGGGCGGCGTGGACGCTCGAGTGCACGGCCGCGCCCACTGCTGCCGGCCCGGACATCCGGGGGCCGTACGTCCAGGGCCCGCCGGGCGGCCGGTTCGTCTACCTCTCCTGGGGATCCGTCACGGAGCCGGGGGCGTTCGCGATGTTCCGGCGCGCCAAGCTGATGCTCGACGCCGTCGGCCCGGAAACGGCCGCCGCCGCCGTGGAGTCCGGGCTGCTGCTCGCACGCCTCGGCCTCACCGACGCCAGGGGCCTGCCCCTGTGCGCCGCGGTGCGGCCGCCCCTCGTCACCTGGTCCGCAGGCCCCGGTGACCTGGACGCGGACCCGGCACATACTGGTGCCTGTGAACCCGGATGACATAGAGCGGGCGCGGTGCTGGCTCGAGAGCGAAGGCGTCACCCAGCTGTCTCCCGGCGCCTGGGCCGACGGCGGGACGCCGGGTCAGGTTCTCACCGCGAGCGAGGTCGCGCACGAGTGGACGGGCGCGGCGCTGACGGATCCGGGGCTGGATGCGGGCGCCAGGCTGCGGCTCGGGTTCGGGCTGCTGGACCTGCTCGGCGAGTACCGGGTGACCTGCGAGATCGGCTTCGCGCTCCGGGCCCGGGAGGATCCGCTGCCGGCGGCGGTGTTCTGGGCGGGCTACCGGGAGCGGCTGGAGGCTCCGGAGGAACCGGCCGCGGTGACGTACTCGTTGCGGGTCGACTGGTTCGAGGACCGGGCCACCGCGGCCTGCGCCTTCGCCGAGGTGCTGGGCGACGACATCGCCCACCTCGTACGGCTGCCGTCCGGCGACCCGGCGCGGGAGCCGGGGCTGCGGCGGGCGGGCCGGGTGCTCGAGTCCTCCGGCCCGGTCCCGTGGCAGGTGAAGCACCCGGCGTACCTGACGGCCGCGCAGGAGGGCGAGCTGCACGCGGCGCTGTTCAAGGCGGTCCTGCACAGCTACCACGACGTGTACGGCGACCTCGACCCCGCGGCCGCGCTGACGGTCCTGGACGGCCTCAGCGTGCCGGACGGCACCCGGCACCTGCGGGAGCTGCGAGCCGTCCTGGCAGCCGGACACCGCAACCACCGGCACGCCCCGGAGGCCTGGACCCGGCCCGGCCCCGGCGGGACGTGACCCGCGGTCCCCGGTCAGGGGGCCCGCACGACCCGGCTCAGCGGGCCGCGAGGGTTTCGGGGTCGATCACCTTGGTGTTCTGGGCGGCGGCGATGCGCCAGACGCCGTCCTCGTCCTTCGACAAGACGTACATCGGGGTGCCCGGCACCGCATCGGGGTGGGACTCCACCAGTGCGGCGATGTCGTCCCGTCCGCGGAACACCTCGTCGAGCCGTCGGCCCGACCGGTCCACCGGCCGCTGACGGACCTTCACCGCGGCGACGTCCGGGCGGATGAAGAGGATGTGCTCGGCCTCGTAGGTGGCCGTGACCGGGTGGTCGGCGGTCGCCGGGAGCACCTTGCGGGTGAAGGCGCCGATCTCGCCGAGTCCGGTGAGCCGCTTCCCGTGGGCCGTGGTCCAGAACGCGTCCTCGCGGAACCGGCCCAGGAACTCCTCCGGCAGGGCGTTCTGCTGGGCGTGCTCGACCTCGGCGACCAGTGCGACGATCGCGTCCACGTCCTCCTGCGGCGCGTGCACGCCGGCAACCTGCACGTTCATCTCCCGTACCTCCGTGTCCCGTTCCCGCCGCCGGAGTTCCCGGCGGCATGGACACAGCGTCCGACCTCATGCGGACTTGAGGTCAAGAGCGGTCACGGGACGAGGTTGCCGAGCGGCGGAGCGGGGTCGTCGCCGGGGCGGGAGAGGTGGAACGCCGTGTGGAAGTACCCGTCCGCCTCCTTGCCCGCCGGATCCTCGCCGCACGCGGTCACCGCGGCGACGGCGTAGTCGAGTTCGGCCGGACTCGTGAACCGCCGCTGCGGATAGGTGCGGCCCGCGGCCTTCTCGGTGACGAGCCCGTACCGGGCCAGCGCCCGGGCCAGGTGGGCGTACGAGCCGGTGCGGAGCACGAACGCCGCCACCCACACGGGCACTTCGGAGGCGTCCAGCAGGGCGCGGAACGTCCGCCCGGTCAGGAAGCTGGCGCCTCCCGTGATGGTGATCATCCCGGCCTCGCGGACGGCCTTGACGAGCTCCGGCGAGGCGGGTGCGGTCTCCAGGTTCTCCGCGAAGCCGTCGTCCAGCAGGCCGACCGCACGGGCGTAGGAGACGGCGTTCGCGGCCGCGTCGAGGCCGATCACCGGCACGGCGTCGGCGCGCCGGTGGGCCGCGTAGAACTCCCGGTCGTGCCGGATGAGTTCGGCGGTCGGAAGCCCGGCCAGCGCGGCGGAGGTGTAGCGGGCGTACAGGTCGGCGAGCGTCAGGTCGTGGTTGAGCAGGGCGGCGTTGATCCCGTACGAGCAGCAGAGGTCCAGCACCAGCGGCGCGGGCCTGCCGGAGCGGGCCCGGGCCGAGACCAGGCGCCGGAACACCGGCTGGGCGTGGTGCGGGGTCTGGTACTCCCACGTGCCCAGCGCGGTGAAGAACGGCCGGGGGTCCGGCCGGTCGTAGATCTCGTCGAAGGGCGTCATCGCTCCCCGGCCGTCAGCCATCAGCCGCTTCCCCTCCCGCTCGGTCCGGACTCCGTCGTCCGCTCGGGGCCAAGCATCCGCCCCGCCCCTCGCGGCGGGAACAGGGCGTCACCGGACACGGCCGGTTCCGGGTACCTGAGTACGCGGGTGCGCACGGCCTGAGTACGTGCGCCGATGACCCGGCGCAGCCGCACCGGTGGAATGGGGTCATGAACACCGACGCCCCCCGCAGCCCGCGGATCCAGCACGTCACCCTCGCCGGCACCGCGCTCGCGGGCGCGCTGTTCCCGCTGGTGCTCGGGGTGCTGCTGGCCAAGGCGATGGCCGCGGACCCGATGACGCCGGTGAACGCGCTGATCACCAACGGAGCGCAGCGGCCCCGGATCTCCCCGGGAGACCTGGGCCGCTGCGTCCGTGGCAGGCTGCGGGTTACTGCGGGCCGAAGGTGAGGGACAGCTGCGGGGTGCCCTCCGCGGCGGCGGCTTCGGAGGACCACAGCCACAGCGCGTCGGTGCCGGGGCTGGTGAGCGCCAGGCTGTACGGGCTGCCCAGTGCGGCGGCGACCGCGGCCGTGTTCAGCCCGGTGGTGTGCACGGCCGAGCCGTCGGGGATCGCGGCGAAGGTGCCGAGTGCCGGGCCGCCGAGGGCGGGCCGGTTCGTGTAGGTGGTGCCCGCCTCCGTCCAGCTGCCGGTGACCGGGACGACGGAGACGGTGTCGGCGGTGCCGGCGCCGCTCATGGTGCTGGTCTTGATCCGCAGGGTCGCGGACTTCAGGACCGTGCCGGGCGGGGCGGCGGGGAGGGCGAAGCGCAGGTAGCTCTGGTAGAGCGAGCTGCCGCGGACGGCGAGGGAGCCCGAGGTGCCGTAGTTCGTGCCGGGGGCTCCGGCGTTGGCGTAGGTGTCCTCGGCGGCGGTGACGAGGGTGACGGAGTCGGCCGGCGCCTTGGCCAGGGTGTGGTGGTTCTGCACCTGGGCCGGGGTGAGCACGGTCGGGTACACGGCGGTCTCGTCGAGCTGTCCGGCGAAGTGGTTGCTCGTCGGGCGGTCGGGCCAGCCGGTCAGGTTGTCCCCGCCGGCGTGCCAGAAGCCGTTGATGTTCCGGTGTCCGGTGACGTTCAGGGTGCCGCGGACCTGGCCGTCGACGTACAGCACGACACCGGCCGGGCCCTGGGTCGCGACGGCGTGGTGCCACTGGTTGTCGTTGTAGGCCCGGCCTGCCGGGGTGATCACGGTCCGGTTGCTGCCGGAGTACACGCCGAAGGCGAGCCGGCCGTCGTTGGTCAGGTAGAGGTGCTTGTCGTGCTGGCTGCTGTTGCGGGTGGTGTTGTTGCCGAAGCCGAAGAGCTTGCCGCCCCGGGTGGTGCCCGTCTTGAACCAGGTCTCCACGGAGTAGGTGCTGCCGACGGTGGTGCGGCGGTCGCTGTGCACCTTCGCGTCGGTGCCGTTGAAGCCGATGGCCGTGCTCGCCCCGGTGACGGCGCCCGGCGTCTGGCGCAGGGCGGGCGAGTAGACGTGGATCCCGCTGAGGTCCCCGGCTGCCGAGGAGTCCGCGACGTACGGCAGCACCGGGTCGTCGTAGCGCCAGTACAGGGTGGCGCCGTTGGCGCGGACCCGGTCCGGGTAGGCCTGGACGGACGTGGGGACGGTGACGGAGGCGGTGGCGGACGGGGCGCTGGTGTTGCCGGCGGCGTCGGTGGCCGTGACCCGGTAGGTGTACGACTGGCCGGCGCTGACCGCGGTGTCGGTCCAGGAGGCCTGAGGGCGGCGGAAGAAGAGCGAGTCGGCGGTGACGGTGGCCACGGGAGCTGCGGCGCCGTTGCGGTGGATCCGGTAGGTCAGCCGGCTGTCGTCCAGGTCGAGGCTGGTGCGCCAGCGCACCTGGACCGCGCCGGGCCTGACGCTGGCGGCGCTCGCGACCGGTGTGGTCGGGACGCCCGTGTCCCCGGTGGAGGCGAAGCGGGTCAGACCGGCCTGGGCGCTGCCGTTGACGGTGGTGAACTCGCCGCCGACCCACAGGTACTGCACGCCGTTCTTCGACCCGACGGTCATGGCGCGCGGGCCGAGGGCCTCGCCGATGCCGTCGTTGGTGTCGGGGGCCCAGCCGAGCTTGCCGGTGGCGGTGGTGGGCTGGGCGAGCAGGTGGTAGCGCCGGCCGTCGGGGAACTCTCCGACGCTGGCGCAGTCGTGGGCGTGCGAGGCGCTGTACAGGACGCTCTGGTACGACAGGACGGCCTGGGTGGCGCCGAGGCAGGTGTCGCGCCAGCGCTGGTTGAAGTCGGTCAGCTCGAGGGCGATCCGGCCGTCGAAGACGCCGCCGCCGGTGCCTTCGTTGGCGGTGTACCAGCCCGTCGCGTCGGTCTCGATGTCCTTGACGACGGAGTTGTTGTGGATGTAGCCGCTCGGGTAGGTCTTGGTGAGCGCGCCGGTGGTGGCGTCGGCGACGGCCAGGGCGTGGCTGTTGGCGCCGTTGACGGTGAAGAAGTCTCCGCCCAGGAGTACGTGCCGGCCGTCCGGGGTGACCTCGACGGCCCGGCCCGGCTCGTCGGCGTGGGCGGTGAAGGGCCGCAGGGCGCCGTCGCCGGCTGCGACGGCGGCGAAGCGCCGGCGGCTCTGGCCGTTGACGGTGAGGAAGTCTCCGCCGATGTACACGGTGTCGTCGGTGACGGCGATCGCGCGGACGGTGGCCGCGGCTGCGGGGCGGAAGCCGGGCTTCGGCGTGCAGGTCGCCACGTCGATGGCGGCGAGGCTGCTGACCTGGGTGCCGTTGACGGCGCCGAAGTAGCCGCCCGCGTACAAGGTCTTCTTGTCGGGTGACAGGGTCAGCGCCCGTACGGTCGCGGTGCCGCCGCCGACGGTGAAGGAGAGCTTGCAGGAGGTCGGGGCGCCGGTCGCGGCGTCGAGCGCGACGAAGTTCACCGCCTGCCGCTCGGCGCCGCCGGCGCCCTGCGGGGGGCGGACCACGGAGAAGGTGCCGCCGGCGAAGACGGTTCCCCCCGCTTGCGCGAGCGCCCACACCACGCCGTTGGTCTGCCAGGTCGGCAGTGCGTCGGCGGTGAAGGCCACCGGCGGGGTGATCGCAGCCGCGGGCGGCGCGGGGAGGAACCCCGTGCCGGCGGCGGCCAGGGACAGTACGAGGGCAGCCGTCAGCCCTTTCGATCCACGCATGAGCCCCCCAAGGGCAAAGCCCGTGTGATGCGGCCGGAAACGAACGGTACAGCCAGCGGTACGGGCGCAGAATATGTTCGATCGAGCGCCCGCACGGGCAACTTGACCCATCAGATGCCGAATGGTTCCCGGGAGGCTGTGCTCAGGGCAGCTGCCTCACCGGCGCTCCGTCGAGGTAGGCGCGGATGTTCTCCACCGCCTGGCCGTAGTACGTGCGGTAGTTGGTCTCGGTGACGTAGCCGAGGTGCGGGGTGGCGAGCAGCCGTGGAGCGCTGCGCAGGGGGTGGTCCGCGGGCAGCGGCTCGGTGCCGAAGACGTCCACGCCGGCTCCCGCGATCCGCCCCTCGCGCAGGGCGGTGAGCAGGGCGTCCTGGTCGACGATGGCCGCGCGGGAGGTGTTCACGAGGTAGGCGGTCGGCTTCATCAGGGCGAGTTCCCGCTCCCCCACCAGGCCGCGGCTGCGCTCGCCCAGGGCCAGGTGGACGGAGACGAAGTCGGCGGTGGCGAGGAGTTCCTCCTTGGATCCGGCCAGGCGGACGCCCTCCTCGGCGGTGCGTTCGGCGGTGAGGTTCGGGCTCCAGGCGGTCACGTCCATGCCGAAGGCGAGGCCGACCCGGGCGACGCGGCTGCCGATCTTGCCGAGGCCGAGCAGGCCCAGGCGCCGGCCGTGCAGGTCTGCGCCCACGGTGTGCTGCCAGGGCCCGCCGCTGCGCAGGGCGGTGCTCTCGGGCACGATGCCGCGCGCGAGGCCCAGCAGCAGGGCCCAGGTCAGTTCCACGGGCGGGGCGGAGGAGCTCTGGGTGCCGCACACCGTGATCCCGCGGGCGGCTGCGGCGGCGTAGTCGATGACGGAGTTGCGCATCCCGGAGGCGATCAGCAGACGCAGGCGGGGCAGCCGGGCCAGGAGCGGGGCCGGGAACGCGACCCGCTCGCGGAGCGTGACGATGATGTCGGCGTCGGCCACGGCCTCGGCGAGCGCGTCCTCGTCCGCGAAGTGCTCGGGGTGGGACACGACGTCCACGCGCCCGGCCAGCGGGGACCAGTCGGCGTAGGCCGTCGCGGCGTGCTGGAAGTCGTCGAGGACGGCGCAGCGCAGTGTCATGGCGGTTCTCTCCCGGGGGCGCGATCGGTGGCGGCCGGGTCGGCCTGGCCGCCGGTTTCATGATCCCCGGTCGGACTTCACCTCGTCGAAGTGGCCCAGGAACCGGAAGCGGCCGGATTCGGCGCGGTAGAGGTAGGAGGTGTTCAGGTGCGCGATCACCCGGGTGAGCGGGTTGAACTCCAGCCGCTTGGCCATCCCCTGGTAGGGCGTGCGGTAGATCCGTACGGCCAGGCCGCCGCGGGTCACCGAGTCCGCGGCGAGGCCGCCGAGCGAAGCGGCGACCAGCCCGACCGCGTCGTGGGCTTCGACCGCCCAGCGGCCCGGCGGGGCGCCGTACGCCGTGCGGTGCGCGGCGGTGAACTCCCTGGCCTCCGGGGCGCCGAGCGGGTCGGTGAACAGCGCGCCGAACGCCCAGCCTTCGGCGGCCGGGCCCGCGGCGGTGAGGAAGGCGGGCGCCATGGCCTGCTGGAGGGTGGCCCGGGGGCCGCCGAACCGGGCCACGGCCAGGGCCTTGGCCAGCTCGGCAGCGCGGACCGGCGAGGTGCCCGCGAAGACCACGCCCGTGGCTCGCGCCGCCTGGAGGTCCCGGACGGCGTCGGCGAACGCGCCCGCCCCGGGGCCCAGTTCGTGCAGGCTCACGGTGCCCGCGGCGGGCGGTCCCTCCTGGAGGTTGCTGGTGATGTCGAACGCGATCGGTTCGGCCGTGGGGTCGACGACGATGGCGGTGCGCTCCGAGCGGCGGACCACGGTCAGGTAGTGGATGAGCGGCAGGCCGAGGGCGTCGTCCGAGGCCCTGGTGAGACAGACCGTCTTGCTGTGGTCACGGCTCAGCTCGGTGGAGTCGAGCGTGGTGGAGACCACGACCAGGCACGTGCCCGCCTCGGCGAAGGCGGGGGCGAGCTGCTGCGCGAAGCCCTGGGTGGAGGGGCCGATCACGGCGAGCACGGCGGGGTCCGCGAGCAGCTGCGCGGAAGCCTTCCGGGCCGTGGCCGCGTCGCCCTTGTCGTCGGCCACTTTCAGGGCCAGGCGGAATGGCGCGTCGGTACGGGCGTTGTGGCGGCTGACGGCCAGCCGGGCACCGCGTTCCTGGGCGATCCCGGCGGCCCGCCCGGGTCCGGAGAGGTCGGCCTGGAACCCGACGGTGCGCACGGGCAGTGTGCGCGGCTGCCCGGAGGCGGTTCCCCCGCCCTTGCCGCCGGTCGGGCGGGTGGTCAGCCAGGCCACCGGTGCGCCGGCGGCCGCGAGCAGGGCGCCCGCGGCGAGCAGGGTACGACGGGTGGGGCGCCGGGTCCCCGGCCCCGCCCCGGACGTCTGCGGCTCCCCGCCCGCGCGGGTCGGTTCGGCCACGGGCAGGTCGAGCGCGCGGGCGGAGCGCTCGGCGATGAGGCGGGGCAGGGCGGGCGGCAGCCACCGCGGGCCGGGGTCCACGGCCGGAGCCAGGGAACGCCGCAGCCGCTCCGCGGTGGGCCGCAGGCCGGGGTCCTTGGCCAGGCAGGCCAGGACGGGCCCGGCCAGCTCGGACGGCAGACCGGCCAGTTCGGGTTCCCCGTGGACGGTGCGGAACACGACGGCGGCCGGGTGGCCGCCGCCGAACGGCCCGCGGCCGGTGGCGGCGAAGGCCAGGGCGCAGCCGAGGGAGAAGACGTCGGCGGCCGGGTCCGGCGGCGGGCCGCCCGACCCGGCCTGTTCGGGGGCCAGGTAGCCGGGGGTGCCGACGACGGCGTCCGTCGCGGTCAGCGCGGTGGCCCCGGCGATCTTGGCGATCCCGAAGTCGATGAGCCGGGGGCCGTCCAGGGCCAGGAGGATGTTGCCGGGTTTGACGTCCCGGTGGACCAGCCCGGCCGCGTGCACCTCCGTCAGGGCTTCGGCGAGGCGCGCCCCGAGCACCCGTACGGTGGCCGCGGGCAGCGGGCCGTACAGCGCGACCGCCTCGGCGAGGGAGGGCGCGGGGACGAACGGCGTGGCCAGCCACGGCTCCCGGGCCTCGGGGTCGGCCGCGGTCACGGGCACCACCCAGGGCCCGGACAGCCGGCCCGCGGCCTCGGCCTCGCGGCGGAACCGGGCCCGGAAGCCGTCGTCCGCGGCGTACTCGGCGCGGATGACCTTGAGGGCGACGAGACCGCCCGACGGGGAGCGGCCGAGGTAGACGGTGCCCATGCCGCCGGAGCCGAGGCGGCCGAGCAGGCGGTACCCCGCGACGGCGGAGGGGTCCGCGGCGTTCAGGGGGCGCACGGGCGGCTACCGCGGCGCCCCGGACGGGGACGTTCCGGCCGCGGGCGCCGGGGGCGTGGGGCCCACGTAGCGGATCCGGCCGCCCTGCACGCGGTGCACGAAGGAGGTGACGCCCTTGACGCGTCCCTCCTCGTCGAAGGCGTATTCCTTGACCAGCCCGCGGTGACTGCCCTTGCCCAGGGCGGCGAGCAGGTCGGGGCGTCCGGGGCGGCGGCCGCCGCGCGCGGCCGTGGTCAGCCGGTCGGCGAGGAGCCGGGCGAGGTCGTAGGCCTCGGCCGTCCACGGCTCCGGGGCGGTGCCGTACCGCGCACGGTGGGCCTTGGCGACCTCGGCGACCT
Organism: Streptomyces sp. NPDC037401; assembly: GCF_055602345.1. Classification (NCBI taxonomy): domain Bacteria; kingdom Bacillati; phylum Actinomycetota; class Actinomycetes; order Kitasatosporales; family Streptomycetaceae; genus Streptomyces; species Streptomyces sp. NPDC037401. Next base: position 36,321 of record NZ_JBVJWO010000028.1, read on the forward strand.
CGGGGGCCTCGGGCCCGGTGTAGGGGGCGAGGAACTCCCATCCTTCGGCGGCGTCGCCCGCCAGCTTCACGAACTCCGGTGTGACGGTGTGGTATTCGGTGGCGCGCGGGCCCCGGAACCGGCGTACGGCCAGCTCCTGCGCGACCTGCGCGGCGCGTTGCGGGGTGCCGGTGTAGAAGAGGCCGTCGATGCCGTGCGCCAGCATGTCGGCGAGGACGGTGCCGAGCGCCGGTTCGCCCCGGGGGACTACGCGCGGGTAGCCGGTGGCCGTGGGGACGTAGCTGGCGACCGCGCGGTTCATCAGGAGCGCCGCCTGCCACGACTCGGTGTCGCCGGCCCGGTCGCAGAGCACGCCGAGCCTGCGCACCTTCTCGTGCACCACCATCTGGAGGTTGACGTTGCCGAAGTGTGCGAAGGACGGCGGGCAGGCCTGGAAGAGGGCGCGCCGGTCGGAGATGCCGAAGGCGGTGCCTCCGGCCGACGCGGTCAGCAGCGGCACGGAGGCCTCGCCGTACACCTCCAGCGCGGCGGAGACGGCGGCGTTGCCGGTGGGTCCGATCACGGCCAGGACGTCGCGGTCGGCGACGAGCCGGGCGGCGGCCGCGGCGGCGCGTGCGGAGTCCCCTCCGTCGTCCACGGTCTGCACCGACAGCGTGAAGGGCTTGTCCTTGCGGGCGTTGAAGGCCTCGACCGCGAGGCGTACGCCGCGGTCCTGGGCCCTGCCCGCCGCGCTGCCGGGGCCGGTGAGGTCGGCGTGCACGCCGATCACCCAGCGCCGGGGGGCCGCTCCGGCAGCCGCCGGACGCTTCTCGTCGTCGCGCAGCGCAAGCCAGGCGGCCAGTCCGCCGCCGGCGGCGAGTACGGCACCGCCCGCGGCCAGGGCGAGGAAGCGCCTGCGGCCGGGGGCGGCGGGTGCGGCGCCCGGGTCGGCGAGGGTCTCCTCGATGCCGGGCAGGGCCAGCAGCAGCGCGGCGCGTTCGGCGATGGTGGCGACGACGGGGTCGGGCAGCCAGTCGGCGGACCCGCCCGGGGCGTCCTCCGCGAGCCGTTCGGCCAGGTCGGCGGCGGTGGGACGGGCCGCCGGGTCCTTGGCGAGGCAGGACCGCAGCAGAGCGGCCAGGTCCGCGTCCGCGAGGCCGTCCGGGCCGAAGGACGGCTCGTCGTGGACGGTGCGGTAGAGCAGGGCGTCCACGGTTCCGGTGCCGAACGGCGGCCGGCCGGTGGCCGCGTAGGCGAGCAGGCAGCCGAGCGAGAAGACGTCGCCGGAGGGCAGGGTGGGGCTGCCGGTGGCCTGTTCGGGCGGGAGGAAGCCGGGTGTTCCGATGATCTCGTCGGCGGAGGTGAGGGCGGTGTCCTCGCCGCCGCGGGCGATGCCGAAGTCGATCAGCCGCGGCCCGTCCACGCCGAGGAGGACGTTCGCGGGCTTGACGTCCCGGTGGACGAGGTCCCGGGCGTGCAGTACGTCCAGGGCCCGGGCCAGGGCCGTGCCCAGGACGCGGACGCTGCGCACGGGCAGCGGGCCGTGGGCGGCCACGGCCTCCGCGAGGGAGGGCCCCGGGACGTACGCGGTCGCGAGCCAGGGCTCGGGGGCGTCGGGATCGGCGCCCATCACCTCCACCACGAAGGGGCTGCGGACGCGGACGGCGATCGACGTCTCGCGCCGGAAGCGCGAGCGGAAGTCCGCCTGGTCGGCGTACTCGGCCCGGATCACCTTGACGGCGGCGAGCGCGCCCTCCTCGGTGCGGCCCAGGTAGACCGTGCCCATGCCGCCCGAGCCCAGCCGGCCGAGCAGCCGGTACGCGGCGATGCGGGAGGGGTCGGTGCTCAGGAGCGGCTCCATCAGCCCGCCTTCCCCAGCTCGTTGCGGGCGCGCTGCATCATGTAGGGCATGCTCTCCGTGATCAGCGGGGTCAGCTGGTCCAGCGTCACGCCCTTGGCCCCCTGAACGGCCACGGCGATCGTGACGGGCCCGTACTGGCCCTGGGACCAGGTGTAGGGCCCGCTGTCCGCACCGTCGTGGAAGGTCCCGTACTCGGTGAAGGCGTCCTCGGTCCACAGATTGGTGTGCTCGCCGAAGTAGAGGGTGGTGCCGATCAGGTTGCGCAGGTACCGGTCCCCGCTCAGCCGCTGCTCCTGGCAGCGCATGATCTCCTCCATCGCGCGGGCGATCTCCCAGCCGGACTCGGAGCGGGAGCGGTGGACGGTCACGGTCGCGCTCACCCGGATCCGGCCGCGCCCGGCCTGCGCCGGCACGTGGAAGTAGCGGGTCCGGGTGGCCAGGACGTCGGCCGGAAGCGGTCCGGTCTGCCAGGTGCAGTCCCCGTCGAGGTAGGGCCAGGAGCGGGGGTCGCTCTCGTACGGCGTGCTCGGCCGGACGTCGTGGCCGATCAGCCGGCCGTCCGCGATGATCCGGGCGAGTACGGCCTCGGCGCCGGCCCGGGTGCGCGGCTGTTTCGCCGCGTCGAGCGGCGGGCCCGCGGCGGTGGGGACGGCGGCCGGGCTCGCTCCGGTGGGCGAGGGCGCCGGGGCGGACGCGCCGGGACGGCCGCTCGGCCGCGCGGCGGCGGTCGTTCCTCCGGAGGCGTGCTGCTTCGGCTCCGGCTCCGAGGAGCAGCCGGAGAGCACTCCCCATAACGCCATCGCGCAGGCCAGACTCGCCGCCCTGCCTTGCCCGTTCCCCACGAGACCCCCCACGGCGGCGATGGTACGCCCGGCCGGCCCGCCCCGGGCGGGGTCTGCACAATCCGCCCTCGTACGGGACCCGAGCGCGGCTCCGCCGTACACGGAAGGGACGGTCGCTACGATCTCCGGGGCGCACGCACACGTGTACGCCACGGACTTCGGGAAGCGGGGGCTTCGATGGACAGCAGCACGCCAGGACCCGGGCCGCTGCCCGGCCCGCTCGTCGGCGGCGACTGGCTCGTTCCCCGGCTGGGCGCGGCCGGTCTGGTGGTGCTCGACGCCTCCGTCGGGGCGCACCGGGGCGCGGCGGAACGCATCCCGGGGGCGCGGCCGTTCGACATCGACGGCGCGCTCTCCGACCACGAGGCACCGGTTCCCCACACGATGCCCGCGCCCGGCCGGTTCGCCGGGGAGATGCGGGCCCTCGGCGTGCACGACGCGGACACGGTCGTGGTGTACGACGCCGCCGGGATCTACTCCAGCGCCCGGGCCTGGTGGATGCTGCGGGCCATGGGCTTCGACCGGGCCGCGGTGCTGGACGGCGGGCTGCCCGCCTGGACCGCGGCCGGGCTGCCGGTGGCCGGCGGACCGGCCGGATACGACGGCGCACCGGGCGACTTCACGGCCCGGCCGCGCACCGGGCCGGTCGTCGGCAGCGCGGACGTGGCGGCGGCCCTGGCCGACCCGGCGTCGGCGGTGCTCGACGCCCGCACCCGGGGCCGGTTCGCGGGGACGTCGCCCGAGCCGCGCCCCGGGCTGCGCGGCGGCCACATGCCGGGGGCGCTGAGCCTGCCCTTCGGCGAACTGCAGGACGGCGGGGGCCGGATGCTTCCGGCGCCGCGGCTGCGGGAGGTGTTCACGGAGGTCGCCGGAGAGCGGGAGCGGCTGGTGTTCAGCTGCGGCTCGGGCGTGACCGCGTGCGTGCTGGCGCTGGGCGCGGAGCTGGCCGGGTACCGCGACCTGGCGGTGTACGACGGTTCGTGGAGCGAGTGGGGGCTGCCCTCGGCGCTGCCGGTCGTGGGCGGCGCGGGTGGCTAGGTCGTGTCGTCGAAGTCCCTCCCCCGGCTACCGCTGGGAGGTGCCCCCGCCGGGTCGGCGGGGTCCGGCACGCACGCTCGCCGCACTGCGCTCGCTCCGTCCCGGCTCGGCTGCGCAGCCCTTCGGAGGCCGAGCTGCCGTCGGTCGCCGATGCTCCGCATCGACTCCCTCCTCCGCCTTGCGATCGCACGCACCAGACCCCGCCCACCGGGCGGACGACGCCACTTTGACGACACTCCCTGGCGGGCCCGCAGCGGGAGCCGCGCCCGTCGTGGTCGTGATGGGCGTGTCCGGGACCGGAAAGACCACCGTCGGGCGGCTGATCGCGGCCGCGCTGGGCGTTCCGTACGCGGACGGCGATGCGTTCCATCCCCCGGCGAACATCGCCAGGATGGCGGCCGGGAAGCCGCTGGACGACGCGGACCGCCTGCCGTGGCTGGACGCCGTCGGGCAGTGGGCTCAAGGCCGCGCGGGGGCCGGCGGGGTGGTTTCGGCGTCGGCGCTGAAGCGGGCGTACCGGGACCGGTTGCGGGCGGCCGCGCCCGGGGTGTTCTTCGTGCACCTGCGCGGCGACCGGGCGCTGATCGAGGCCCGGATGGCCGCGCGCACGGGCCACTTCATGCCGGTGTCGCTGCTCTCGTCGCAGTTCGCCGCACTGGAGCCGCTGGAGGCGGACGAGGCGGGGGTGACCGTCGAGGTGACCGGCCCGCCCGCGGAGGTCGCAGAGCGGGCCGTGGCGGCGCTGCACGGACACCGGGGGTGAGGCACACCGGCGCGTCGCGGCGGGCCCGAGACACGCTCACCTTCGGGTGACAGTGCGAGCCATTCGGCCGGGCGGGCGGAAGGCTGGCCGTCATGATCACTTCTGCCGTGCGGCGCCGTGCCGTCGTCATCGCGACCGCCCTGGCCGCCGCCCTCCTGCCCTCCGCCTCCGCCGACGCGGTCTCCGCCGCGCCCGCCAACTCCTGTCCCCGGGTGACCGATCACCTCTTCGCCGCCGCCGACCAGCGGGCCGACATCGCCCGCATCACTCCGTCCCCGTCGTGGCGCATCGACTGCAAGCAGCTCTACCGCGCGGACAGCCGGCCGCCGACCGTGGTGTTCGAGGAGGGCTTCCACCCCAGGGCCACGGTCGACGGGCAGTACGACCTGGAGCAGTACGTCCTGGTCAACCAGCCCTCGCCGTACGTCTCGACGACGTACGACCACGACCTTTACAAGACCTGGTGGAAGAGCGGCTGGAACTACTACGTCGACGCCCCCGGCGGGGTGAACGTCAACCAGACCATCGGCGACACGCACAAGTGGGCCTCCCAGGTCGAGGTGGCCTTCCCCGGCGGCATCGCGAGCTCGTTCATCGTCGGCGCCTGCCCCGTCGACAAGGCGAAGAAGACCGAGATCATGGAGAAGTGCCAGGACAACCCGAACTACCGGCCCTGGCGCGAGAACTACCCCGGCTGATCCCCGGCCGGTACGAGCAGGCCGGCCGCCCGCCGCTCCAGGGCGAGCGCCTCGTCCACCAGGGCCGCGAACGAGTCGAAGTGCAGGCGCCTGCGCCCGGCTCCGGCCTCGGCGGACGAGTGCGCGCCCGCCTCGCGGGCCAGGGCCGACAGCCGGGACCAGACCTCGCCGGACGCCCGGAACAGCGCCGAGGGCGCGGGGCGGCCGGCGAGGTCGAGGAACTCCGCGTACAGCGGGCGGGTGGCGCCGGGCGCGGTCCACTCCGTCTCCAGGCACGCGTGCAGGCGGCGCATGGCCTGTTCGAAGGCCTCGGGCGTCGCGAACCGGCGTTCCCAGCCGGTCTTGGTGCGGGTGTCGCGCAGCTGCGCGGCGAGCTTCGCCATCCCGGAGAAGCCGAAGTTGACGTCGAAGCTGTTGCCGAGGACGGGGCCGGTCAGGTGGGCGGCGGTGGCCGCGATCGCGCCGTCGACGTCGGGCGGGGCGGTGGGCGGCCCGGTCGGCACGATCATCCGGTGCCGGCCCTTGCGGTGCGCGGACCAGGCCGCGCCGAACTCCCCGGTGCCGACGGCGTGGCCGGTGGCGGCCACGTCGTCGACGTGCAGGACGTCGCCCTCGTAGCCGGCGATCACGACCGTGTAGGGGTCGGCGGAGCTGAAGGCGGGTACGTCGTGGTGCCACGGCAGTCCCCCGCGGTCCACGGTGCAGAAGACGGGGTGCCCGGCGTCGAGGGCCGCACGGACCGCGGCCCACGGGGGCTTGCCGCCGTGCTTCTCCTCGTACGGGACGTGCAGCCGGTCCAGCGCCGTGGGCACCCAGGGGTCGGGGTGGTGCTGGGCGACGATGGTGAGCAGGGGCGGCATCCCCTCGTACTCGAAGACGGCGTAGAGGAAGCCGATCCCGCCGGCCAGTCCGGCGATCAGGGCTTCTTCGTGCCGGTTGCCGAGGGCGTGCCGGATCAGGGAGGCCTCCCGGTGCCGGTCGGTGCCGAACTCCGGGTAGTCGGGTCCGCTGCGCCCACTCGCCGCCCCCATCGCCCTCATCGACTGTCCTCTCGACGATTGTTTGATCGAATCGATCGAATTCGATCAGCCCAGTCCTATGATGGCGCACGGACAGGGACGACAGGGACACACAGAACACAGGGGGACTCCGTGAGACTCCACGTCGACCAACGGCAGGCCCGCGTACTGGCACTCGTCCGCGAGCGCGGCAGCCTGCGCGTCTCCGAACTGGCCCGGGAGCTGGGCGTGTCGGCCGTCACGCTGCGCCGGGACATCGAGGCCATGGCGGCCCGCGGCGAGGTGCTGCGGCTGCACGGCGTGGTGAGCCGGGCGGAACCGGCCCGGGGCGCACCGCCCGCCCCCGCCGCCCGGGACCACGCACCCGGCCCGGCGGGGGCGGGCGGTGCGGCGGAGGGCCTGGTCGTCGGCATGGTGGTGCCGACCACGGACCACTACTACGCCGATGTGGTCCGCGGTGCGCGCGAGGCGGTCGAGGCCCGGGGAGCGCGGCTGACCGTGGGCCTGACGCGCTGCCTGCCCGGCGAGGACCGCACCCAGGCGGACCGCCTGCTCTCGACGGGCGCGGACGGGCTGCTGCTCACCCCGAACTGGGAGACGGGGTCGCCGGGCCCGGGCGAGGGTGCGTGGGCGGCGGCGCTCGACGCCCCGACGGTGCTCGTCGAGCGCTGGGCGCCGCCCGGCCACGCGGCGGCGGGACTGGACCGGGTGGTCTCGGACCACGCGTACGGGGCCGCCGAGGCGGTACGGCACCTGGCGGCGCTCGGCCACCGGCGGATCGCCCTGGCCAGCCGCGAGACGCCCGCGTCCGCGCGGCTGCGGTCCGGCTACGAGGCCGCCGTCGCGGCGCTCGGCCTGTCGCCCGCGCCCGCCTGGCCGACACCCGAACGCGCCCCGCTGTCCGAGGCGGACCGCTTCGCCCGCACCCTCGAGTACCTGTGCGAAGCGGTGACGAAGGACGGCGTGAGCGCCGCGCTGGTGCACAGCGACACCGACGCCATCATGCTCATTCCGCGACTCCAGGCCCGCGGGGTGCGGGTGCCGCAGGACCTCGCGGTGATCACGTACGACGACGAGGTGGCGGGGCTTGCGGACCTGCCGCTGTCGGCCGTGGCGCCCGCGAAGCACGAGGTCGGGGCGCGCGCCGCCGAACTACTGCTGGCCCGGATCGCGGCGGGCGCGCCCGGGGCTCCGGAGCTGCCCCGGCAGCATCTGGAGCTGTTGCCGCGGCTTGTCGTCCGTACCGCGCCCGCAGGCTGAGCGGGCCGGTTCGCCGGTCGGTTCGCCCGGTCGGTTCGTCTCGGCAGCCACGCCCCTGCCGCACACCGCTGTGCCGCAGGGGCGTTGTGCATTCACCTTTCGATCGTTTCGATCGAGTCATGCGCATATTGTGCGTTCTCTCTTGGCGGCGAGCGGGTCCGCGCGAAAGATGGGCGCAGTTCACCCCTCCAGCCGTTCGACGCCCGTCCCGGCCATCCGTAGGAGCCGTCAGCGCGTGGCCGTGCGGTGGGCGGCGGCCAGGGCCGCCGTGTCGGTGAAGGCAGGCACGCGGCCCGTGCCGCCGCGTCCGGAGACGGACAGGGACGCGGCCGCCGTGCCGTAGGCCACGGCGTCGGCGAGGGTGTCCCCGAGCGCGAGGCGGGCGGTGACCGTGCCCGTGAAGCAGTCCCCCGCGCCCGTCGCGTCGACCGGCTGCGGGTTGGCCGGGACGGGGACGCGGGCTGCGCGGGTGCCGTCGTGGAGCAGCAGCCGGTCCGCTCCGGCGGTGACGGCGACGGCCGCCGCCCCCAGCTCCAGGCAGCGCCCGGCCGCCGTGCCCGGGTCCGACGTGTCCAGCAGCGCCTGCGCGTCGGACGGGCAGGAGACCTTCACCAGTGCGGCGAGCGGCGCGATGCGCGCGAGGAGGCCACGGGCCGCGTCCCGGCCGGTGAGCCGGGACCGGAAGTTCGCGTCGTAGGTGAGACGGCCGCCCGCGGCGTGCACGGCGGACGCCGCGGCGAGCACCGCCGCACGGCCGTCCGGCGACAGGGCCCCGGTGACACCGCTGGTGATCAGGGACTTCGTACGGGTCAGCAGGGGGTGCCAGGAGTCGATGTGCGCGGCCGAGAGGGTGGAGCCGGCGCTGTGGGTGCGCCAGTAGACGAACTCCCGGTCGCCGTCGGTGTCGGCGGCGAGCAGGTAGGCGCCGTTGGGGCGCGGGGCCGTGCGCACCCGGGAGACGTCGATGCCGAGCCCGGCGGCGCGGGCCAGCAGGGGGCGGCTCAGCTCGTCGTCGCTCACCACCGCCAGCAGGGCGGTGCGCGCGCCCGCGGCAGCGGCGGCGGCCGCGGCGTTCAGGGCGTCGCCGGAGTACGAGATCCGGGCGGTGGTTCCGTTGGCGGCGTCGCGCAGCGGGGTGTCCGCGCGGATCTCGACGAGGACCTCGCCGAGCACGAGGACGTCGTAGCGGTCGGAGTCTTCCGTGTGTCCGGCGCGGGCGGGTCCGGAGCGGGCGGCTCCGGGCCGGGCGGGTCCGGGCCGGACCGCGGCGCTCACCGGGGCCCCTCACAGGGAGGGGACGGCAGGGCCAGGTCCGCGAAGACGGCGGCCAGTTGGGCCGGGTCGGCCGGAAGCCCCGAGCCGATGCCGACCGCGTCGGCGCCCGCATCGAGCCAGTCCCGTACCGCGCCGGGCCCGATGCCGCCGGTGGGGACGATCAGCGCCTGCGGGAGGACGGCCCGCAGGGAGCGCACGTACGCGGGGCCGACCGCGTGGGCCGGGAAGAGCTTGGCGGCGCCGTGCCGGGCCGCCGCGGCGAGCTCGCCCGGGGTCAGCCCGCCCTCGATGAGGACGGCCCCGCGCCGGGTGGCGGCCTCGCGGGCTCCGGGGGCGGGAAAGGGCGAGACGAGGAACGCCGCGCCCGCTTCCAGTGCACGCTCCGCCTGGTCCGCCGTCGTGACGGTGCCGACGCCGATCAGCGCGGTACGGCCGGCGGCGTCCCACAACGGCGCGGTCCGCGCAACGGCCTCCGCCCAGCCGGGGATCGAGGTCGTCAGCTCCACCGCCCGGCAGCCGGCGGCGAGGAAGCCTGCGGTGCGGGCGACCGCCTCGGCGGCGTCGGCACTGCGCAGCACCGGCAGCAGCCGCTGCGCGGCGATGACGGCGTACGGATGACAGGACCGGCACGGACGGTCCGGCGGACAGGACACGGCCCCTCCGCCCATTCGTTCCATGTAGTGGAACGATGTATCGTGTACCGGAACTTCCATGGCGGGACTGTACACAGAGCGGGAGATCGCGTGTCAACGGGCGGAGCGGACACGGCCGCCGGGGCGGACACCGGCGAGGCGGTGCCGGAGGGCGTACGCGGCGGGCGGACTTCGGCCGCGGGCAGCGCGCTGGAGAAGTCCCTGCGCATCCTGGAGGCCCTGGCCGCACCGGGCGGCCCGCACCGGCTGACCGAAGTGGCGGGGGCCGCCGCCGTGCCGAAATCGAGCACGCACCGGATCCTCGCCTCGCTCGTCGAGCAGGGCTACGCCCGCCCGGCGGGCGATTCCCGCTACGCGCCGGGGCCGCGGCTGCGCGCCCTGTCGGCGCTGGTCGGCGCGGGTGAGCCGGCGAGCGTCGGGGAGATCCTCGGCGAGCTCCAGCGGTCCACCGGACAGGCCGTGCACCTGGCCCTGCACACCGGCGAGACGATCACGTACATCCGCAAGCTGGAGGGCAGCCAGCCGTTCCGCACGGCCTCGCGGATCGGCATGCGGATGCCGCTGCACACCACAGCCATCGGCAAGAGCGTCCTCGCCGGGCTGCCGGCCGGCGAGGCCGACGCGCTGATCGCCGCCACCGGCCTGCCGGGCCGCACGCCCCGCTCCCTGACCGACCGGGAGGCCCTGCTCGCCGACCTGGCGGAGGTCCGAGCGCGCGGGTACGCCGTGGACGACGAGGAGAACGAACCCACCATCCGGTGCGTGGGCGCCGCCGTCCTCGGCCCCGACGGCCGTCCGGTCGGCGGGGTGAGCGTCACCACGGTCACCTTCCTCGTCCCGCGCGAGCAGCTGACCGACTTCGTCCCGGCCCTGCGCGCGGCGGCTGCCGCCCTGGCCCCGCTGCTCTGAAGCCGCCCCCGCCCCCCGTCAGCCCGCGCGGCCGCGGAACGTCCGCCGGTAGTCGCGCGGCGGGACGCCGGTCCGCCGGGTGAACGGCGGGCGCAGCGAGACCGCGGAGGCGAAGCCGCAGCGGACGGCGATCTCGTCCACCGGCAGGTCGGTCTCCTCCAGCAGGTGCTGGGCGGCCAGCACCCGCTGGTCCAGCAGCCAGCGCAGCGGGGTGGTCCCGGTGCCCTCGGTGAACCGGCGGGCGAAGGAGCGCTCCGACATCAGGGCGAGGGCGCCCATCGTGCGTACCGTCCACGGCTCGTCCAGCGCGGCGAGCACCTGCTCCCGCGCGCGGGCCAGCGGATCGGCCCGGTCGGCCGCCTCCGGTACCGGCGAGGGGATGAACTGCCCCTGGCCGCCCGCCCGGAAGGGGGCCGTGACCATGGCGCGGGCGATGGCGGCCGCGGCCTGCTGGCCGTGCCCGGAGCGCACCAGGTGCAGGCAGAGGTCGATGCCCGCGGCCACTCCGGCGGACGTCCAGATGCCCTGGTCGTCGGTGAAGAGCACCTCGGGCCGGACCCGGGCCTCGGGGTGGCGTCGGGCGAGCCGTTCGGCCAGGGACCAGTGGGTGGTGACGGTCCGTCCGTCCAGCAGCCCCGCCTCGCCGAGGACGAAGGCGCCCGCGCACAGGGACGCGAGCCGGATCCCGCGGGCGTGGACCTCGCGCAGCGCGTCGAGCACGGCGGGAGGGCGCTGTGCGGTCGGGTCCTCCACGCCGGGCACCAGGACCAGTTCACAGCCGAGGAGGGCGTCGAGCCCGTGGTCGGGGACCCGTTCCAGTCCCCCGCCGAGCCGGACCCGCTCCCCCTCGGGGCCGCAGACCCGCAGGTCGAAGCGGGGCGCGCCGAGGCCGGAGCTGCGGCGGGACCAGACCTCCCCGATGACTGCGTAGTCGAAGGCCCGTACCCCGTCGAAGACCAGGCAGCCCACGCTGCGGAACGCCGGAATGCTCATGGCGGGAATGTATCGATCGGCGGCGGTCCGGACGATCACGGGGCCCCGGACCGGCGTCCGAGGATGGAGCCATGACGAACACCAGCGCATTCGACGCACCTCTCACCCTCGACTCCGACGCCGTTCTCGTGATCGTCGACGTCCAGCAGGGCTTCGACGACGCGGCCTTCTGGGGGCCGCGGGACAACCCCGGCGCGGAGAAGAACATGGCCGCCGTGGCCGCCGCCTGGCAGGAGACCGGCCGGCCGGTCGTGATCGTGCAGCACGCCTCGCCGGACGGGCCGCTGGAGCCGGGCACCCCCGGACACGAGCTCAAGCCGGAGATCGCGGACGTGCGGGCGGACCTGAGGATCACCAAGACCGTCAACAGCGCCTTCTACGGCACCCCCGACCTGCACGCCTGGCTCCAGGAGCGGGGTGCCCGGCAGGTGGTGGTCATCGGCATCATGACCAACGTGTGCAACGAGACCACCGCGCGGATGGCCGGCAACCTCGGCTACGACGCCGTCTTCCCGATCGACGCGATGCACACCTTCGACATGGCGGGCCCGGACGGGACGACCGTAACGGCCGCCGAACTCGCCCGCGGTACGGCCGCCACGCTGCACACGATGCGGTTCGCGAAGGTCGTGACGACCGAGGCGGTGCTCGCCGCGGCCGCCACGGCCTGACCCGGACGGCTGCCCCGGGCCGCCGCGCTCACGGCGAGGCGAGCCCCGGCGGGACGGCGGCCCGCAGGGCCCCGGTGGCGGCCGCGACGGCCGGGTGGGCGGCGGCGCCGCTGCGGAAGGCGATCCGGGTGTGCCGCTGCATCGGCAGCCGGACGAGGGTGACTTCGGCTCCCGGCCCCGCGTACGGGTCCACCACTCCGAGCTGCGGCACCACCGCGACCCCCTGCCCGGCCGCGACCAGGGCCAGCACGGTGGCGAACTCGTCCACCTGGTGGCGGACCCGCGGGGTGAACCCGGCCGCCTGGCAGGCCCGTACGGTCATGGCATGGCACAGCGTGCCGGGCGTGGCGGTGATCCACGGGTCCTCGCGCCGCCGGGCGAGCGCGCCGCCGGGGGGAGGCGCGCCGTCCGTCTCCGGCCCGTCCGTCTCCGGCCCGTCCGTGCCGGGGCGGCCGGCCGGGGCGGCCAGGTACATGGACTCGCTGAACAGCTCCACGCTGGAGAGCCCCGGCTCCTCGGCGAAGGGGACGAAGTCGTACGCGTGGACCAGGGCCACGTCCAGTTCCCCGGCCCGCAGGGCGTTGCCCACGGCCGCCGGATCGGTCTCCGAGACCATCGGCTCCAGCCCCGGGTGGCGCGCCGTGAGCGCGGCGAGGGCGGCCGGGACGATGGCGCGGGTCGCGGTGGGGAAGGCGCCGATGCGCAGCGGGCCGGTCAGTCCGTTCCGGGCTCCGGCCAGTTCCGCGGCGGCCACTTCGAGGCGTTCGAGCACGGCCTCCGCGTGCCTGACGAGGTTCTCCCCCGCGGGGGTCAGGCGCACGCGCCTCCCGGTCCGTTCCAGCAGGGGCAGGCCGGCTTCGCGTTCCAGCGCGCTCAGCTGCTGGGAGACCGCCGAAGGCGTGAAGGCGAGGGCCTCGGCGACAGCGGCGATGGTGCCGCGCAGGGCGAGTTCGCGCAGCAGGCGCAGACGTCGGACTTCGAGCATCAGCCCAGCTTACGCATGAGGCAAGAAATGCGAACTGGACCTGAGCAGTGGGCGCCGGACACCCTCGGACCATGATTCGTGAACTCTCCCTGCACGGGATCCACGTACCACTCGTCACCCCCTTCGACACCTCCGGGAGGGTGGCGTACGGCGCACTCGAGACGCTCGCGCACGAGGTGCTCGACGCGGGCGCCGCCGGCATCGTCGCGCTGGGCACGACGGCCGAGGCGGCCACGCTCGACACGGCGGAGCGGGACGCGGTCGTCGGGATCTGCGCCCGCGTATGCGGGGAGCGGGGCGCGGTACTGCTCGCGGGGGCGGGGAGCAACGACACGCGGGCGGCGGAGGAGTCGCTGGCCCGGCTGGCCCGGTGGCCGCAGATCGCGGGGGCGCTGGTGACCGTACCGGCGTTCACCCGGCCGTCGCCCGCCGGGGTGGTCGCGCACTTCGCGCGCCTCGCCGAGGTCAGCCCGGTGCCGCTGGTCGTCTACCACATCCCGTACCGCACGGGGCTGGCGCTCGACGCGGCCACGCTGCGGACGGTGGGCGCGCTGCCGGGGGTGGCGGGGTGCAAGTACGCCGCGGGGCTGGACGAGCAGGCCGTCGGCCTGCTGGGCGACCTGCCGGACGGTTTCACGGTGCTGGCGGGGGACGACGTGTTCGCGGCGCCCCTGCTGGCGCTGGGGGCGGCGGGGGCCGTCCTGGCCTCCGCGCACCTGGCCACGGACCGGTTCGCGGAGCTCGCCGCGGCGTGGCGCGCGGGCGACGCCGGGCGGGCCCGCCCGCTCGGCCACGCCCTCGCCCGGCTCTCGGCCGCCCTTTTCACCGAGCCGAACCCGACGGTCGTCAAGGGCGTCCTGCACGCCCAGGGCCGCATCCCCACCGCGGACGTACGCCTGCCGCTGCTGCCGGCGGGCGAGGACTCGGTGGCCGCGGCGCTGAAGGCACTGGCCGCGCTCGACGGCGCCGTGCCGGTGTCCTGAGCGCGCGGGACCGGAAGCCACGGAACCGGAAGCCGCGGAACGCGGCACCGTCAGGTGCCGGGCTTCGCGCGGACGTGCATGCGCTCGCCCTGTCTGCCGAACAGGCTCAGCACCTCGACCGGCCGCCCGTCCGCGCTGCTGAACCAGTGGGGCAGCCGGGTGTCGAACTCCGCGGCCTCGCCCGGCCCGAGGACGAGATCGTGGTCGGCGAGGACGAGGCGCAGCCGCCCGTCCAGCACGTACAGCCACTCGTAGCCCTCGTGGGTGCGCAGCTCCGGCTCGGCGCCCCGGTCAGGGATGATCATCTTGTAGGCCTGGAGGGGGCCCGGGCCGCGGGTCAGGGGGACGGCCGTGCCGCCGTTCGGGAGCGCGCGGGGCGTCAGCCGCACCCGGGGGTCGCCGACTTCCGGCGCGCCCACGAGGTCGTCCAGGGGCACGCGGTACGCACTGGCGAGCGGCAGCAGCAGCTCGAGGCTCGGGCGGCGCTGTCCGGACTCCAGCCGGGACAGGGTGCTCTTGGAGATTCCGGTCGCCTCGGAGAGGGCCGCCAGGGTGAGGCCGCGCTGGTCCCGCAGCCGTCTGAGCCGGGGGGCGACCTCGTCGAGGACCGCTTGGTGGGGCGCCGTGGTCGGTGTGTCCATACGGGCATTCCACACGGCCGTCCCGGAAACGGCAACAGAAGTTGCCATCGCCGATGCGCGGGTCCACCCTCCTCGGCATGAACGCACACAGCGACTCCGGACCCGGCCACCGGCACCCGCAGGACCACGGGCACAAGCACGGGCAGGGCCACGGTCACGGTCACGGACACGGACACCAGCAGACGGACATCGACTGGGCCGTCATGGCCGACCAGCTGGAGCGGAACGGTGAACTCCAGCTCCCGGTCCTGCGCCGGACGGCCGCCCGCCTGCGGGAGCTGCTCGGCCCGGAGCGGGAGGTCCGGCGGATCCTCGACATCGGCAGCGGGCCGGGGGTGATGACCTGCGTACTGGCCGAGGCATTCCCGGCCGCCGAGGCGGTCGCCGTCGACGGCACGCCCGCGCTGCTGGACCGTACGCTGGCCCGCGCCGAGCGGCTCGGCCTCGGCGGCCGGGTGACCGTCCGGCACGCGGAGCTGCCCGAGGGCCTGACCGGAGGCGGGGGCGCCGGGGAGGGCGGCCTCGGCCCGGCGGACCTGGTCTGGAGCAGCAAGGTCGTACACCACCTCGGCGACCAGCAGGGCGCGCTGGACGCACTCGCCGCACTGCTGCGGCCCGGCGGGGTCCTCGCCGTCGCGGAGGGCGGTCTGCCGATGCGCTTCCTCCCGCGTGACATCGGGATCGGCCGGCCGGGCCTGCAGGCCCGGCTCGACGCCGTCCTGGAGGAATGGTTCGAGGTCATGCGGACCGAACTGCCCGACAGCACCGGCGTGGTCGAGGACTGGCCCGCGATGTTCGGCCGCGCCGGGCTCACGGGCGCCGGGAGCTTCACTCCCCTCCTCGACCTGCCGGCCCCGCTGGACGGGACGGCCCGCTCCTTCCTGCACGGCCATCTGGCCCGCGTGCGGGAGGCGATGAGCGAGGCCGTGGACGCGGACGACCGCAAGACCCTCGACGTCCTGCTGGACCCCGAGGCACCGGAGGGCATCCTGCGGCGGCCCGACGCCTTCCTGCTGTCGGCGACGACGGTCGTCACGGGCCTGCGGCCGGCGCGGTGACCGGGCCGGACACGCGGCCGCCGGAGCGCGGCGGCCACTCGTGAAGCAGCCTGGCGCCGGTCCGGCCGACGCGACGGAAGGACCGGCGGCGGGTCCGGCA
Organism: Streptomyces sp. NPDC037401; assembly: GCF_055602345.1. NCBI lineage: Bacteria > Bacillati > Actinomycetota > Actinomycetes > Kitasatosporales > Streptomycetaceae > Streptomyces > Streptomyces sp. NPDC037401. The sequence goes on from NZ_JBVJWO010000028.1 coordinate 52,049, forward strand.
GCCGGACCGGCGGAAGAACGGGCGGCCGGACCGGCGGCCGGGCCGGTGCGGCGGGCGCCCTCGGCCCGGTGGGCGCTCGCCGCCCTCTCGCTGTCGGTGCTGCTGTCCTCCCTGGGCACCAGCATCGCGAACGTCGGCCTGCCGGCCCTGGCGGAGGCGTTCGACGCCTCCTTCCAGGAAGTGCAGTGGGTCGTGCTCGCCTACCTGCTCGCCGTGACCGCGCTGATCGTGGGCGTCGGGCGGCTCGGTGACCTCACCGGCCGCCGACGGCTCCTGCTGGCGGGCATCTCCGTGTTCGCGGTGGCCTCGGTGCTGTGCGGCCTGGCGCCCTCCCTCGGACTGCTGGTTGCCGCCCGGGCCGCGCAGGGCCTCGGGGCGGCCGTGATGATGGCCCTCACCATGGCGTTCGTCGGCGAGACGGTCCCGAAGGACCGCACCGGGCGCGCGATGGGCCTGCTCGCCACCACGTCGGCGATCGGCACCGCGCTCGGTCCGTCGCTGGGCGGTCTGCTGATCGCGGGTCCCGGCTGGCGGGCGATCTTCCTCGTCATCGCGCCGCCGGGCATCGCGGCCCTCTTCCTCGCGTACCGGTACCTGCCCGTCGACCGGCGGGACCCCGGCACCGGCCGGGCCCGCTTCGACACCGCGGGCACGCTGCTGCTCGCGCTGACGCTCGCCGCGTACGCACTCGCCATGACGGCCGGGCACGGCGGATTCGGGCGGCTCAACGCCTCCCTGCTGGCGGTCGCCGCGCTGGGACTCGCCCTGTTCCTCCGCGCCGAGGCGCGGGCGGCCTCGCCGCTGGTCCGGTGGGCGGTGGTCCGGGATCCCGTACTGGCGGCGGGTCTGGCCATGAGCGCACTCGTCTCGACCGTCCTGATGGCCACGCTGGTGGTCGGGCCGTTCTACCTCTCCGGCGCGCTCGGGCTCGACGACGCGCTCGTCGGACTGGTCCTGGCGGCCGGTCCGCTGGTCGCCGCGCTGACGGGGGTGCCGGCCGGGCGGCTCGCCGACCGCTTCGGCACGCAGCGGACGACCGTCGCCGGGCTCGGCGCGACGGCTGCGGGCTGTCTGCTGCTGTCCGCGGTGTCGCTGGCGTCCGGCGTCCTCGGCTACCTCGGCGCCATCGCGGTCGTCACCGCCGGGTACGCGGTGTTCCAGACGGCCAACAACACCGCGGTCATGTCGGACGTGCCCCCCGGTCAGCGGGGTGTCGTATCCGGCCTGCTCCATCTGTCGCGCAACCTCGGGCTCGTCACGGGGACGGCCGTCATGGGCGCCGTCTTCGCCGTCGCCTCGACGGCGGGCGACGTGACGACGGCGCGCCCCGAGGCGGTCGCCGCCGGCATGCGCGGGACGTTCGCGGTCGCGTCGGTCCTGATCGTGCTCGCCCTCGTCCTCGCGACGGCCGTCCCTGCCCGGCTCGCGGCGTACGTCGCGTACGTCAGGAGACGGATCCGGACTCGGCGGCCGTAGCCGCGTCCAGGGCCCGGGTCAGGTCGTCCAGGCGGGTCTGGAGGTCGCGGATCTCGGCCAGGCCGAAGCCGGTCGCGGCGGCGATCCGGCGCGGGACCTCCGCGGCCCGGGTGCGCAGGGCGGCGCCCTGCTCCGTGAGGGAGATGCGGACCGAGCGCTCGTCCTCCGCACTGCGTTCGCGGTGGACCAGCCCTGCCGCCTCCAGGCGCTTGAGGAGCGGGGAGAGCGTTCCGGAGTCGAGGCGCAGGCGGTGGCCCAGCTCCTTGACCGGCAGGGTCCCGTGCTCCCACAGCACCATCATCACCAGGTACTGGGGGTAGGTCAGGCCGAGGTCCTTCAGTACGACGCGGTAGAGCCCGCCGAAGGAGCGGGTGGCGGCGTTCAGGGAAAAGCAGATCTGGCCGTCGAGGCGCAGGAAGTCCTCGTCGGGGCCGGTTCCGCCGGGGTTCTCGGTCATGGGCCAAGGATAACCCCGCGAGCCATTGAGTTGTGCACAACTTAATTGTGTGCTCTATTAGTGGGGCGGCGCCGACCCCGCCGCCCGGGAACCAACCCCGCATCACCGCGAGAGGAACGCCTCCGATGGACGCTCTGTACACCGCTGTCGCCACCGCCAACGGCCGTGAAGGCCGCGCCGTCAGCTCCGACGGCCAGATCGACCTTGCCCTGGCGATGCCCCCGGCCCTCGGCGGCAACGGCCAGGGCACCAACCCCGAGCAGCTCTTCGCCGCCGGGTACGCGGCCTGCTTCGCCAGCGCCCTCGGCCTCGTCGGCCGCCAGGCCCGGGTCGACACCGGCGAGGTGTCCGTCACCGCCGAGGCCTCCATCGGCAAGGACACCGACGGCGGCTTCGCCCTCGCCGTCACCCTGCGCGTCGAGCTGCCCGAGGCGCTCCTCAACGAGGAAGGCCGCCTGCTGGTCAAGAAGGCCCACGAGGTCTGCCCCTACTCCAAGGCCACGCGCGGCAACATCCCCGTCGAGCTCGTCGTCGAGTAGCTCGTCCGAGCAGGCGCCCAGACCGTCCGGGCAGTCGACGGGCCCCAGCGGCCCGGGGCTCCCCCGGCCGTCTCCCCGGCTCAGGCGGAGGCCAGCACCGTTTCGACGGTGTCGGCCTCCGCCGCCGTTTTGTCGGGGCGGTACCGGACCACCCGGGCGAACCGGAGGGTGACGCCGGCCGGATAGCGGGTGGAGCGCTGGAGTCCGTCGTACGCGATCTCGACGACGAGGCCGGGGCGGACGTGCACCGTGAAGCCGTCGTCGGACACGGCCAGTTCGCGCAGCCGCGCGGTCTGGTCGCGCAGCATCTCGTCGGTGAGGCCCTTGAAGGTCTTGCCGAGCATCACGAAGCCGCCGCCGGCGGAGCGGGCGCCCAGGTGCAGGTTGGACAGGTAGCCGGTGCGCCGGCCGTGGCCCCACTCGGCGGCGAGGACCACCAGGTCCAGCGTGTGCACCGGCTTGACCTTGAGCCAGGCACGCCCGCGCCGGCCCGCCGTGTACGGCGAGTCCAGCGCCTTGACCACGACGCCCTCCTGGCCCCTGCGCAGCGCCTCGGACCAGAACTCCTGCGCTTGTGCGGCCTGCGCCTGCGGGTCGGTGACCGCCATGCGCCGCACCCGCGCCTCCTGCGGGACCAGCCGGTCCAGGGCGAGGTGCCGCTCCCGCAGCGGCAGGTCCAGCAGCTCCACTCCGTCGGCGGCCAGGACGTCGAAGAAGGCCGGGGACAGCGGCAGCGTCTCGCGCGCCGCCCCCACGTCCAGCCGGGATCCCACCCGGCTCGCCACGTCCTGGAAGGACACCGGCCGGCCCGCGCCGTCCAGGGCGATCACCTCGCCGTCCAGGATCAGGTCACCGCCCGGCAGGGCTGCCGCCAGGGCCGCGACCTCGGGCAGCCGCCCGGTGATCTCGTCCAGCGAGCGGGTGTACACCCGGACCTCGCCCGCCGTGCGGTGGACCTGGACCCGGATCCCGTCGAGCTTCTCCTCGACGCTGCACGGCCCCAGCGTCTCCAGCGCCTCGGCCACCGACTTCGCGGTGTGCGCGAGCATCGGCTGCACCGGCCGGCCCACCCGCAGCGTGAACCGGTCGAGGGCCGCCGGCCCCCCGGCCAGCACGGCGCGGGCCACCGCGGGCAGCGCACCGGCCAGCATCACCGCCCGCCGCAGGTCGGCAGCGGGTACCCCGGCCGCCGCGGCCACGCCCTCCAGGGCGGCGGCGTCGAGCGCACCCTGGCGCACCTCGCCCGAGATCAGCCGGCGCAGGAAATCCTGCTCGGGCCCGGTCGCGGCGCCCAGCAGCCCGTCCAGCAGCCGACGGCGCGCGGCCTGCGCGCCCGCGCCGGAGACCCCGGCGAGCGCCGTCAGGGCCGCGTCCACCGCACCGACCGTCAGCGTCGGCCGGTCGGCCGCGGGCACCGGCGCGCCGAGCAGCCGCCAGCCGACACCGAGCCGGCCCTGCGGCGGCCGGCCCGCAAGGTACGCGATGACCAGGCCCGCGTCATCGGCGGGAGCGGACCGGAACAGGTCCGCCAGCAGGGCGGTCTTCCGGGACCGGGCGGCGGTTTCCGACACCTCCCGGGACACCCGCGCCACGTCGGCGAGCAGCATGCCGCCATCCTCCCTCCGGGGACCGGCCGCCGCACGCAGTGGCCGTTTCGCAGCGGCGCGGGCAGCCTGAATCCATGGAGCCGCCGGAAGCACCCGGGCCACGGGCAGACCAGCCGGAGCCGGACCGCGCCCACGGACCCCCGTCCCCGTCAGCGCCGCCCCCGTCACCGCCCCCGTCAGCGCCGCCGCCAAGGCCGGAGGCCGCGCCGGAGCAGGACGTCACGCCGGGCCGGGCGCCGGACGGCGAGGTGCGGCTCGCCACCGCCCAGGGCCGCTGGCTGCTGCTGACGACCGTGCTCGGCTCCACCATGGCCCTGCTCGACTCGACCGTGGTGAGCGTCGCCCTGCCCAGGATCGGGCGCGATCTCGGCGCCGGCCTCGGCGCCCTCCAGTGGACCGTCAACGCGTACATGCTCACGCTGGCGGGCCTGATCCTGGTCGGCGGCGCGCTCGGCGACCGGTACGGGCGGCGGCGGATCTTCGTCCTCGGCGTGGTGTGGTTCGCGATCGGATCGCTGCTGTGCGGCATCGCCCCCAACGCCGCCGTGCTGATCGGGGCCCGCGCGCTCCAGGGCGTCGGCGGCGCGCTGCTCACCCCCGGCTCCCTCGCGCTGATCCAGGCCTCGCTGCGCCCCGACGACCGGGCCCGCGCGGTGGGACTGTGGTCGGGCTTCGGCGGGGTGGGCGCCGCGGTCGGCCCGTTCCTCGGCGGCTGGCTGGTCGACGGGCCGGGCTGGCGGTGGGTGTTCCTGCTCAACGTGCCGCTCGCCGCGCTGTGCGTGCCGGTGGCGCTGCGGCACGTACCGGAATCACGCGATCCGCAGGCGCACGGGCGGTTCGACCTCCTCGGGGCGGCGCTGGGCGCGACCGCGCTCGGGCTGCTGACGTACGCGCTGATCGAGGCGCGGTCCGGCGCGCCCGCGGTCTACGCGGCCGCGGCTGTGGGACTCGTGCTGGCGGCTGTGTTCGTCGTCGTCGAGCAGCGCCGCCGCGATCCGATGGTCCCGCCGGACATCTTCGGCTCACGGCAGTTCACGGCCGTCAACCTGGTCACCCTGTGCGTCTACGCGGCCTTCGGCGGGTTCTTCTTCCTGGCCGTGCTCCAGCTCCAGGTGGTGGCCGGCTGGTCGGCGCTGGGCTCCGGGGCCGCCCTGCTGCCGGCGACCGTGCTGATGCTGCTGCTGTCGGCCCGCTCCGGTGAGCTCGGAGAGCGGATCGGGCCGCGGATCCCGCTGACCGTGGGCCCGCTGCTGTGTGCGGCGGGGATGCTGCTGATGCTGCGCGCCGGGCCGGAGGCGTCGTACGTGCGGGACGTTCTGCCGGCCATGCTCGTGCTGGGGCTGGGGATGGTGACGCTGGTGGCGCCGCTGACGGCGACCGTGCTCGCCTCGGTGCCGGTGGAGCGGGCCGGGCTGGCGAGCGGGATCAACAACGCCGCCGCGCGGGCGGCCGGGCTCCTGGCGGTCGCGGCGCTGCCGCTGCTGGCGGGGATGAGCCAGGACGCTTACCGCTCGGCGGCGGAGTTCGACACGGCATTCCGGCGGGCGATGGTCTGGTGTGCCGGGCTGCTGGTACTGGGTTCCCTGCTGGCCTGGGCGACCGTACGCAATCCCGGCTCCGGGGCGTGCCACCCGCAGTGCCGCACCCACTGCACGATGGCGTCTCCCCCGCTGGAGCCGCCGCCCGACCGGCCCGGCGGACGCGACCGGTAGCGAGCCCGCCGGGCCCGGTGACGCGCGCGGTCCGCTCCGGCCCCGCGCCGCGCCGGGGCTGCGGGGCAGGGGGCCGGGCGGCCGGTGGGATCAGTGCGCCCAGGGCGCCATCGGGTACCAGATCAGGTCGCGGCGGGCCAGGATGCGGACGTCCCAGTAGAGGAGCATGAAGACGCCCGCGGCGATGAAGGACGCGGCCATGACGGCCGAGATCCGGCTCGGCTTGGCCGTCAGCCAGCGGTTGAGCCGGTCGCCGAAGAGCGCGGCCACGATCAGGAACAGCACCGCGACGATCACGATGTTCCCGAGCGCCTGGAGGCTGAACGCCACGGCTCCGTACAGGATGTTGTGGCTTTCGGCGGCGTCCCGGAACAGCTGGCGGAACAGGCCGAACGGCCGGCCCAGCAGGAAGGCGCCGATGAGCGCGCCCATGAACACCATCGGCGCGTTCGGGAACCGGGCGGCGAGGCGGGCGAGCGGGTCGCGCGCGAGACCCGCGGCGGCCAGGCCCAGGTAGGTCATGAGCAGACCGAGGAGACCGTAGACGACCATGGCCTGGATCAGGCGGGGCGAGAAGCCGGAACTCGCTCCGCCGGTCGACTCCTGGAACTGCGGCATGCCGGTGCCGACGAGGGCCACCACCACCCCGTACGCGGCGGAGACGGCGATCGCGCCGACCGCCAGCCAGCCGAGCGGGCGGAGCATCTGGGCCATCCGGCCCCGGCGGGTCTGGACCTGCCCGGCCAGCGGGGCCATCGCGCTGAACACGGCTATGTTGCAGGCCGTGAAGGTGCCGGCGACACCGGTGGCCAGGGCGAAGGCGATACCGGCCAGGGCGCCGGTGATCGGGGCGTCCTTGGCCTCGTGCCCGAGCAGGGCGCTGGAGACGTTGCCGCCGATGGTCTTGTCGACGAACTCCGCCGACCAGATCACGGTCAGGGCGAAGCCGAACAGCGCCCCGAGCACGAGCACGAGCGCCCGCCTGCGCGGGGCGTGACCGTTGAAGAACATCGAGGTCGGACGTGGTGCGGTGGACCCGGTTCCGGAGGCGGTGCGCCGTTCGGTGGCAGAGCTGTTCGCGAGCTGAGTCATGGGATCCTCTCGCCGAGGCGTGGGTCGGGGGTTCGGCCGCGCACGCGGTCGCGTACGTCGGGGGGTGCGCCGTGCCAGGGGCGAGGTTAAGGGCCTGCGGCGCCTCACACGGCGTACTCGCCAATGTCGGCGCAAAACCCGAGAGTCCATCCGGATTTCGCCCCTGGCACGTGCCGGGGGCGAGGCCCCGGCGCGGTCCCGGGGCACCCCATAGGCTCGGCCCATGACCTCACCTGCGAACCGTGCGACCCCTGCCCCTGCCCCGCACCCCGCGTATCCGCCCAAGCCCGTCCCCGGCGACCGCATCGCCGTCGTCTCGCCGTCCTCCGGCCTGGCGGGCGTCCTCCCCCTGCCGTACGAGCTGGGACTGCTCCGGCTCAAGGAGGAGTTCGGTCTGGAACCGGTGGAGTACCCGACCACGCGGAAGATGGGCTCGACCCCGCAGGAGCGGGCCGACGACCTCCACGCGGCCTTCGCCGACCCGACCGTGAAGGCGGTCATGGCCACCATCGGCGGCGACGACCAGATCACGGTATTGCCGCTGCTGGACAGGGAGTTGATCCGCGCGAACCCGAAGCCGTTCTTCGGGTACAGCGACAACACCAACCTGCTGCTCTTCCTGCGGAACCTCGGCATCGTGGCCTACCACGGCGCGAGCGTGATGACCGAGCTGGGACGCCCGTACGCGCTGGACCCGCTGACCGCGGACTCGCTGCGCGCGGCGCTGTTCACCCACGGCCCGTACGAGCTGCGCCCGGCGCCGCGCTACCGCGACACCGACCGCGACTGGGCCGATCCGGCCACGTTCGAGGCGGAGCCGGAGACCGAGCCCGCCGGCGGGTGGCTGTGGCACGGCCCGGAGCGCGTGGTCGAGGGGCGCGCGTGGGGCGGCAACCTGGAAATCCTGGCCTGGATGCTGATGGCCGACCGGGAGATCGCGCGCGACCCGGCGGAGTACGAGGGCGGGGTGCTGTTCCTGGAGACCTCGGAGGAACTGCCGAGCGCGGACGACGTCTTCCGGATCCTGCGCAACATGGGCGAACGCGGCCTGCTGGCCCGCTTCCCCGCCGTACTGGTGGCCCGGGCCAAGGCCTGGTCCCTCGACCGGCGCAACTCCCCGGAGGAAAAGCGCCGTTACGCCGAGGAGCAGCGCGCGGCCGTCCTGCGCGCCCTGGCCCCGTACGCGCCGGACGCCATGGTGGTCTTCGACGTGGACCTCGGCCACACCGACCCGCAGCAGGTCGTCCCGTGCGGCGGTCTGGTGCGCGTGGACGGGCCGGCCCGGCGGATCACGGTCACGTATTGACGCGAGGCGGGACCGAGCTGCTGCAGGCGGCAGCGGACACGCTTCCCGGTGCGGTGGTGGTGGACGTGGGGACGGTCGGCGGCGCGTGGGCGGTGATCGAGGCCAATGCCGCGTGGGCGAGCGGGATGTACGCGTCGGACCCGCAGCGGGTGCTCGACGTGGTGCTCCGGTCCGCCGGACCGGCCCCGGCGGACCGGGAAGCGGACAGGGCGTTCGTACGCTGAGCCCGCGCGCCCTGCACGGACTGCAAAGGAAGGCTGCGCTGTCCGCCAACGACCTGGACCACCCCTGTCCTGCAAGGTGGTGACAGCCCGAAAGAAGGGCTGCAAACGGGGGCCTGACCGGCCTCTCGCCATCAAAGACCTCAAAGGTCAGCAGAGATCAAAAAGGGGACGGACATGCGAAAGTCACTTGCCGCACTTGCGGTCGCCGCCACGGTCACCGCGGTCGTCGCCGGGGGGACGACGGCCGCGAGCGCACAGACCCGGATCGTCAAGGACGCCACCGTGGCCGGGCTGTACCACGTGAGCGGGGAGAACGCCGGCGCCCTCGCCTACGACAACTGCCTGAACGGCCAGACCTGCTTCTTCCAGTACACCGGGGGCGGCGGCATCCTCTGGGTCGTGCCGACCTGCGGGCACAACAAGGTGCCGAGCGCCTTCAACGACAAGGCCAGCTCCGCGTGGAACAAGGGCGGCGGCTCGGCCGACCTATTCTACAACACCAACTACACCGGGTTCCTGGGCAACTTGCCCTGGGGCTTCAAGGGCGACCTCCGCGCCGACCACCAGGACCGGCTGAGCTCCCTCGTCGTCAACTGCTGAGACGCCCGGCGCGGAACTCGCTCGCGGTCAGCCCGTACTCGGCCCGGAAGGCCCGGCTGAAGGCAGCCGGGCCGGTGAATCCCGACCGGGCCGCGATGACGTGGATGGGCACGTCCGACTGGCCGCCGTCGGCGAGGTCGGCGCGGCAGCGCCGCAGCCGGGCGTCGCGGATGGCGGCGGCCACGGTCCGCTCACGCTCGCGGAACAGCCCGTGCAGCGTCCGTACGGAGATGTGGTGGTGCTCCGCGACCGAGGTCGGCGACAGTCCGGGGTCGCCGAGGTGGGCGTCGATGTACGACTCGATGCGGCTGCGCAGGATCCGGTGGCGGGACTCGGCCGGCAAGCGCTCCCGTAGGCCCGCGTGGTGGGCGAGGAGGGCCGCGGCCAGTTCCCGGGTCACCCGGCCCAGCCGTGCGGCGTCCGGCTCCGACAGTGCCGGAGCCTCCCGGACGAGGCTGCTCAGGAAGCGGGCGAGCAGCCCGCCGATGCCGCTGCGGCCCGGCATGCTGGTCGCCAGCAGCCGGTCCACGCTGCTGTGCGGCAGGGGCAGTTCGGTGCGCGGCAGGTGCAGCACGATGGCGCGGGAGGGGCTGCCGCCGGACCGGTCCAGGCCGTGCCAGTCGAGGGGCAGCGCGGTGTTCCAGAGCACGAGGTCGCCCGCCGTCACCTCGGTTTCGTTCCTGGCCTGCGCGATCCACACCCCGCCGTCCTGGATCAGCGCCAGCTCGTAGCCGTCCGGGCCGGACCGGCCGGCCTCGGCGGCCGCCGGGAAGGCTGGCGTGGCCACGCGCACCGCGGACACCGTGCATCCCATGGATCTCCCCCTCCCTCACGGGTGTTCGCCGAGGCATCACTATGCGGGGGTTGCGGGGCTGTGTGCGGGTCTGCACCGGTTCACGCCCGGCTTCCGACCGCCATTCGCCCGGAAGGCGCGGGGAGGGGGCAGGAAGGGGGAGGGAAGGCGCAGGGAAGGCCCAGGGAGACGTCCGGGCAGGCCATGTCCCGCCGGAGGTACCGGAACCCGGCCCCGGAACCGGTGGATGACCGCGCACGTCGGATCTCCGGCGCCCGCTCCGGGCGACCGCAGCCAAGGGGGACCGACATGCGCAACTCAGCAGGATCCGGCGGCCTGCCCGTCCGTACGACCGCCCGCACGGCCCGTACGGCCGCCGCAGCCGTGCTGCTCGCCGCCACGGCCGCCTGCAGCGGAGCAGTGACCGCGCAGCCCGCCGACGAACGGCCCGTCATCGAGCAGCCCGTCACCGACCGGCCCGCCCCGGTTCGTGACGCCGGGCCCTGCCCGGCCCCGGAGGACTGGCGCAACGCTCCGGAGCCGACCAAGGTCGAGGGCACCCCCGCGAACACCCCGGAGGCCGTGCGGCTCTCGCAGGCGGTGGGCACCCTCGGGGACGGCGCGTACGCCGATGTGTACGGAACGCACATCACGGACCATCCCGCCGGCCGGGTCGCGCTGTGCGTGACCGACCTGGAGCGCGGGCGGGCCCTGCTCGCGGCGGCCGCGAAGGCCGACCCGTCGGTGGACCCGGGACGCGCCGACCTCTACCGGAGCCGCTACACGCAGCGGGAGCTGGTCGTACACGTGCACCGGCTCATGGACATGAGCGGCGGCCGGCGCTTCCGCTTCCCCGTCCACACCGTGTCACCCGCCCCCGACGCGTCCGGCCTGGCGGTCGGCACCACCACCGGGGGCGTCGCGTCCGGGGAGTTCCGCGCCCAGCTCTCCGCGGCGGTCGGCGGCATCCCGGTGGTGGTGGTGCAGGACCGGCCCCAGCCGCAGCTGTACTGAGCCCCCGGGGGCGGCCGGGGCAAGGATCAGACCCTCGTCAGGGCAGGTAGCGCTCCACGGCCGCGCCGCCCTGTTCCTCGATGAGGCGCTTGGCGCGCTCGACCCGTTCCGGCGTCACGTCACGGCCCGATGCCATCACCAGGTCCTCGGGATCGAAGGGCCGCTCCCCGCCGCTGTACAGCCGGCGCGGCCGTGACGTCTCGTTCTTGCCCTCCGGCGCATCCTTCATGGCGATCGACCTCACTCATGCTCACGAGGAGAATTCCTTCCCCCGAGCGTAGACGGCACGGCCGTTATCAGCCACTCCCTTTGCCCGATTTCCTAGGGATTTGCCATCATTCGTCAATCATTAACCTGGACGTACTTTTCCGTAGCCTCGGCGCTCTACCGTCGGCCCATGAACATCGACTGGGGCGCACTGGCCGCCGTCTACTTCCTGAGCTTCACCGCCACCGTCGGGGCCATCACCCTGCTGGCCGTCGCGGGGGGGGGGGGGGGGGGGGGCGGCGGGGGGGGGGGGGCAGCCCCTCGACGGGCCACATGGCGGAACGTCTCTACAAACGCTAAGGACCTCCGGGTTCCGACTCAGGCGGCGAG
>NZ_JBVJWO010000028.1:63475-79818 GCF_055602345.1 Streptomyces sp. NPDC037401
CGCCCGAGCGTGCCGTCACCCTCCCCCTCCGTGAGCAGCGGCGACGCCCCCGCCAAGATTTCCCCCCCGACCCCCCCCCCCCCTCCCCCCCCCCCCCCCTCCTCCCCCCCCCCCCCCCCCCCCCCCCCCCCACCGCCGGCCGTCCGGGCTCACCCTCGTAGCCGGTCCGCCTGCCGGACCGCTTCGGACAGCTTGCGGACCTCCGGGTCCCCGGTACGGGCGGCCAGCCGCTCAGCGTGACCGGCGAGACGGCCAAGGGGCTGCGCGCCCGGCAGCGGCTCCCAGGCGGCGGCCGACTCCCGCAGCTCCGCGGCGAAGTACGCCGCCACCGCCGCGACCTGCAACGACGCCGGCGCCTCGGTCCACAGGCCGGCGCCGAGCGCAGCCGCCTCGACGCGGGCGGACTCCTCGTGCGGCGCCCGGCTGTGCGGGTCGAGCCAGCGGACCGTGGCCGTCGCCACGTGCCCCTCGGCGCCCGGCCGGAGCCGTACGGCGTACAGGGCCGTGACGGTGTGGCCCGGTCCCACCTCCCCGCCGTCCACGCTGTCGTCGCGGAAGTCCTCGTCGGCCACCTTGCGGTTCTCGTAGCCGATCAGCCGGAACCGCTCCACGGTCTGCGGGTCGAAGGACACCTGGGCCTTGGCGTCCCGGGCGCGCAGCTCGATCTGCGCGGGCAGCTCCTCGCAGAAGACCCGCTGGGCCTCCTCCTCGTCGGAGACGTAGGTGGTGTGGCCGTCGCCGCGGTCCGCGAGGCGTTCCATCAGCGCGTCGCCGTAGTCGCTGCCCACGCCCACCCCGGAGAGGGTGATGCCGTGGCTGCGGCGGGCCCCGGCGATCCGCTCCAGGATGGCGTCCGCCGAGGTGGCCCCGGTGTTGGCGAGCGCGTCGGAGAGCAGGACGACGCGGTTGACGGCCCCGCGGCGGTGGCCTTCGACGGCCACCTCGTAGCCGCGGGTCACACCGGCTTCGACGTTGGTGGAGTCGAGGGGCCGCAGCCGGTCGATCACGTCGTGCAGACGGTCGCGGTTCCCGTCCAGGCGGGTCATGGGCAGCCGGACCTCGGCCCGGTCGCTGAAGGCGACCACGGCCACCGAGTCGTCGCCGCGCAGCCGCTCGGCCATCGCGTCCATGGACGAGCGCACGAGGTCGAGGCGGCCCGGCTCGGCCATCGAGCCCGAGACGTCGACCACGAAGGTGAGGGCCGCGGGCGGCCTGGCCTCGTCGGAGTCCGCGGTCCTGGTCGCGAGCCCGACGCGCACCAGCGACCAGTCCTCGTCCGGGGTCCGGGCCCCGTCGACGGTCACCGAGAAGCCGTCCCCGTCGGGCCGGCCGTAGTCCTGGCGGAAGCTGTTGACGAACTCCTCCGGCCGGACGGTCGCCGGGTCGGGCAGCCGGCCCTCGGCGAGGGTGCGGCGGGCGAATCCGTACCCGGCGGTGTCGACGTCCAGGGCGAAGGTGGACAGGTGGTCGGGCGGGGCCGTGCGCCGGATCCCGTCGTCCTCGCCCTGCCCGGCGGTGGTTCCCCGGTCGTACGCGCCGCCGCCGTCGGGCCGGATGTGCGCGAGGTCCCGCGACGCCCCCCGCCCGTCGTGGGCCCGGTCCGTGCCGTGCCCGCAGCCGGTGAGCAGCAGCCCCCCGGCCGCGAGCGCGGCGAGCAGTCTTCCGTACGTCCTTGCGCAGAGCGTCATGTGGCCCCCTCGGATCGTCAGCACTGGTGAATGTGACGTCCGAGAGGGCCTGTCGGGCCCCTCGGGAGGGTTGCGATCGGGTCTCGAAGCGACAACGGCAGACGGAATGTCAACCTCGCGCCACGATCGGGACACGATCCCTTCACGGAGGGAACCGCAGCAGCGGATGCTGCCCTGTCCGAACCGGGTCAGAACCGGGTCAGAACCGGGTCGGAAGCGGCTCGGACCGGATCGGACCGGATCAGAAGCGGCCGGCCGAGGCGGGGAAGCGCTGCGTGTCCGGGAGCGGGAGCTCCTGACGCTGGGCCGTCGGGACGGCCTTGCAGGTGACGTCGCGGGCGGGCAGCTTGCCGGTGGTCAGGTACGCGTCCACCTTGGAGTCCACGCAGGGGTTCTTGGCGAAGAGGTAGACGCCGTGGCCCTCGCCCTCGTCGACCGTCAGCATGCGCGAGCCCTTCAGGGCCCGGTGCAGTCCCACGCCGCTGGACATCGGGGTCTGCGAGTCCCACTCGTTCTGGATGGTCAGCATGCCGACCTTGTTCGCGACCGGGGTGGCGGGCTCGATGCCCTTCTTCCAGAACGCGCACGGGGTGATGTTGGACGCGAAGTCGCCGTAGAGCGGGTACCTGGCCTTGTCGCGGATCGCGTCGCGGCGGTACTGCGCGGGGTCACGCGGCCAGGCCGAGGTGTCCGTGCAGATGACCGCGAGGAACGCTGCCTCGCCGTTGTCCGCCGGGACCGCGGCGGACGCGGCCGTCGGGGCGGCGGCGGGACGGGCCTTCAGCGCGTCGGGGAGGGTGGCCGCGCGGCCGGCGGCCGCCTGCTTGAGGGCGACGACGAACTGGGAGGCCTGCTCGACGCTGAAGAAGACGCCCCGCGCGGAGCGGATGTCGTCACCGGTGATCTTCTGGCCCTCGATGACGATGGGCTCGCGGTCGGCGCGGCCGACCAGCTTCCAGAAGGTCCTGGAGACCTCGGCCTGGGTGCGGCCGAGGTGGTACTGCGCGTCGCGCTTGGCGGACCACTTGGTCCAGCGGGCGAAGGCCGGCTCGGCACCCTCGGCCCACACCTGGATCATGCCGCGCCAGATGCGCTTCGGGTCCACACCGCTGTCGAGGACGAAGCGGTCGGTCCGCTTGGGGAACATCTGGCTGTAGACGGCGCCGAGGTAGGTGCCGTACGAGTAGCCCAGGTAGGAGATCTTCCGCTCGCCGAGCACGGTGCGGATGACGTCCATGTCGCGTGCGGTGTTGCGGGTGGTGATGTACGGCAGCAGGTGGCCGGACTTGGCCTCGCACTTCTTGGCCACGGCCTTCGCCCAGGCGACGTCGCGCTTGAACGTCTCCTTCTTGTAGACCCGCGGGAAGTTCGCGTCACTGCCGGTCAGGCCGCAGGTCACCGGCGTGCTCTGGCCCACGCCGCGCGGGTCGAAACCGATGAGGTCGTAGCTCTCGCGGACCTGCTTGGCGAGCATCTGGCGGCCGAGCAGGGGCATGTCGAGACCCGGGCCGCCGGGGCCGCCGGGGTTGAACAGCAGCACGCCGCGCTTCTTCGCCGGGCTCGCGGCCTTGATCCGGGAGATCGCCACGTCGATCTTGCGGCCGGCGGGCTTGCGGTAGTCCAGCGGGACCTTGATGGTCGCGCACTGGTAGGCGGCGGGCTGTTCGGGATCGCACCGCTTCCAGGAGACGGTCTGGCGGAGGTGTCCGTCGGCCGCGGGGGTGGTGGCGGCCTGGGCGGGCGCGAGGCCCGGGACGAGGGTCGCGGTGACGCCCACGGCCAGCAGCGACGCGATGTTGCGCATGCGCACGGGAGCCGGTCCTTTCGGAAGATGAAGGGGACACGGCAACCCTCATATGCCGAAAGCCGGAGCGAATCAGCCCACGGGTCAAGCTCTCTACGACTCGAGGATGACCGGACGACTCGTCAAGTATGAGATGGAATCCGGCCATTGAGCCGCTGCGGACTCTATAATTCCGTTCCTGCCTCCTGCTGCCTCCTGCTGTCTCCGGGGCTGCCGCCTCCGGCCAAGTAGCATCGGCGGGATGCACCACCCCGCACCCCGGCCGACCTCGCCGGCCCCCTCCCGGCCCGTCGACCCGTACGTCCGCGTCCGCGGCGCGCGCGAGCACAACCTCCGGGGCGTCGACGTCGACATCCCCCGCGACGCGCTCACCGTCTTCACGGGGGTCTCCGGGTCCGGCAAGTCCTCGCTCGCCTTCGGCACGCTGTACGCGGAGGCACAGCGGCGGTACTTCGAATCCGTGGCCCCGTACGCCCGGCGGCTGATCCACCAGGTCGGCGCCCCGAAGGTCGGCGAGATCACCGGACTGCCGCCCGCCGTCTCCCTGGAGCAGCGGCGCAGCGCCCCCGGGTCCAGGTCGTCGGTCGGCACGGTCACCCTGCTGTCCAACTCGCTGCGGATGCTGTTCTCCCGCGCCGGGACCTACCCGCAGGGCGCGCAGCGCCTGGACTCGGACGCCTTCTCGCCGAACACCGCCACCGGCGCCTGCCCCGGCTGCCACGGCCTCGGCCGGGTGCACGGCACCACCGAGGACCTGCTCGTCCCCGACCCCTCCCTGTCGATCCGCGAGGGGGCGGTGGCTGCCTGGCCGGGGGCCTGGCAGGGCAAGAACCTGCGCGACGTGCTCGACGCCCTCGGGTACGACGTGGACCGGCCCTGGCGCGAGCTGGACCCGGCGGACCGGGAGTGGATCCTGTTCACCGAGGAGCAGCCGGTGGTCACCGTGCACCCGGTGCGCGAGGCCGACCGGATCCAGCGCCCGTACCAGGGCACGTACACGAGCGCACAGCGGTACGTCATGAAGACGTTCTCCGACAGCCGCAGCGCGACCCTGCGGGCGAAGGCGGAGCGCTTCCTGACCAGCGCCCGGTGCCCGGACTGCGACGGCAGGAGGCTGCGGCCGGAGGCACTCGCCGTCACGTTCGCCGGGCGCACCATCGCCGAGCTGGCCGGGCTGCCGCTCACCGAACTGTCCGCCCTGCTCGCCTCCGCGCCCGGCCCGGAGACCGTACGGGTGCTGACGGAGGACCTGCTCGCCCGGATCGGGCCGGTCACCGAACTGGGGCTGGGCTACCTGAGCCTGGACCGCGCCGCGCCCACCCTCTCGGCGGGCGAGCTGCAGCGGCTGCGGCTGGCCACCCAGCTGCGCTCGGGGCTCTTCGGGGTGGTGTACGTGCTGGACGAGCCGTCGGCGGGCCTGCACCCGGCGGACACCGAGGCGCTGCTCGGGGTGCTGGAGCGGCTGAAGGCGGCCGGGAACACCGTGTTCGTGGTCGAGCACCACCTCGACGTGGTGCGCAGCGCCGACTGGCTGGTGGACGTGGGCCCGCGGGCCGGGGAGCACGGCGGCCGGGTGCTGCACAGCGGCCCGCCGGCCGGGCTCGCGCAGGTGGCGGAGTCGGCGACGCGCCGGTTCCTCTTCGGCCGCGGGGCGGCGCCGGCGCGGGAGGTGCGCGGGCCGTCGGGAGCGCTGCGGCTCACCGGCGTGACGCGGAACAACCTGCGCGGTCTGGACGTGGAGTTTCCGCTCGGGGTGTTCACCGCCGTGACGGGTGTCTCCGGGTCCGGGAAGTCCACGCTGGTGGGGCGGGCCCTCGCCGGGACGGTCGCCGAGCGGCTGGCGGCGGGCGGCGACTGCCCCGTCTCCCGGCTGGTGGAGGTCGACCAGAAGCCCATCGGGCGCACGCCGCGGTCCAACCTCGCCACGTACACCGGCCTGTTCGACGTGGTGCGGAAGATCTTCACCGGCACGGCGGAGGCCCGGGCCCGCGGCTACAAGGCCGGGCGCTTCTCCTTCAACGTGCCCGGCGGGCGCTGCGAGACGTGCCAGGGCGAGGGCTTCGTCTCGGTGGAGCTGCTCTTCCTGCCCAGTACGTACGTCCCGTGCCCGGAGTGCGGGGGCGCCCGGTACAACGCCGGGACGCTGGAGGTCCGGCACGAGGGGCTGAACATCGCCGACGTGCTCGCGCTGACCGTGGAATCGGCCGCGGAGTTCTTCGCGCGGGTGCCGTCGGCGGCCCGCAGCCTGCGCGCCCTCCAGGACATCGGCCTGGGCTACCTGCGGCTCGGGCAGCCCGCGACCGAGCTCTCGGGCGGCGAGGCTCAGCGCATCAAGCTGGCGTCGGAGCTCCAGCGGGTGCGGCGGGACCACACGCTCTACCTGCTGGACGAGCCGACGACGGGGCTCCACCCGGCCGATGTGGAGGTCCTGCTGCGGCAGTTGCACGGGCTGGTGGAGGCGGGGCACTCGGTGGTGGTCGTCGAGCACGACATGGACGTGGTGGCGGGAGCGGACTGGGTGATCGACCTGGGGCCGGGCGGCGGCGAGGACGGCGGCCGCGTGGTGGCGTGCGGTCCGCCGCGCGAGGTGGCCGCGGCGGCGGGCAGCCGTACGGCTCCCTACCTGGCCCGCGCGCTGGGCACCGGCTGAGACCTGCCGGCCGTGCGGGTGCGTGGCGCGGCGCCGCCGGTCAGGCGTCGCCCGGCATGAGGTGCTGTGCGATTTCCGCGAACTGCCAGGTGCCCCCGTGCCGGGTGAAGGTCCACACGAGGTCGTGGCGGTCCGGCCAGCCTGCCGGGACGCCGAGGACCCGGTCGGCGCCGAGGGCGCGGACCAGGCGGGGGATGCCGGTGTGCTCCCAGCAGATCAGGACCGGGGCCGGGGCGGCCAGGGCGGCCCGGGCCAGTTCCGCTTCCCTGCCCACCGCCCACGGGGTGCGGACCGGGGTGCGCAGCTCTTGCGCCAGGGCGGCCACGGTCTGCCGGGACCGGGCGGCCCCGGCGGCGGCGTAGAGCGTCGCGGGAGGCGGCAGGCTGGCGGCCCTGACGGGGACGAACAGCCCGGGAAGGGCCTGTGCGCGGCGGTGGCCGCGGCCGGAGAGCGAGCCGGGGTCCGGTTCGCCCTCCTCGTCCTCGCCGTCGGCGCCCGCGTACGGGTGCTCGGCGTGCCGGATCACCATCACCAGGGTGTCCCGGGCGCCGGGTGGGCCGGGGGCGGGCCCGGACGGTGTTCCGCCGTCCGTGCAGCCGGCCACCAGCGGGGCGAGGGCGGCCAGCACGCTGCGCCGGGGTACGCCCGCTCCCGCCGGACGGTCGGCTCCCGTGGCCTGCGTACCGTCGGTGGCTGCGCTCGCTGCGGTTGCTCGCATGGGGTGCACTCTCCGCCATCGGCGGGACCCGGCCGGGGCGCGGCACGGCGTACCGGCGCCCCGTCAACCGATCGGCGGACCCGGGTGCCGCGTCAGCGGCGGACCTTGCGGGCGGCGCGCAGCCACTCCTTGTTCATGGCGGCGATCGACGGCAGCGGGATGCCCTTCGGGCAGGCGGTGGCGCATTCGCCGGTCAGGGTGCAGCCGCCGAAGCCCTCCTCGTCCATCTGCGCGACCATGTCGAGCACGCGGGTCTCGCGCTCGGGCGAACCCTGCGGGAGCACGTTGAGGTGGTTGACCTTGGCCGAGGTGAAGAGCATCGCCGAGCCGTTGGGACAGGCCGCCACGCAGGCCCCGCAGCCGATGCACTCGGCGTGCTCGAAGGCGGAGTCCGCGTCGGCCTTGGGGACGGCGGTGGCGTGCGCCTCGGGCGCGGAGCCGGTGGGGGCGGTGATGTAGCCGCCCGCCTGGATGATGCGGTCGAAGGCGCCCCGGTCGACGACGAGGTCCTTGACGACGGGGAAGGCGGAGGCCCGCCAGGGCTCGACGTCGATGGTGTCGCCGTCCTCGAAGGACCGCATGTGCAGCTGGCAGGTGGTGGTGCGTTCGGGGCCGTGGGCGTCGCCGTTGATGACGAGGCTGCAGGCCCCGCAGATGCCCTCGCGGCAGTCGTGGTCGAAGGCGACCGGTTCCTCGCCGCGCAGGATGAGGTCTTCGTTGAGGGTGTCGAGCATCTCGAGGAAGGACATGTCGCGGGAGATGCCGTCGACCTCGTACGTGACCATGGCGCCGGGGGCGGCCGGGTTCTTCTGGCGCCAGACGCGCAGGTTGAGCCTCATGCGTAGCTCCGCTGGGTGGGGTGGACGTACTCGAAGGTCAGGTCTTCGCGGTGCAGGACGGGGGCCTCGCCGGTGGCGGTGAACTCCCAGGCGGCGGCGTAGGAGAAGGACTCGTCGTCGCGGGCGGCCTCGCCGTCGGGTGTCTGGGACTCGGTGCGGAAGTGGCCTCCGCAGGACTCCTCGCGGTGGAGGGCGTCGAGGCACATCAGCTCGGCGAGTTCCAGGTAGTCCACGATGCGGTTGGCCTTCTCCAGCGACTGGTTGAACTCCTCGCCGCTGCCGGGGACCTTGATGCGCCGCCAGAACTCCTCGCGTATCTGCGGGATGCGGGCGAGGGCCTTGCGCAGGCCGGCGTCGGTGCGGGCCATCCCGCAGTACTCCCACATGAGTTCGCCGATCTCGCGGTGGAAGGAGTCGGGCGTGCGGTCGCCGTCGACGGCGAGCAGCCGGGCGAGCCGGTCGCGGGTCTCGCGTACGGCGGACTCCGCCTCGGGGTGGGTGTCGTCCATCTGCTCGGCGGTTCCGGTCTGCGGGTGGCGGGCCAGGTAGTCGTTGACGGTGGACGGCAGGACGAAGTAGCCGTCGGCGAGGCCCTGCATCAGGGCGGAGGCGCCGAGCCGGTTGGCGCCGTGGTCGGAGAAGTTGGCCTCGCCGATGGCGAACAGGCCGGGCACGGTGGTCTGGAGGTCGTAGTCGACCCACAGTCCGCCCATCGTGTAGTGCACGGCGGGGTAGATTCGCATCGGGACCTCGTACGGGTCCTCCGCAGTGATCCGCTCGTACATCTCGAACAGGTTGCCGTATTTCTCTGCGACCTTCTCGCGGCCCATGCGGCGGATGGCGTCGGCGAAGTCGAGGTACACGCCCTGCCCGCCGGGGCCGACGCCGCGGCCCTCGTCGCAGACGTTCTTGGCGGCGCGGGAGGCGATGTCGCGCGGGACGAGGTTGCCGAAGGAGGGGTAGATGCGCTCCAGGTAGTAGTCGCGCTCGTCCTCGGGGATCTCGTGGGCGGGGCGGGTGTCGCCCTCGGCCTTCGGTACCCAGATGCGGCCGTCGTTGCGCAGCGACTCGCTCATCAGCGTCAGCTTGGACTGGTGGTCGCCGGTGCGCGGGATGCAGGTGGGGTGGATCTGGGTGAAGCACGGGTTGCCGAAGTACGCGCCGCGCCGGTGGGCCCGCCAGACGGCGGTCGCGTTGGAGTTCATGGCGTTGGTGGAGAGGTAGAAGACGTTGCCGTAGCCGCCGCTGGCGAGGACCACCGCGTCGGCGTAGTACGTTGCAATGTCACCTGTCACCAGGTCCCGTGCCACGATGCCGCGGGCCCGGCCGTCGGCCACGATCAGGTCGAGCATCTCGGTGCGGGCGTGCATCTCGACGTTCCCGGCCGCGATCTGCCGGGACAGCGCCTGGTAGGCGCCGAGCAGCAGCTGCTGGCCGGTCTGGCCGCGGGCGTAGAAGGTGCGCGAGACCTGGACGCCGCCGAAGGAGCGGGTGTCGAGGAGTCCGCCGTACTCGCGGGCGAAGGGGACGCCCTGGGCGACGCACTGGTCGACGATCTCGACGGAGATCTGGGCGAGGCGGTGGACGTTGGACTCGCGGGCGCGGAAGTCGCCGCCCTTGACGGTGTCGTAGAAGAGCCGGTGCACCGAGTCGCCGTCGTTGCGGTAGTTCTTGGCGGCGTTGATGCCGCCCTGCGCGGCGATGGAGTGGGCGCGGCGCGGGGAGTCGGAGTAGCAGAACTGCACTACGCGGTAGCCCTGTTCGGCCAGCGTGGCGCCGGCGGCGCCGCCCGCGAGTCCGGTGCCGACGACGATGACGGTGTGCTTGCGCCGGTTGGCCGGGTTGACGAGCCTCGCCTCGAAGCGGCGGCGGTCCCATCGCTCGGCTATCGGGCCCTGCGGGGCCTTGGTGTCGGCGACCGGGGCGCCGGTGGCGTAGTTGGTGTAGTCGCTCATGGTCAGTTCACCACTCCGGTCATGACCGCGACCGGGACGGAGACGAAGCCCGCGGTCAGTACGAGGGCCAGCAGGTTGGCCAGGGTCTTGAGTGCCTTGTCGCGGCGGGCGTTGCCGGCGCCGAGGGTCTGGGCCGCGCTCCAGAAACCGTGCCGCACGTGCAGCCCCATCGCGATCATGGCGGTGAGGTAGATCGTGTTGCCGTACCAGGTGGAGAAGGAGGCGACGACGTTCTCGTACGGATGCCCCTCCAGGGCGCGCTCGTTGACGGTGAGGGTGGTCAGGTCGAGGATGTGCCAGACGATGAAGAGCCCGAGGATCACCCCGCCCCAGCGCATCGTGCGGGTCGCGTAGCTCGACCGGCGCCGCTTGTGCGCGTACCGCACCGGGCGCGCCGTGATGTCGCGGCGGCTGAGCTGGTACGCGGAGACCGCGTGGGCGGCGACGGCGGCGAGCAGGACCACGCGGGCGGCCCACAGCCCCCAGTGGCTGTGCAGGAAGGGCTCGCCCATGTGCCGCAGCCAGCGACCGTACCCGTTGAACTCGTCCGGGCCGAAGAAGATCTTGAGGTTGCCGAGCATGTGCACGACCAGGTAGCCGAGCATGATCAGCCCGGACACGGCCATGACGGCCTTCTTGCCGATGGTCGAGTCCCAGAGGGAGGGAGGCGTTCGCGTTGCCAGAGCCATGCCATCGACGCTAGGGACCTGGGCCCCGAAAGGTCCAAGACATGATGCGGCTGATGTTCATAGGCTTGGTCTATGCAATTTCAGCAGCTGGTCTATTTCGTGGCCGTCGCCGAGACCCGGCACTTCACCCGCGCCGCGGAGCGGGTCCACGTGGCGCAGCCCTCGCTCTCCCAGCAGATCAAGGCGCTGGAGCGGGAGCTCGGCGCGGAGCTGTTCAGCCGGGCGCGCGGGAACATCGCCCTGACCGACGCGGGCGAGGCGCTGCTGCCGCTGGCCCGGCGGATCCTCGCGGACGCGGACACCGCCCGCCTCGAGGTCCAGGAGCTGGCGCAGCTGCGGCGGGGCCGGGTGCGGCTGGGCGCGACGCCCAGCGTGTGCACGGGACTGCTGCCGGGGGTGCTGCGCGCCTTCCACACGGCGCATCCGGGGATCCGGCTGCTGATCGAGGAGAGCGGCTCGCTCGACCTGGTGCGCGAACTGGCCCGCGGGGCGCTGGACCTGGCCCTGATCGCGCTGCCGCTGCCGCCCTCCGCGCCGGCCCTGACGACGGTGGAGCTGCTGACCGAGGACCTCGTGGTGGTCTCGTCCGCGGAGCAGCCGGCGCCCGGCGGTGGCGGGCCGCTGGCGGTCCGGGCCCTGCGGGACCAGCCGCTGGTGATGTTCCGGCACGGCTACGACCTGCGGGAGCTGACCGTGACGGCCTGCCGCGCAGAGGGCTTCGAGCCGACGTTCGTGGTCGAGGGCGGCGAGATGGACGCAGTCCTGGGTTTCGTACGGGCCGGTCTCGGCCTGGCGGTGGTGCCGGCGATGGTGGCGCGCCAAGCCGACCGGGGCCTGCGCGTCACCCCGCTCGCCGGATCCCCGCTGCGCCGCACGATCGCGCTGGCCCACCGCACGGACGTGGCCCCCACCCGCGCGGCCCGCGAGCTGATGCGCACCCTGCTGGCGTAGGGGCGTCCGTCGGCAGCGGGGCCGTGCGTCAGGTCGGGGTGGGGATGGCGTCCGCCAGGGCCAGGGCGTGGATGCGGTCCGGGGCCCCGGGGCGGGCGTAGTACCAGCCCTGGGCCGTGTCGCAGCCCAGGTCGCGCAGCTGCGCCGCCTGGGCGCCCGTCTCGACCCCCTCGACCGTGACGGCGAGTTCGAGGCTGTGGGCGAGGGCCACGATCCCCTCCACGATCTTCACGTCGACCGGGTCGGCGGGCAGGCGCTGCATGCCCTGGGTGAAGGAACGGTCCAGCTTGAGCACGCTGACCGGGAGCCGGCGCAGGTTGGCCAGGTTCGAGTAGCCGGTGCCGAAGTCGTCCAGGGCGATGTCCACGCCCAGCGCGGCCAGCCGCCGCAGCGGTTCGAGCAGCTCGTCGTCGGCGCCGATCAGGGCGGACTCGGTGACCTCCAGGCACAGCGCCCCGGGCGCCAGCCCCGAGCTCTCGAGCACCCGTACCGTGTCCGCGACCAGGCCCGGGTGGTGCAGCTGCGTCGGGGAGAGGTTGACGTTGATCCGCAGCGGGCCGCCGCACTCGCGCTGCCAGGTACGGGCCTGGCGGACCGCCTCCTCCAGCACCCAGCGGCCCAGCGGCACGATGAGGCCGGTGCGTTCCGCGAGCGGGATGAACCGGTCGGGGCCCAGGACGCCGTACTGCGGGTGGGACCAGCGCACGAGCGCCTCGGCGCCGTGCACGCTGCCGTCGTTCAGGTGGACCAGCGGCTGGTACTCGATGAAGAACTCGCCGCGCTCCAGGGCGGCGGGCAGTGCGTTGGTGAGCCCGTGCCGGGTGATGGCGCGCGCGTCTGCCTCGGCGTCGGCGAGCTCGAAGCGGTTGCCGCCCGCGCCCTTCGCCCGGTACATGGTGATGTCGGCGCTGCGCAGCACCTCTGCGGGGCCGCGCTCCCCCGCCGGCCCCTCCACGATGCCGATGCTGCCGCGGACCGAGAGCTCTCGGCCCTCCAGCCGGACCGGCGAGGAGAGGGTGGTGAGGATGCGCACGGCGAGGTCCGTGACGTCCTCGGGGCCGGACGCCGCGGTGGTGAGGGCCACGAACTCGTCCCCGCCGAGGCGGGCCACCATCTCGCCCGGCCCGGTGGCGCAGCTCTGGAGCCGGTCGGCGACCTCCACCAGCAGCCGGTCGCCCGCGGAGTGGCCGAGGCTGTCGTTGACGGCCTTGAAGCCGTCGAGGTCGAGGTAGCAGAGCCCGAAGCGGGTGCCGTTCGCGGCGGAGAGCGCCTTCTCCAGGCGCTCGAAGAACAGGGTCCGGTTGGGCAGCCCGGTGAGCGCGTCGTGGGTGGCCTCGTACCGCAGCCGCAGGTTGAGCAGGCGCCGCTCGGTGGTGTCCTCCATGAGGGCGAGCTGGTACTGCGGCTTGCCCTCGGCGTCGCGGAGCAGGGACACCGTCAGATTGGTCCACAGCACGGTCCCGTCGTGCCGGTAGTACGGCTTCTCGACGCGGTAGTGGTCGCGCTCGCCGCGTACCAGCTCGCCGTACATGCGCCAGACGTGCGGCGCGTCCTCGGGGTGGCTCCAGTCGCTGACGTTGCGGCCGCGGACGTGGCCCTCCAGTCCGCCGAACATCCGGGTCAGGGCGTCGTTGACCTCCAGGACGTTCCCGTCGAGGTCCGCTATGCCGATGCCGATGGCCGCGCCCTCGAAGACGGCGCGGAAGCGCGTCTCGGTGGCGTGCAGGGCCGCCTGGGCGTCGCTGCGGGCGCTCAGCGCGGAGCGGGCGATGGCCTCCTGCTCCGTGAGCGTGCGCTCGCGCAGCGCCCGGGCGAACCCCGCGGCCAGGGCGTGCTGGAGCCGGGCGCAGCGGGCGCGGTACTCCTCGGTGTCCGAGCGCACGTCGGTGCCGCAGTAGAGCACCAGGTACGACTCGACGACCCCGAGGGTGCCGGAGAGCACGTCGGGGTCGGTGCAGTGCAGGTCGATCAGATCGGCGCCGACCTGCTGTGCGGGGGCGGGTTCGAAGGGCTGCGCGCCGAGTGCGTCGGCGAGGGTGCGCGCCAGCGGTACGAGGCGCTCCTCCAGCTCCTGGCGGGTGAGGGAGGTGGCGGTGACGGGGAAGATGGCCCGGCTCCAGATCCGCGCGAAGCGCGCGATCCGGTCTTCCGGGCCGTCGGGGGGCACCGCGGGGCCCCCTTGCTGCACGGGGAGTCTCACGCCTTGCGTCCCACGCCGGCGAAGCCAGAGAAGGTGTACGGGTCGACGGGTACGTCCGCACCCTCGGGGTCCGCGTCTCCGGCCGCGCCCCCGGTGCCCCTGACGGGCTCTTCGGGCCGCCAGGCCGGCATCGACACGACGCCGGGCTCGACCAGCTCGAAGCCGTCGAAGAAGCGGGTGACCTGTTCCCGGGTGCGCATCACCAGCGGGTTGCGGATGTCGCGGTAGACGCCGACGGTGCCGCCGGCCACTGCCGGGTCGAGCGGGACGCCCTCGTAGGAGGCGTGGGTCAGGACGATCAGGCTGCCCGGGGCGAGTGCGTCGCGCAGCTCGGCGACGGCGGCGTAGGGGTCGTCTCCGTCCTCCAGGAAGTGCAGCACGGCGACCAGCAGCAGGGCGACGGGCCGGTCGAGGTCGAGGAGGGAGGCGACCTGCGGGCTGTCGAGGATCTCGCGGGGCTTGCGCAGGTCGGCGGCGACGATGTCGCTGCGGTCGTCTCCGGCCAGGACGGCCCGGCTGTGGGCGACGGCGACCGGGTCGTGGTCGACGTACACGACGCGGGCCTCGGGGCTCGCGGCCTGCGCCACCTCGTGGACGTTGCCGAAGGTGGGGATGCCGGAGCCGATGTCGAGGAACTGCGTGACGCCCTCGGCGACGGCGTGGCGCACGGCCCTGCGCATGAATGCGCGGTTGGCCTGCATGATCTTGGGGAGTCCCGGCATGAATTCCATGGCGCGGCGGGCCGTCTGCCGGTCGACCTCGAAATTGTGGGAGCCGCCCAGGTAGTAGTCGTAGATACGGGACACGCTCGGCACGGATATGTCGATGCCAGGCGGTGCCCAGTCCGGGCGCTCCATCACGGTCTCCAAGACGTCGTCCTACGGCTGTCCGAGCAGAATCTACTGATCATTGCCCAACCGGGCGAGCTAAAGCGGAAATTGGCGATCCGTTCTTCGTCACACACCAAAGGCACGTGCCCGGTTGTGCCCATGGTTTGATCGAAACCGACAAATACCTTTTGGGATTTAACGACACCTGATCGTGGTGCAGCCATCTTTGGCTCAAACCCCTATGGTGTGAAGTCCGCACGATCAGGCGAATCGGCGGGGTCCGCAGCGTGCGCGGAGGCCCGCGGGCCCATGCTCCCCGGGTGAAGAGACCCTCTGCCAGACGGGTGACGGCCGTATCGGTCCTGCTGTGGGCCGCCCTGTCCGTGACCCCTGCCGTGGCTGATAGCTGCGCCTGTGCCGTCGCGGGTGAAACGGGCTCCCGGGTCACCGCGTACGCCTTCGCGGGCGTCCCGGAACCGTCCGGGCGTGGCGGCCGTCACATCCTCCGGGGGGCCGGCGAGGGCCGCTGCCACGGGCACGGCTGCCACCGCACGTGCCGCGGCCATGGAAAGGGACACGGCAAGGGGCACGGCAAGGGGCACTGCCGGTGCCACTGCCACTGCCCTCCCAAGCCGACCCCCGAACCGACCCCCGAGCCGACGCCCACCCCGAAGCCGACACCGACGCCGAAGCCGACACCGAAGCCGACACCGACGCCGAAGCCCACGCCCAAGCCGACCCCCACGCCCGCACCGAAGCCGACACCCAAGCCGAAGCCGCCCGAGCCCCGGCCGAAGCCGCCGCCGCAGGCCAGGCCCGCACCGGAGCCGGTGCCGCCCCGGCCCCCCGCCCGGCCCCCGGTCGTACGCGCCGTGCCGGCGCCGCCCGCGCCGCGCCCCGAGCCGAGCGTACGGCCCACCTTGCGGCCCACTCCGGCGCACTCGGCGCTGAAGGTCCCCAGGCCCGCCTACCGTGCCCCGGCCCGCAAGAAGCCGGAGCACCACACCATCTCGCCGGTGACCTTCACCCTGCTCGCCACGGCCCCCGCGGTGCTCGCCGTCGCCGCCCTGCGCCCGCGCTGACCCTTCGACCTTTCGGAGACCCAACTTGTCGGAATGGCTCGTCCTGTCCCTCGCGATGGCCGCGGCATGCGCCGTGGTGCTCTCCATCGCCTTCCTCAACCACCGGCGGATCGGCGACGACGACGATCCCTCGGAAACCCCCGACGTCATCGAGTACATGACGATGATGATCGGCGTGATCTACGCGATCGTCCTGGGCCTGGCCATCGCCGGCGTCTGGGAGGCCCGCGGCGCCGCCCAGGAGTACGTCCGCCAGGAAGCCCAGGCCCTGCACGAGGTCGGCATCCGCTCCCAGGTCTATCCGGCCCCGGTGCGCGACCGGATCCGCTCGGACGTGGACGCGTACGTCTCCTACGTCGTCGACACCGAATGGCAGGTGATGGCCGACCGCGGCCAGGTCACCGAGCGCGGCGCGCAGCTGCTGGACCGGGTCCGGCGGGACGTGACCGACTACGAACCGAAGACCGACCACGAAGGGCAGGCCTACCAGCCGCTGGTGGACCAGGTCGGCGCCGCCGACGACGCACGCAGTGCACGGGCGGCCAGTGCGAGCGCCACCATGCCGGGAGTGGTGTGGTTCGGCCTGATCACCGGGGCTCTGGTGACCGTCGGACTGGTCTTCACCCTCCAGATCCGGCGGTCCTTCCGGGAGTTGCTGCTCGCGGGGCTGTTCAGCGCCCTGATCGCGTTCCTGCTCTTCCTGATCTGGGACTTCGACGCCCCCTTCGGCCGGGGCATCTCCGCCACTGCGGAACCGTTCCTCTACCAGTTCCCGCACCTCGCGGACTGATCCGCGCTCCCGGGGGAATCGGGGGGGGGGGGGGGGGGGGGGGGGGGGGGGGGGGGGGGGGGGGGGGGGGGGGGGGGGGGGGGGGGGGGGGGGGGGTGTGGGGGTGGGGGGGGGGGGGGGGGGGGGGGGGAGCGTGCCGGAACGGAC
>NZ_JBVJWO010000028.1:79828-103008 GCF_055602345.1 Streptomyces sp. NPDC037401
TCCCTTCTTTCTCCCCAGCGTGTCCCCCCTCTACTCACCCTCCCCCCCTCCCCCCCCCCCCCTCTTCCCCCTCCCCCCCCCCCCCCCCCCCCCCCCCCCCCCCCCCCCCCGCTTCCCCCGGAGGGAGCACCGGGCTACCCCGTTCGCCTGACCCTGATCGCGGGTCGGCTTGCACGCACCTAGCGTGGCGGACATCGAGGTGCACGACCCCCCACATGTGGAACCGGTTTCCGCAGCTGCTCCTCGGGGACCCGGAGGAATCACCATGCGTGCGATACGCACCGCTTCCGCCTCACTGCTCACCGCCGGCGCGACCGTCGCCGTGTTCGCGTTCGCCGTTCCCGCCGCCACCGCGGCCGGAGCACAGCCCGTCACTTCGTTCGGCTTCGCCATCACCCCCTCGACGGTGGCACCCGGCGGTCAGACCACCCTCACCGTCACCGGCTGCAGCGCGGCCTACGCCACCGCTTCCTCCGGCGTCTTCGACACCGTGAGCATCCCGCGGGGCCAGCCCGTACGCGTCGTCGTGGACCGGGACGCCCGGCGCGGCGCCCACTACTCGGTCTCCTTCACCTGCAACGGCGAGACCGGCTCGGCCGACCTCACCATCGCCACCCTGGCCACCCTCGCCCCGCCCACCACCCGTTCGACGGCTGCCGCCGCCGTGCGCGGCGGACTCGGCGGCAGCGTGGCCGGCGCCGACCCCACGACCATCGCCGCCGGCGCCGCACTCTTCCTGGCCGCGGCCGCCGGCACCACGTACGCGGTGCGCCGCCGGGTGACCGACCGCCGCCACTGACCGCGCCGTACGCCCTCCACCACCGCTCACACCCGCCACGTCCTCCACACCTGCCACGCCCGGAGCCCCGATTCCCGGACAGGACTCGGGGCTCCGGGCGTCGATGCGTTCCGGCCGGAAGGGCCGGCGGCCTCGCCGCCGGCCGGTCAGGGGCGGCCGCGGACCGAGCGGCGACGACGCATCACGTGCACGCCCGCGCCCAGTGCCGCCATGCCCACGAGCCCGGCGCCCATCGCGGTCTCGGCGGTGGACGGGCCGAAGGAACCACCGAGACCACCCTGAGCACCATTGCCCCTCAAGACCCGGAACTCGTGAGTGCCGACGGCCCGGCTGTCGTGGCACCGGACGCTCAGCGTGTGGCTGCCGGGCGTGGCGTCGTCGTAGATGCGGACGGTCGCGAAACCGATGCGGCCCGGCGAGAGGCGCGTCTCCTCGAAGTTGCCGCGGGAGAAGACCGTACCGCCGTCGCGGCAGCCGCTCGCACTGACGTCCATCCGGGCCCCCTGGTGCACGCTGAGGGGGTTGACCGTGATGTCACGCGGCACGTCGCCGCCATTGCCGCCGAAACCGCCGCCGTTCCCGCCGAAACCGCTGCCATTGCCGCCGCGGCCGTCGCGGCCGTCGCGGCCGTCGCCGCCGCCGGGGTCACCGCCCGCTGTGGCGGCCGGCGCCGCCAGACCGATGGCGGCGACGGCCGCTGCGGTCGCCAGAAGAACGCGTGCAACACGCATGGTCGAACCTCCAGAGGGAAGGCGCCCCGGGGCTGTTGCCACGGGATGATCGACGAGAACGCCTCCCATGACGAACCCTCACGGAGTCTCTGCTTCCGCGCATTTTGGACTTGGGCCGCCCGGCTGAGGCGACACGCCGGGTGAATCTGACGGTTCCGCAGGTCACGGACTGTCAGGACATTTATGTGACCTTTACTCGGATGGCTGCATCCGTCCCGGTCCAGGGCGCTGCACCGCCACTCGTTCGCCGTCTCCCGGGTCGCCGCCCGGTCCGCACCGACCTACCGTGCGGGGAGGAGGGGGAAGAGAACGCGGGACGGGACCCCCGCGTCGGGAAGGGAGAGACATGTTCGAGGACGAGACCGGGCAGGAACGCAGGAGACGCTCTCCCTGGGGAGTGCTGGCCCTGGTCATGCTCACCGGCCTCGCCATGATCCGGAACGGCGCGGATGCCGAGTCGGGCCCACCGCAGCCCGCCGCTGCCGCCGCGGTCGGGGTCCGGCCGGACACCCTCGCCACGGCCGCGCCCACGCCCCCGGCCGACCTGGAAGCCCTGGAGCACTCCACGGTGGAGCGGATCCGGATCCCCTCCATCAGCGTCGACGCACCCGCGATGACGGTCGGTCTGGACGCGGAGGGCTGGATCGACGCCCCTCCCCCTCAGGACCCGAACCTGGCCGGCTGGTACCTCAACGGCATCGCGCCGGGCCAGCGCGGCTCGGCGGTGATCGTGGGGCACGTCGACAACGAGAAGGGCCCCGCGGTCTTCTACGGCCTCGGCTCGGTGCGCAAGGGCGACGACATCGAGGTCACGCGCTACGACGGCCGCACCGCGGTGTTCGAGGTGTACGGCGTCGAGGTGTTCTCGAAGAACTCCTTCCCCGGCCCGCGGGTGTACGGCGACACCGGCCACGCCGAGCTCCGCGTGATCACCTGCGGCGGCGGCTACTCCAAGGCCGGGGGCTACGACGGCAACGTCGTCGTGTTCGCCCGCATGGTCGAGGTCCGCTAGCGGGCGTCCACGCCGACCTCCCCGGCCCTCCCCGGGCCGGGCGGGCAGGGCACCCGGCAGAACCGGCGGGTTCGGCGGCCTCAGCCGCGGGCCGGCAGCCGGGGCAGCGTCATCCGGTAGCCGCGGTCCAGGAGCCGCGGCAGGTACCAGCGCAGGGCGTCCACGCTCTGGGAGCGGTTCCCGCCCGCGTCGTGCGACAGCACGATCACGCCCGGTCCGGCGCCCCGCAGGACCCGCTGCACGATGGCCGCGGAGCCGGGCTCCTTCCAGTCCAGGGTGTCGACCGTCCAGGCGAGCGGTTCCATGCCCAGCTCCGCGCCGATCTCGAACGCCGCGCGGTTCCAGGCCCCGTACGGCGCCCTGAACCAGACGGGCGCCGCGCCCGTGGTGCGGGCCACGACATCGCTGGTGCGGCCGATCTCCCAGGCCAGGGCCGGCCGGGTCAGTTTCGGGATCAGCGGATGGGTCCAGGTGTGGTTGCCGATCACGTGACCCTCGGCGGCCATCCGGCGCAGCAGGTCGCGGTTGTCGGCGGCCATCTCGCCGCAGACGAAGAAGACCGCCCGGGTGCCGTAGCGGGCCAGGGTGTCGAGGATGCCCGGGGTGTATCGGGGGTCGGGTCCGTCGTCGAAGGTCAGCACCATGTTGCTGCCCTCGGGCGGGATGCCGAGCAGGGGCCGGGTGCGGACCGGCGGCCTCGCGGGGCGCTGCCGGGCCGGCAGCCCCTCGGTCATCGGACTGAGCCGGTACGAGGACGGGATCTGCGGGCGCGCGGCCTGCGGCGGTCCGCCGGCCGGCGGCGGGGCGGCCGAGGGCCCGGCACCGTGCGGCTGTGCTCCGCCCGCGCCTGCGGGGCCCGGGGCGGTACGGGCGTTCCCACCGGAGTCGAAGGCCTCTTCCCCGGCGAGCAGTCCGGCGGCGACGGCGGCTCCGAGGAAGGCGGCGCTGCGGCGCAGCAGCACCCGGCGCCCCGGAGTCAGCTCTTCAGATTTCATTACCAATAGCTCGCACGGCAGACAGCGTGGAGCGCTCATCAACACTGGTCAAGAGGGGGAAAGCACCCAATGGGACCAGCACGCGACACGTGGCCGGAAGACGGTGCGGGGGGCCGGAATTCGCCCCCTGTGCGCGTCAGGGTCCGTCAGGACTTGCGCACCAGCGGGAACGGCAGCGTCTCGCGGATCGTCAGACCCGTGAGGAACATGACCAGCCGGTCGACGCCGATGCCCAGGCCCCCGGTGGGCGGCATCGCGTACTCCAGGGCGTCGAGGAAGTCCTCGTCGATCTCCATGGCCTCCGGGTCGCCGCCCGCGGCCAGCAGGGACTGTGCGGTGAGCCGGCGGCGCTGTTCGACCGGGTCGGTCAGCTCCGAGTAGGCGGTGCCCAGTTCGGTCCCGAAGGCGACCAGGTCCCAGCGCTCGGCGAGCCTCGGGTCCTTGCGGTGCTGGCGGGTCAGCGGGGAGACGTCCGTCGGGAAGTCCTTGTAGAAGGTGGGCAGTTTGGTCTTCTCCTCCACCAGCCGCTCGTACATCTCCAGCACCACGTCGCCGCGGGTGTCCTCGGGGGCGTGCGGGACCCCGGCGCGGTCGCACAGCCGGCGCAGCACGTGCTCCTCTGTGTCGGCGTCGACCTCCTCGCCGAGGGCCTCGCCGATCGCTCCGTACATCGTCTTGACCGGCCAGGGCCCGGAGATGTCGTGCTCGACGAGCTTGCCGCCGGGGCCTGCCTTGCGGGCGAGGGGGCTGCCGAAGGCCGCGGTCGCGGCGCCCTGGATCAGCTCGCGGGTCAGGTCGAGCATGACGTCGTAGTCGGCGAAGGCCTGGTACGCCTCCAGCATCGTGAACTCGGGGTTGTGCTTGTACGAGACGCCCTCGTTGCGGAAGGTGCGGCCCATCTCGAAGACCTTCTCCATGCCGCCCACGCACAGCCGTTTGAGGTAGAGCTCGGGCGCGATGCGCAGGTAGAGGTCGAGGTCGTAGGCGTTGATGTGGGTGGTGAACGGCCGGGCGTTCGCGCCGCCGTGGATCTGCTGGAGCATCGGGGTCTCGACCTCCAGGAAGCCCCGGTCCAGCAGGCCCTGGCGCAGCGCCTGCACGGCGGTCGAGCGGGCCCGCACGACGTCCCGGGCGTCGGGGCTCGCGACGAGGTCCAGGTAGCGGCGGCGCACCCGGGCCTCGGGGTCGGCGAGGCCCTTGCGCTTGTCGGGCAGCGGGCGCAGGCACTTGCCGGTGAGCTGCCAGGACGTGACCACGACGGAGAGCTCGCCGCCGCGGCTCGCGCCCACCTCGCCGGTGGCCACGACGTGGTCGCCGAAGTCCACGTCGGAGGTGAAGGAGCCGAGCACGCCGGCCCCGGATCCGTCGCGGGTGAACATCAGCTGGAGGTCGCCGGACCAGTCGCGCAGCACCGCGAAGACCACGCCGCCGAGGTCGCGTACGACCATCACCCGGCCGGCGACGGTGACCTGCTGCCCGGTACGGGCGCCGGCGGCGAGGCCGGCGTGGGCGCGGCGCAGCTCGGCCACCGTGTGCGTGCGTACGGGGATGCCCACGGGGTACGGGTCGGTGCCCGCGGCGCGCAGCCGGTCCAGCTTCCGGTGCCGGACGCGGACCTGCTCGGGTCGGCCTTCCGCGGCGTCGGGGGCGGCTCCGCCCTCCTCGGACAGGCCGAGGGAGGCGATCGAGGGAAGGCCCGCGGTGGTGGCGGGCGGGGTGACGCCGGCCGGGTGGCCCTTGCCCCACAGCTTGCGCAGGCTGGGTACGGACACGAAGCCCTCGGCGATGCCGGAGGCCAGGCTGATCCGGGCGAGGGAGCCGGCGTCGGCGTAGCAGAGCATGCGCGGGTACCACTCGGGGCCGTACTTGACGTTGGACCGGTAGAGGGCCTCCAGCTGCCACCACTTGGAGAAGAAGAGCAGCAGCCTGCGCCACAGCCGCAGCACGGGGCCGGCGCCGATCCGGGCGCCTTCCTCGAAGACCGAGCGGAAGACGGCGAAGTTGAGCGAGATGCGCCGGATGCCGAGCCGGGGCGAGGCGGCGCACAGTTCGGCGACCATGAACTCCATGACCCCGTTGGGGGCCTTGCGGTCGCGGCGCATCAGGTCCAGGGAGATGCCGTCCCGGCCCCAGGGGACGAACGACAGCAGGGCGATCAGGGTGCCGTCGGCGTCGAAGGCCTCGACGAGCAGGCACTCCCCGTCGGCGGGGTCGCCGAGCCGGTCCAGGGCCATCGAGAATCCGCGCTCGGTCTCGGTGTCGCGCCACGTGTCGGCGCGGTCGATGATCCGGCTCATCTCCTCGTCGCTGAGGGCGGAGTGCCGCCTGATCTGGGTGGTGCACCCGGCCCGGCGGACCCGGTTGACGGCCTGCCGGGTGACCCGCATGTCCCGGCCGTCCAGGTCGAACTGCGCCACGTGCAGGATCGCCTCGTCGCCGAGCTGGAGCGCGCCGAGGCCCGAGCGGGCGTAGGCGGTGGCGCCGGTCTCGGAGGCGCCCATGACGGCGGGCGCCCAGCCGTGCTTGCGGGCGACGGCCAGCCAGGCGTCGACGGCCGGGCTCCAGGCCCCGGGGTCGCCCACGGGGTCGCCGCTGGCCAGGCAGACTCCGGCCTCGACCCGGTAGGTGACGGCCGCCTTGCCGTTGGGCGCGAACACGACCGCCTTGTCCCGGCGGGTGGCGAAGTAGCCGAGGGAGTCGTTGCGCCCGTACGCGCCGAGCAGGGCGCGGATCCGCGGCTCTTCGTCGTCGTGCAGGGCGGCCGTCAGCCGCTGGGAGCGGAACAGCGTCGCGGCGGCGTTGAGCAGGGCGAGGGCGCCGAAGAGGCCGAGGAGGAAGTACAGCGGCCGCGGTGGCCTTCCGTCGAACTGCCGGGCGGAGAAGAGGCCGCCGAAGACCTGCTTGGCGGCCCAGTCCAGCCACTGGCCGCGCGGGAGGGTGCCGGGCCAGATGGCGACGAGCGCCCAGCCGAGCAGTACGGCGGCGAGCAGCCCGAGACCGAGGACGAGCACGGCCCGCCAGAAGGCCCCGGTCCGGGAGGCGGCGTAGAACTCCTTGCGGGCCAGGACCAGGACCACCATGGCCGCGACGGCCAGGGCGAAGGAGGAGCCGGAGACCAGGTACTCCCCGTCGGCCAGGTAGATCAGGTCGACGAGGAGGAGCAGGGTGAGATAGGCGACGACGATCCACCAGGCGACCTTCTTGCGGGCGCCGAGGGCGGCGGCGAGCAGGAAGAGGAAGACGGCGTAGGCGAGGTTGGCACTGACGGGGACGACGACCTCGTCGAGGAAGCGGACGACGGGCCGCAGCAACCGCCGCAGGCCGGGGGAGAGCGCGAGCAGGGCGCACAGCAGGCCGAGCACGCCGAAGAAGGCCCCGAAGGCGTCGGGCACCCGGTTCAGGAAGCGCTGCCCGGCGCCCGGGGTCCGCTGCGCGTCGCGCGCCTTCCGCCCCTTGGGCCCCGTGCCGTGCTCGCGCGGATCGCGGGGGCGTCGGGGCTCCGGTGTCTCCTCCACGCGCACACTCATGCTTGGCACTCTAGGGAGACCGGCGCCGGTCCGCGCGGCGGGGAAGGGGGGCTTCCTCAGCGGCCCATCGTGAGGCCGTCCTTCTCCGCGCCGCGGCCGAGGACCGCCTCGCGGACGGCTTCCTGGGCGGTGCGGTAGTCCTCGCGGTCCGGCTGCTCGGCCAGTCCCGCGGGCAGGTTCGCCAGGCGGCCGGCGCCGTGGTCCATCCACTGCGGGATGAACTCGGCCTTGGTGACGCGCCAGCGCGTGCCCTCCGCGGCCGGCGGTTCGAAGCGGAAGCGGCCGAGGGAGCCGTAGTTGCCGCGCGGATCGTACGCGCCGGAGTGGTTGAACATCCGGCCGGCGATCTGGTCGCCCATGCCGTAGACGATCCAGGTGCCGTTGACCTTCTCGTAGGCCTGCGGGACGTGCGCGTGCGTGCCGAGGATCAGATCGATGTCGGGGCGGCCCGCGGTCTGCGAGGCGGTCAGGGTCCTACCCAGTGCCAGCTGCACCTCGTCGGGTTCGGTCTGCCACTCGGTGCCCCAGTGCAGGCTGACCAGCACCACGTCGGCACCGGCCTTCCGGGCCGCCCGGGCGTCCGCGACGATCTTCGACTCGGTCATCGGGTTGACGGCCCAGGGCCGGCCCTCCGGCATCGGGTAGCCGTTCGTGCCGTACGTATAGGCCAGATGGGCGACGCGGGCCGAGCCGGCGGTGTACGTCGCGGCCCTCGCGGCCTCGGCGGCGGTGCGGGCCGAGCCCGCGTGGCCCAGCCCCGCCTTGTCGAAGGCGTCCAGGGTCCGGTCCAGTCCATCGGCCCCGTCGTCGAGGGTGTGGTTCGAGGCCGTGGAGCAGCCGTCGTAGCCGGTGGCCTTGAGGGCTTCGGCGACCTGCGGCGGGGACTTGAACGCCGGGTAGCCGGTGAACGGGCCGCCGTCCGGCCCGAAGACCGTTTCCATATGACACAGGGCCAGGTCCGCCGCCTGCACGACGGGCTTGACCGGCGCGAACATCGGCTTGAAGTCGTATCCGTCGGCGCCCGCGTCGTCGGCGGCCTTCTGGATGACCGAATCGTGCGGCAGCACGTCACCGCTGGCCACGAGCGTGAATCCGCGGGCCGGCGCCGATCCGGAGGCGGCCGGCGGGGTCTTCTTCTGCTGCGGGTCCGCCAGGCGCGCCGGCGCCTGGCCCCCCGCCGCGCTGCAGCCTGCGGCGGCCGCCGCCAGCACGGCCGCCAGAAGCGCCACGGTCCCCCGCGTGCGTCGCTTGCGCATGTTCCCCAGCTCCCCGTCATAGGACTTAGTGGATTTATACGACTATCCGATCGTCTGAATCCATAGGGGAAGAGGGGTGAAGTCAAGGAGCGGTGCCGTCCGCATCACCGGATCGGACGCGGACGCGGACGTGACCGCCTGCCGGGGCGCGGGCCGTTCGGCGCACCGATCGACCGTTCGTCGTGTCCGGCGGCCGTCCGACGGACCCGGCGGGCGCTTGGGCGCGCGGCCCCGGCAGGGCGGTTCCCGACCGGTCACCCGCAGGTCAGGGTGGGTTCACCGGAGAACCCACGCCAGGAAAAGGCCCACGGAAGGAGCCCCCACCGGTGAGCAGCTCCACGACCCTCGGGCGCACGGGCGCCGATGCCCTCGCCGACCTCCAGCGCGAGCACGGCCGGGCCCTGTTCGGCTTCCTCGTCGGCCTCACCCACGGCGACGCGCAGCGGGCCGAGGACCTGGTCCAGGAGACCCTGGTCCGGGCCTGGCAGCACCCCGAGGCCTGGGACACGCCGCACGACTCGATGCGGCCGTGGCTGTTCACGGTCGGGCGGCGGCTCGCGATCGACGCCCGCCGGGCCCGCCTCTCGCGCCCGCAGGAGACCGACGCCGACGCCCTGGACCTGACCACCGACCCCCGGGACCCGGTGGCGGGCACGGTCACCGCGATCGACATCCGGCGCGCGGTCGGCTCGCTGGCCCGCGAGCACCGCGAGGTGCTCGTCGAGGTGTACTTCCGCGACCGCTCCGTGACCGAGGCGGCCCGGGAGCTCGGGATCCCCGCCGGAACGGTCAAATCCCGTACGTACTACGCCCTGCGCGCCCTCCGGGACGGGCTCCCGGGGTACGGCCGCCCGGACGGGAACCCGGCAGCCGGAGCACGCTGACCGGAAATGGCCGGAAACGTGAACAGTGCGCCCACGGGGCGCATCGAATTCGCCATCAGACCGTTCAAGTTGAGTAAACGCCCCCCGTCCGGCGAGCCGCGGAGTGAAGGCTCGTCCCTGACGGCCGGAAGCTCGACACGCGGGAGAAGGTGGAACGGTGCATCCCGAGGGTACGAACGGCACCAGTGACGGGGGGCTCGCAGTGCCCATGGCGTGGCTCTACGCGGAGTACATCGCGGACGAGCTGCTGCGCACGGGCCGACTGATCCCGGTCAGCACCCTGGAGTTCCGGGCCGGACGGGACACCCTGGCCCTGACGATCTACCTTTCGGACGCCGCGGGCGAGCTCTCCGGTATCCGGGTGGTCTCCCAGCTCGACGAGTGGCTCTGCCTGACCGCGTACGGGCACCCCTGGCGGGACTGGGTGCACACCCGGTTCCTCGAACTGGGCGAGACCGCCCGGGAACTGGGCGGGGAGGACCCCGACCTGGAACTGGCCCGCGCGGCCTGGCGCTGGCTCGACCGCACGGAGCTGTACGCGACCCAGCTGGACCCGGGCCGCCTCACGGAGGACGACGACGGCCCCCCGCCGGTCGACGAGAACACCCGCGTGTGGACCCCTGCCTGGCAACTGGGCCTTCCTCTGGGCCACTTGGCGATGCACCTCTTCTAGGGGCGATCGGTACGAGCCAATGTGCGGACGGTCGAAATCGCACGCCCGGCGCGCCGGCGCACACCGGCGGGGGCGACGCGGGCGCGAGAACCGTACGACCCGCGACCGCCGGCGGCTCAGTCGGGAACCGCTCCCCCGCCGCCGCCCGGGTGGACCCCCGCCCGGTACTTCGGTACGCGGACCGTCACCTTCATGCCCGCCCCCACGCCCGTCTCGATCACGAGCCCGTACGCGTCGCCGTAGA
This sequence comes from Streptomyces sp. NPDC037401, assembly GCF_055602345.1. Taxonomy (NCBI): domain Bacteria; kingdom Bacillati; phylum Actinomycetota; class Actinomycetes; order Kitasatosporales; family Streptomycetaceae; genus Streptomyces; species Streptomyces sp. NPDC037401. The sequence continues at coordinate 89,950 of NZ_JBVJWO010000028.1, forward strand.
CCTGGCGCAGCCGCTCGTCGACGTTGCGCAGGCCGATGCCGGACGAGGCGGGGCCGTGGCCGGCGAGCAGGTCGCGCAGGACTGCGGGTTCCATGCCGACGCCGTTGTCCTCGACGGTCACGACCGCCTCGGCGCCCGCGTCCCGGGCCGCGATGGTGATCCGGCACTCCGCGACGGAGTCCTCCAGCCCGTGCTTGACGGCGTTCTCCACCAGCGGCTGGAGGCACAGGAACGGCAGTGCCACCGGCAGCACTTCGGGCGCCACCTGGAGGGTGACGGTGAGCCGGTCCCCGAAGCGGGCCCCGGCCAGGGCCAGGTACTGCTCGATGGAGCGCAGTTCGTCCGCGAGGCGGGTGAACTCGCCGTGCCGGCGGAAGGAGTAGCGGGTGAAGTCCGCGAACTCCAGGAGCAGTTCCCGGGCGCGCTCCGGGTCCGTGCGGACGAACGACGCGATCGCCGCGAGCGAGTTGAAGATGAAGTGCGGGGAGATCTGCGCGCGCAGGGCCCGGATCTCCGCCTCGATGAGCCGGGTCCGCGACCGGTCGAGTTCGGCCAGTTCCAGCTGCACGGAGACCCACCGCGCGACCTCGGTCGCCGCCCGCACCAGGACCGCCGACTCGCGCGAGCCGTAGGCGACGAGCGCGCCGAGCACCCCCTCCTCGCCCGTCAGCGGGGCGATGACCGCCCAGCGCAGCGGGCAGTCGGGCTCCTCACAGCCCGTACGGAAGCTCTGGCTGCGCCCCGAGTCGAGCAGCTGGTCCACCTTGGCCATCACCCGGTCCTGGTGGTGCCCGCTGCCGGGCCCGTCCCAGGCGAGCACCCCGCTGCGGTCGGTCAGGCAGAGCGCCTCGGTGCCCAGCAGCGGGCGCAGTCCGCGGACGGCCCGGCGGGCGGTGTCCTCGGTGAGGCCGGCGCGCAGCGGCGGGGCGGCGAGGGAGGCCGTGTGCAGGGTGTGGAAGGTGGCCCGCTCCACCGGGGTGCCGAGGTCGAGGTCCGAACGGTCGCCGCGGCGGGCCGCCCACAGCCGTCCGGCCAGCACGCCGCTCCCCAGCAGGGCGAGCCCCGCCGGCAGCAGGGCGGCTAGCGTCAGCGCGGTCACGTACGCGCCTCCCTGCTCGCCCTGTCCGCGCCGCTTCCGGACTCCGGCTCCTCCGGCAGGTGCAGCCGGGTGAGCGTGGCCGCGGTGCCCGCCGGGATCCGGTGCGGGGTGGCCAGCGAGACCAGCACCATGGTCAGGAAGCCGAGCGGCACCGACCAGACGGCCGGCCAGGCCAGCAGGGTGTGCGCCCAGCCTCCGCCCGGCAGTCCGGTCCGGGTGGCCAGCACGGCGCCCAGAGCGGCCCCGCCGCCGACGAGCAGCCCGGTGGCCGCGCCGGGGGCCGTGAGCCGGCGCCACCAGATGCCCAGCACCAGCAGCGGGCAGAAGGAGGACGCGGAAACCGCGAAGGCGAGCCCGACCGCGTCGGCCACCGGCACGTTGGTCGCGAACCGGCTCAGGACCAGCGGGACCGCCATGGCCAGTACGGTCGCGAGCCGGAAGTGCCGTACGCCGCGCGAGGGCAGGGCGTCCTGGGAGAGCACCCCGGCGACCGCCATGGTGACCCCGGAGGCCGTGGAGAGGAAGGCGGCGAAGGCCCCGCCCGCGAGCAGCGCGCCGAGAAGGTCCCCGCCGACCCCGCCGATCATCCGCTCGGGGAGCACGAGGACGGCGGCGTCGGCGGTTCCGGTGAGGGCCAGTTCGGGGGCGTAGATGCGGCCGAGGGCGCCGTACACCGGGGGGAGCAGGTAGAAGGCCCCGACCAGGGAGAGCACGGCGAGGGTGGTGCGGCGGGCGGCCGCGCCGTGCGGGCTGGTGTAGAAGCGCACCGCGACGTGCGGGAGCCCCATGGTGCCCAGGAAGGTCGCGAGGATCAGCCCGTACGTGGCGTACAGGGGGTGTTCCTCGCGGCTGCTGGACAGCGGCTGGGACCAGCGGGAGCCGCCCGCGGACCCGGCCCGTTCGGGCACCCGGGCGCCGGCCGGGAAGCGGAGTTCGGTGCCGGCCTCGAAGCGGTGCAGGCCCGGTGCCAGGGTCAGCGGCCCCAGGTGGTGGATGCTGCCGTCCACCCGCCCGGTGGCGGTGACGGTCAGGGGCTCGTCCAGCCGGACCCGGACCGTGTCGGCGACCCTCACCACGGTCTGCTCCCGGAAGGCGGGCGGTTCGGCGAACCGGGCGCGCGGGGCGTCGTCGCCGAGCCAGGCGGCCGTCAGGAAGAGCGCGGGCACGAGCAGGGCGGTGAGTTTGAGCCAGTACTGGAAGGCCTGGACGAAGGTGATGCTGCGCATGCCGCCCGCCGCGACGGCCCCGGTGACCACGAGGCCTACGACCAGCGCGCCGACCCAGTCCGGGGCGCCGGTCAGGATCTCCAGGGTCAGTCCGGCGCCCTGGAGCTGCGGCAGCAGGTAGAGCCAGCCGATGCCGACGACGAACAGGCCGGAGAGGCGGCGCACGGGCAGCGACTCGAGTCGGGCCTCGGCGAAGTCCGAGAGGGTGTACGCGCCGGAACGGCGAAGCGGAGCCGCCACGAGCACCAGCAGGACGAGGTATCCGGCCGTGTAGCCCACCGGGTACCAGAGCATCTCGGGGCCCTGGAGCAGGACCAGCCCCGCGATGCCGAGGAAGGACGCGGCGGAGAGGTACTCCCCGCTGATGGCGGCGGCGTTCAGGCCGGGCCCGACGGTGCGGGAGGCCACGTAGAAGTCCGAGGTGGTCCGGGAGATGCGCAGGCCGAGGGCGCCGATGAGGACGGTGCCGAGGACCACTGCCGTGACGGCGGGCACGGCGTAGGCGGGGTTCACCCTGCGGCCCCCGGGCGGGGCACGGGACCGGCCTGCCCGCCGGGACCGGCACGGCGGTCGGGCTGTACGGGCACGGCGGGATCTCCGGGCTCTGCGGGCTCTGCCGGGTGGTCCGCGATCAGCCCGGTGAAGTCGCGCTCGTTGCGCTCGGCGCGGCGGACGTAGCGGCGGGCGGTCAGCCACAGCACGGGGTGGACACCGAGCCCGAGGAAGACCCAGACCAGCGGGGCGGGGGCGGCGGCCCCGCCGGGCCGCTGCGGGAGGACGAAGAGCAGCGGGAGGCTGCCGACGAGCAGCACCAGCGTGGCCAGCGCCCTGAGCGCGGCGCGCAGCTGACTGCGCATCAGTGCGCGGACGTACGTGGCGCCGAGGCTGGTCTGCTCGGTGATCTCGGAGCGCGCCGGGGTGTGCCCGGGGGCCCGTCTGCGGGCGGTCAGCGGCACGCCGGTGACGGTCTCCCGGCGCGGCTGCGGGCCGCCGTCCTGGGCGGCCATCAGCCGCGGGCCCGGCGCATCAGGAGGTCCCGCAGCTCCCGGGCGTGGCGGCGGCTGACGGCGAGTTCGGCCGGGCCGATCCGCACGGTGGTCGCCCCGGCCTCGACGCGCAGTTCGTCGATGCGGCCGAGGGCGACGAGGTGGCGGCGGTGGATGCGGACGAAGCCGCGGTCGGCCCAGCGCTCCTCCAGGGCGGAGAGGGCGATGCGCACGAGGTGGCTGCCGTCGGCCGTGTGGAGACGGGCGTAGTCGCCCTGCGCCTCCGCGTACGCGATCTCGTCGACGGGCACGAAGCGGGTGACGCCGCCCAGTTCGACGGCTATCTGCTCGGGCGCGGGGGACGGGACGGAACGCGCCGGCGGGACACCGGGCAGGTCCGGCCCGGCGGCGGGACCGGCCTGGAGCGCGGCCGCCCGGTCGCACACGCGGCGCACCGCCTCGGCCAGCCGCTCGCGGCGTACCGGCTTGAGGACGTAGTCCACGGCCTTGAGGTCGAACGCCTGGACGGCGAAGCCCTCGTGGGCGGTGACGAAGACCAGGTGCGGGGGCCGGGCGAAGCCGGACAGCAGCCGGGCGACGTCGAGGCCGGTGAGACCGGCCATGTGGATGTCGAGGAACACCACGTCGATGGCGTCCGCGCCGTCCGGGCCGGCTTCCAGGGCACGTCCGATGCGGCGCAGTGCTCCGGTGGCGTCGGTGGCGCCCTCGGCGCTGCTCACCCGCGGATCGGCCCGCAGCAGGTACAGCAGCTCTTCCAGAGCGGGTCTTTCGTCGTCGACGGCCAGTGCGCGCAGCATGCCCGGAGTGTAGAGGGGCTATTTGAGCAGGCGGGAGAGGCGTCGGTCGGCCAGCGGCTTGCCGCCGGTCTGGCAGGTGGGGCAGTACTGGAGGGAGGAGTCGGCGAAGGAGACCTCGCGGACGGTGTCCCCGCAGACCGGGCAGGGCTCGCCGGTGCGGCCGTGTACGCGCATCGCGCTCTTCTTCTCCGCCTTGAGCAGTCCCGCCGCGAGCCCGTGGGAGCGCTCGACGGCCTCCGCGAGGGTGGTCCGCACGGCCTCGTACAGCAGGTGCACCTCCGCGGCATCGAGCTTCGCGGCGAGCTTGAACGGCGAGGTGCGGGCCGCGTGGAGGATCTCGTCGCTGTACGCGTTGCCGATGCCGGCGATGACGCCCTGGTCGCGCAGGACGCCCTTGATCTGGCGCCGCTCCCCCGCGAGGAGCCCGGCGAAGCGCTCTTCGGTGAAGGCCTCGGCGAGCGGATCGGGTCCCAGGCGGGCGATGCCGGGCACGTCGCCGGGGTCGCGGACGACGTACACGGCGAGCCGCTTCTGTGTACCGGCCTCGGTGAGGTCGAAGCCCGCTCCGCCGTCGAGGGCGACGCGCAGCGCGAGGGGTCCGCGGCCCGGACGCGGCGGCGCCGCGGGCAGGCTGTCCTGCCAGCGCAGCCAGCCGGCGCGGGCGAGGTGGGTGACGAAGTGCAGGTCCCCGAAGGGGACGGCGAGGAACTTCCCGTGCCGCGCGGTGCGGCCGGCGGTCAGCCCGACGAGCGCGTCCAGCGGCGGGTCGTACGTCTTGAGCACGCTGACGGCGACGGGCCAGACCTTCTCGACGGTCCGCCCGGTGAGGTGCTCGTCGAGGAATTCCCTGAGGGCTTCGACCTCCGGCAGCTCGGGCATGCTCCCAGCCTGCCGCAGGCCGGGAGCGGCCGCAGGTCGTGACGGGCGGGGGCCGGCACGGGCGGGGCCCGGAACGCGCTTCGGAGGCCGTGGCACGTTTCGGAGGTCGTGGCGCGCCGCAGGCCGTGGCGGGGCGCGCGGGCGTCAGGGGGTGCCGAAGTCCGGGAGGACGAGGGTCCCGTCGGGGGCGAGCGTGAATCCGGGGTTGTGGGCGATCTCCCACGGGTGCCCGTCGGGGTCGGTGAAGACGCCCGCGTAGCCGCCGTAGAAGGTCTCGGCGGCGGGCCGGGTGACGCTCGCCCCGGCGGCGCCGGCGGCCGCGAGGACCGCGTCGACCTCCTCGCGGGTACGGACGTTCTGCGCGAGGACGATGCCGCCGAACTCCGGCGGCGGCCCGGCGGGCAGCCCGCTGTCCGCGGCGAGCAGCTCGCGGCTCCAGAGGACCAGCGCCACGCCGCCCGCCTGGACGAACACGGTGTCCTGCACCTCCTGGCCGTGCCAGCCCAGGGCCTCGTAGAAGGCCCTGGCCCGGGCCAGGTCGGTGACACCGAGCGTGATCAGGCTGATGCGCGGCTCCATGCGGGTCAGGACATCACGAATTCGCACCACACGCACTTGCCGCTGCCGCGCGACTCCACGCCCCAGACCTCCGTCAGCCGGTCCACCAGCATCAGACCGCGGCCCGAGACGCCCGACTCCCCGGCCTCGCGGCGCCGCGGCAGGGCGCTGGAACGGTCCTCGACCTCGACGCGCAGACGGCGTTCGGGGCCGCTGAGGACCCGCAGGGTGACGATCGCCGGGCCGTCGGTGTGCATCAGGGCGTTGACGATCAATTCGTCCGCGACGAGCTCGATCTCGTCGGAGCGCTCCCGGGCTCCCCAGGCGCGGACCGCCGCGCCGATCATGTGGCGGGCGGAGGCGAGGGCTTCCGGGTCGCCCTGGGCCACGTGCTGCTGGAGCCGGCCCCCGGCCTGCGGGGCGTCCTCGACCCGGCGGCGCAGCAGCAGGAGCGCCATGTCGTCGTCTCCGCCGCGGTCGTCGACGATCTCGCACAGCCGGTCGGCGAGCTCCTGGAGGTCCTCCGGCCCGCTGCGGATCCGGGAGGTCAGCAGCTGGATCCCGTCGTCGAGGTCGGCACCGGGCTGCTCCACGAGTCCGTCCGTGCACATGAGGAGGGTCTCGCCCGGGTCGAGTTCGACGGCGGTGACCGGGTACTCCAGACTGCCGAACTCCGCGGACAGGCCGAGCGGCATCCCCCCGGTGACGGGCAGCCTGCGGCAGTCGCCGCTGCGGGAGCGCAGCAGCGGGTCGATGTGCCCGGCGCGCACGAGCTGGATCACCCCGGTCGACAGGTCGGCCTCGGCGTAGGTGCAGGTGGCGAAGCGGTCGGTGTCCAGTTCGTGGAGGAAGACGGAGGCGCGGGCCATGACGGTGGCCGGAGCGTGCCCTTCCGCGGCGTAGGCGCGCAGCACGATGCGCAGCTGTCCCATGACGGCCGCCGCGTGCGTGTCGTGGCCCTGCACGTCTCCGATGACGGCGCCGACCCGGCCGCCGGGCAGCGGGATCACGTCGTACCAGTCGCCGCCGATGTCCCGGCCCATGCGGGCCGAACGGTAGCGGACGGCGATCTGCGCGCCGGGCACGGCCGGGATCCGGCGCGGCAGCATGGCCTGCTGGAGCCCTTCGGCGAGGTCGTGCTCCTGCTCGAGCAGCATGGCGCGCTGGAGGCTCTGCGCGATGCTGCTGCCGAGGGCGACGAGCAGGTTGCGCTCCTCCTGGGTGAAGCCGTCCTTGTCCTGGTAGAGCAGCCCGATCGCGCCGATGGGGCGGGCCTGGGCGATCAGCGGCAGGTACGCGGCCGCCGAGATCCGCATGTACGAGATCTTGGACCAGAGGCCGGGATAGCCCTGCGCGAACTCCTCCTCGGAGTCGATGAACCGCGGCTGGAGCGAGCGGACCACCTCGCTCATCGGGTACTGCTCGTCGATGCGGGTGTAGCGGGTGCCGGGCACGAAGCTGCCGACCGGTCCCTCGGCGACGAGGTGGATGCGCCCCGCCTCGACCAGCCCCATCACCATGCCCATCGAGCCGAGGCGCTCCAGGCCGTGGTTGTCGCTGAGCGCGTCGATGACGTCCTGGACGGTGCGGGCGTGCGCGAGGGCGGCCGTGGTGCCCTCGACCACGCTGGTCTGCCGGCGCCGCTCCTCGTCGAGGCCGAGGCGTTCGGCGGAGTGGCTGAGCTCCTCGGTGGCGTCGCGGACGATGCCGATGATGCGGTACGGGCGGCCCTCGGTGTCGCGCAGGACCCGGCCCTGGGTGTGGGTCCAGCGGAGCCGGCCGTCGCGGCACCGGATGCGGAAGTACGCGCCGTAGCTCTCCACACCGCTCTTGAGGGCGCTGGAGACGAGCGCGTCGAGGCGGATGGCCTCGGCGGGCGGGACCCGCGGGGCCAGCGACTCGGGGCGGCCGTCGTACTCCCCGGCAGGCGTGTCGAAGACGTCGAGGGCGGGCCCGTCCATGTGCATGAGGCCGGCGACCAGGTCCCAGTCGAAGCTGCCCATGCGGTTGAGCGCGAGGCTCTGGTCCGGGTGTGCGGGCCAGTCGTCCGGCAGGGATACGGTGGTCGGCACCGATCCACCATGACACTCTTCGCCGGATTCCTCGACAGGAGGCGGCGTGGTTCAGGCGCTCTCCGGCGGGCGGCCCTCATCGGTGCTCCCGGAGCCGTCCCGGGCGTCGACCGGCTCGTAGCCGTCCTCGTAGGAGTCGCCGTACGCATCGCCGTCGCCGTCGCCGCCGTACGCATCCCCGTCGCCGTACGCATCGCCGTCGCCGTACGCATCCCCGTCGCGGCCGTCCTGCGAATCGCCGTACCGGTCGTCGTCTGCGGCGCCGTACCCGTCTTCGTCTGCGGTGCCGTACCCGTCTTCGTCTGCGGTGCCGTAACTGTCCCCGTACCGGTCGGGGCCTTCGTCCGGCTGCTCGTCTCCGCGGGTCCGCCGGTCCGGGTCGGAGCGCGGCACGGCCTGTCGTTCCGCGGCGCCGGGCGTGGCGGGCGCGCTGGGCGCTGCCGGGGTGGCCCGCGGGGCGGGGGCGTTGTCGGGGACCGGGCCGCTGGGGTCGTGCAGCGGCGCAACGGCCGGCGCCCTGTCCTGCGCGCCGTCGTCACCGGCCCGTCGCTCGATCCAGGTGTTGTTGGTGATGTTCACGATGACCAGGCTGTCGACCGCCTCCGTGGTCGGCTTGACGACCACGACCTGGGAGGGCTCGAAACCCGGCCACACCGCGCCCCGGTGGGCGCCCGCCTGGTTCTCGGTCGGCGGCATCAGCGGGTTCCCGGCCGCGCACCGGACGCGGGGCAGGCCGTACTCGTCGACGAGCACGGCGGTGCCCGCCTGGAGGACGGCCTGGTAGGCCTTGGCCCGGCCGCCGCGGAAGCCGTGGTTGGTGACGCGGGTGTCGGCCCGGAGCACCACGGGGGTGAGCTCGCGCAGGAATCCGTCGACCTTGGCCTGCTCGATGCCGGCGGCCGCGGCGAAGGCCCGCGCCCGCTCCCGGTCGGCGGTCAGGGAGCGGACCTGCTGTTCCACATCGCAGCTGCCCCGCTTGAGGGTGCCGCCGTACAGCCCCGGGGTGGAGCCCGTGATGGCCCGCAGGGCCTGGGGGGCGGCCTGGGCTTCGCGGGCGCTCCCCCCGGCGTCCGGTCCCGGCGCGCCCTGCCGCCCCGGGACCGGCGCCGCGGGCTGCTCCGACCGGGGGCTCGCGGGCCGGGTGAGGGCCGCCGCAGAGGTGGCGGAGGAGGCCGTGAAGGGGTCCGGCCCGGAGGCGGCGACGGGCTGGAGGAGGATCTCCTGGACGGGCGGGCCGGGGTGGGGCGGAGGCTCGCTGTCGCAGCCTGCGGCGGCGAACAGGCCGAGCGCGGCCGCACTGGCCAGGGCGTAGCGACGTACCGGTCCGTGCACCTGAAACTCCTGCCTCTTCGCCCTGGATTGCCCCTCAATGTCTGCCTCACTCGCGCTCGCCCTGCAAGCCGGGATCCGCCGAATGCACCCCGGCACGCCTGAGTCTTGAACGCGTTCAAGAAACCTCGTATGGTTCACGGCGTAGGACTTGAACACGTTCAAAGGACGTGGAGGGGGGTGTTTGCCGTGTCCGCGCTCACGGCCCTGGTGAACCCGGTCGCCACCCTCGGCATGCTGGTCGTCGTACCGGCCGGGCTGGGGCTCATCGACCGCGACGGCCTCGCCCCGGTGCGGCGGATCTGGCCGCTGTTCGCGGTGCCCGGCGCGGTGGCCCTGTGGCTGCCGCGCGGGCTGCCCGCGACCACCCTGGCCGTCGTCTACACCGCCGGCACCCTGCTGGTATTGGGCGGGTACTTCACCGACGACTGGGTGGAGCTCGCCGGGGCGGTGGTGCTGACCGCGGGGATGTGGGCGGTCGCCCGGCACACCTGGCGCGAACCGCGCATCCGGGCCCGCGACCGCCTCACCCGCGCCCTCTTCGCCGTCTCGGCCGCCGTCCTGCCGGCGACCATGCTGCTCGCCCTGTGGTGGGCGCTGGGCGAAGCGACCGGGATGACCCACCCCACCCTGACCTGGATGGCCGCGACCCACGGCCTCGGAAACGCCATCGGATTCGCACTGTGCTCGGTGCCGGCCTGGCACCGGCTGAAGGAGACACCACGATGACCCGTCTCACGAGCATCCACCGGGACACCGTCAACTACCCCGAGCGCGGCGCCACCCGGGCGCGCCCGCTGCCCTCCGGCTACAACCACCTGCACCACCGGGTGGCCCTCGGACACGGCCGCGAGGTGTTCGAGCGCGCCGGCACGGCCGTGACCACCTTCCGGATGCACCGGGCCGCCGGGGTGCGGGTCCGCGCCGAGCGCGTGCCCGCCGCGGCCGGGGACGGCGTCGAGTGCGCCGTCGGTATCGGTCGGGCGCGGATCACCGCCCCCTGCGAGGTGATCTGGACGGCGTACCGGCCGACGCTGACGGGATTCGCCTACGGGACCCGGCCCGGCCACCCCGAGCTGGGCGAGGAGTCGTTCCTGGTCGAGCTGGCCGCGGACGGCACTGTCTGGTTCGAGGTCACCGCCTTCAGCCGCCCCGGGCGCTGGTACACGCGGCTCGCCGGCCCGCTCGTCCCCTTCCTCCAGCTCCGGTACGCCCGCCGGTGCGGCCGGACCCTGCGGCGGCTCGCTGCGGGCGGCTGACCGGCCCGCGGCGGATACTGGAGGCATCGGGGGAACGCACCCCCGGCAGCGGCGGCACCCGCGAGGGCGAGCGGCGATGGAGTGGTTCACGGCACCCGAGTACTGGCTGAGCCGGCTGGTGTTCCAGCGGACTCTGGCCGTGGTGTACCTCGTGGCCTTCCTCTCGGCCGCCCTCCAGTTCCGGGCGCTGATCGGGGAGCGGGGCATGCTGCCCGTTCCCGAGTACGTCCGCTGGGTGCCGTTCCGGCGCTCCCCGAGCCTGTTCCAACTCCGCTACTCCGACCGCCTCTTCGCCTGCTGCGCCTGGGGCGGGGCGGCGCTGTCGGCGGCCGTGGCGGCAGGGGCCGCGGACGCGGTGCCGCTGGGCGCCGCGATGGGGATGTGGGCGGCGCTCTGGGCGGCGTACCTCTCCATCGTGAACGTCGGCCAGACCTGGTACGCCTTCGGCTGGGAGTCGCTGCTGCTGGAGGTCGGCTTCCTCGCCGTCTTCCTGGGCAACGACCGCGTCGGGCCGCCCGTCCTGGTGCTGTGGCTGCTGCGCTGGGTGCTGTTCCGGGTGGAGTTCGGGGCGGGGCTGATCAAGATGCGCGGCGACGCCTGCTGGCGCAAGCTGACCTGCCTCTACTACCACCACGAGACCCAGCCGATGCCGGGGCCCCTGAGCTGGTTCTTCCACCGGCTGCCCCGGCCGCTGCACCGGGTGGAGTGCGGCGCCAACCACGTCGCCCAACTCCTGCTGCCGGTCCTGCTGTTCGCGCCGCAGCCGGTCGCGTCCGTGGCTGCGGGGATCATCGCGGCCACCCAGCTGTGGCTGGTGCTGTCCGGGAACTTCTCCTGGCTGAACTGGCTGACCATCGCGCTCGCGCTGTCCGCCGTCGACGTCACGTCCTTCGGCGGCCCGTCCCGCGCCCAGCCGCAGGCGCCCGTCTGGTACGCCGTGCTCGTGTGCGCGCTGACGGCCCTCGTCCTCGTCCTCAGCCGCCACCCGGTGCGCAACCTGCTCTCGCGCCGCCAGGTGATGAACCGCTCCTTCGACTCCCTCCACCTGGTCAACACCTACGGGGCGTTCGGCACCGTCGGCCGGATCCGGGACGAGGTCGTGGTGGAGGGCACCCGGGACCCGCTGCCGCGGCCTTCGAGCGAGTGGCTCGCGTACGAGTTCAAGGGCAAGCCGGGCGACGTGCGGCGGATGCCGCGCCAGTTCGCGCCGTACCACCTGCGGCTGGACTGGCTGATGTGGTTCGCCGCCCTCTCCCCCGGCTACGCCCGCGACTGGTTCGGGCCGTTCGTGACCCGGCTGCTGGAGAACGACCGGGACACGCTGCGGCTGCTGCGGCACAATCCGTTCCCCGGCGCCCCGCCCCGCTACGTCCGCGCCCGGCTCTACCGGTACCGGTTCACGACATGGCGCGAACTGCGCGCCACGGGTGCCTGGTGGCACCGCACGCTGCTCCGCGACTTCCTGCCCCCGACCCGGCTGGCGGGGCCGGCGGACGCCTGGGAGGAAGACGGGGCAGCGGAGGCAGCGGGCGGGGGCGAGGCGGACGGGGAGCAGAAGAAGCAAAGGGAGCAGAGGGAGCAGAGGGAGAGGAAACGCTCAGCCGCGGAGTAGGGCCGCCTCCCGCTCCGGGTCGAGACCCGGCGCGGGCCGGTCGGCGCGCTGGGGGGCGGGCCCGCCGAGCGAGCGCAGCCACTGCCAGGTGTCGGCGACCGTCTCGGCGACGGGACGGCAGCGCAGCCCGGCGGCGACGGCCTTGCTCACGTCCCCGCCGTGCATGTGGTGGTGCGCTTCGTCCCCCTCGGGGATCCAGACCGGCAGGTCGCTCCACGGCTCGACACCGGCCGCCAGGATCGGGGCGGGGTCCGTCCAGCGGAGCTCGGCGCCGCCGCCGGTGACCTCGGCGCAGGCCTCCAGCAGGCTGCCCATCGTGGCGTGGCCGGGCGGGGAGACGAGGTTGTACGCCCCGCCGAGTCCCTTGACCGCCGCGTCGAGGGACCAGATCGCCAGGTCGCGCACGTCGATGTACTGGATCGGCAGGTCGCGGGGTCCGGGCGCGAGCACCTCGCCGCCGCGGGCGGTGCGGCCCAGCCACCAGGGCAGCCGGCCGACGTTCTCGTACGGGCCCAGGATCAGGCCGGCGCGCACCAGCAGGGCGCGGTCGCCGAACGCGTCGAGGGCGGCCAGTTCGCCGCCCCGCTTGTCCTCGGCGTAGGCCGTCTCCGCGGCGTCGGGCGAGCTCTCGACGAGGGGCGCGTCCTCCGTGGCCCCGGCTGCGGCCGGCCAGGTGTAGACGGAGCGGCTGGAGATGTAGACGTAGTGCCCCACCCGCCCGCTGAGCAGCCGCGCGCTGTCGCGGACCGCGGTGGGGGCCCCGCCCCAGGTGTCGACGACGACGTCCCACGCCCCCTCGGGGAAGGCGCCGAGGGCGGCGAGACCGTCGGGGGCGGTGCGGTCGCCGTGCACGGAGGCCACGCCGGCCGGGGGAGCGTGGCGGCCGCGGTGGAAGACCGTCACCTCCCAGCCCCGGCCCAGGGCTTCCTCCGTGATCGCACGGCCGACGAACTCGGTACCACCCAGTATCAGAAGTTTCATGGAGTCAGCCTGCCGGACCGGCAGCGGCCGGGACAGTCAAGATCGCCGAGAGCGGACTCCACCCTCGGCGAACAGGCGCACACGCGCACAGGCCCACGGACGCGGAGCAGACATGTACCCGGACGCGGGGGGGGGGGGGGGGGGGGGGGGGGGGGGGGGGGGGGGGGGGGGGGGGGGGGGGGGGGGGGGGGGGGGGGGGGGGGGGGGGTGGGGTGGGGTTTTCTTCGTTCCTACGCGGTA
>NZ_JBVJWO010000029.1:0-101099 GCF_055602345.1 Streptomyces sp. NPDC037401
CCCCCCCCCCCCCCCCCCCCCCCCCCCCCCCCCCCCCCCCCCCCCCCCCCCCCCCCCCCCCCCCCCCCCCCCCCCCCCCCCCCCCCCCCCCCACGACTGTCTCCTGACGTCGCCGCCAGGCTTCACCGCCCTCGCTCAGGTGTCGAGGCCGAGTACGTCGGGCTGCTTGGCCAGCTCGCGCAGTTTGGCGCGCGGGTCCGGGAGCAGGCGGCGCGTGGCCAGGTCGATCAGCCCGACCATGCTCTCGATCCGGGCGACCGGGACTCCGTCGGGCGTGTGGAAGCGCTGCATGAGCTCGATGAGCTTGCCCTGCCCGCCGCTGATGGTGCAGCCCACGTCGACCTCGTCGCCGGCCCGCAGTTCGCGCTGGAACCGGATGGTGGTCTTGAGGAGCACCGGGCCGATGCCGGCCTCACCCAGGACGTCCGGGGTGAGGCCGGCGGCTTGCAGGAACTGCCAGCGGGCGTGCTCCGCGTACTGCGTGTACACGGCCTGGTTGAGATGGCCCTGCCGGTCGACCTCGTAGGCCCGCGCCTGGATGCGGACGCTGAACGGGTTCGCCATGCCGGCCCGCCCTCAGGCCCCGACCGGATCGTCGAAGACGATCCGCCACGTGCCGTCGGGCTGCCGGCGGGACACCACGGTGCCCTTGCCGCTGAGGTCGAGCGGATTGCCGGCCTCGTCCGTTCCCTTGAGGTGCCAGTCGGCGTGCGTCATGGCGATGTCGCCGGCCCGCAGCGCGCTGGTCATCGTGATCTCGGCCCAGTTGATGGCGGCGAACATCGGCTTGAGGGCCTGGGCGACGGCCTCGAGCCCCACCTCCTGCGCGCCGTCCGGCGGCGTGACGAGGATGCCGTTCGGCTCGTACAGGTCGAGCATGGCCTGCGGGTCGTTGGTGTTGAAGGCCGCGGCGATGAGGCCGGGTATGTCTTCCGGGCGTTGTGCCGGCATGGCGGGTCTCCTTGCTGGAGGAACAGGGTGGGCCGTCGGCGGGTCAGCCGAAGATGCCCTGGCCCGGCGTGAGGATCGCGGCCGGGTCGAACTTGCGCTTCAGGTCGGTGAGCGGGGCCCAGCGCGTGCCGTAGTGGGCCCGCCAGTCGGCGCGGGTCATCGAGGGCACGGAGCCGACGAGGTAGCGCTTGGCCCCGAGTGAGACGGCCCGGTCGTAGAAGCGGCGGTTCTGGGACAGCAGGCCCGGGATGTCCGGGTGGTTGGGCGCCGGGATCCGGATGAGGCTGACCTCGAAGAACTCGTGCGTACGGCGCTTGGGCAGCATGAAGCTCGGCCGGTTGAGCGACCGGGCGTCCATCGGCGAGATCCGGACCGGGCCGGGGCCCATCTGGGTGGCCGTCAGCTCGCCGAGCACGGTGTCGAGGTAGGCCGGGGTGTTCTCGAGGCCGACGAACATCATGAGCCACGGCTTCTTGCTGCCCCAGAACCCGGCGGCCTTGAGGGCGGCCCAGTTCGGGTCGAAGCGCAGCAGCCAGTCGCGGAACGTCAGGTCGGCCGTCGGGCCGGCAGTAGCCTCGGGCGAGAGCACGGCCTGCACCGCGGCGACGTCGGGCTGGGCGGGCGCCGAGTAGAAGATGCCGAGCGCCAGCCGGTAGGTCCAGCCGCCGCCGGGTTTGGGCTCGGCGTAGCCGTTCTGGTCGCTGACCACACCGGCCCGCATGATGGCCAGCGAGTCCCGCAGGAAGGCCGCCCGGTCGGTGTACGTGAACTCGAGCGAGCGGGTGCTCGTGTGCGCCGGGATCAGCTTGATGCCGGCCCGCACGATGACGGCGAACTGCCCGCCGCCGACGAGGACGGCCTCGAACAGCGCGCGGCGGTAGCTGCGGGAGCACGTGACCAGCTCGCCGGTGCCCGTGACGACCTGGAGCCACTCCACGTTGTCGGCCTGCGAGCCGTGGCGCTGGCTGGTGCCGCCGAGGCCGCCGACGCTCAGTGTGCCGCCGATCGACAGGTGGGCGAAGTCGTTGTAGACGGGCGGCGCCTGGCCGGTGTCGAGCGCCTGCAGTGCCAGGGTGGACCAGGTGGCGCCGGCGCCGACGTCGGCGATGCCCTGCGAGATGCCGTGGATCTGGCCGAGCGGCTTGAGGTCGATGGCGATGCCGCCCTCGACCAGGGCCTGCCCGTAGTGCGAGTGCGAACCGCGGTCCTCGGTACCGGTCCCGCTCTGGCCGTTGACGGCCACGGGGATCTGGTTGTTGCGGGCGTAGCGGACGACCTTCTGGACGTCGTCCACCGAGCCGGGGGTGAGGACGGCCTGGGGCTGCCGCGTGAACAGGTGGCCGAAGTCCTCGGTGAACGCCGACGGGTCGGCGGGGAGGAGGAGTGTGCCGTCGAGGGCGGGGACCTGCCGGATGCCTGACGTCGAACCGGGGGCGGTGGCCCACGCTCGGGCGCTGGGGTCCCACCCCGCGACCGCCACGCCCGCTCCGACAACCAGACCGGACAGGATCTTCCGGCGTGTGAGCTCGGTATGCATGCCCTTTTGGTACGCCCGGGAGCGCAAGGGGAGCGCAAGCCCGGCCCCACGCGGGCCTGTTCGAGCCTGCGCACGCCTACTCGGGCCTACGCGAGCCCGCTCGGCCTACTGCGCCGGTGCGGCGCTGCGATGCTCCTGCGGGCTGACGCCGTACACCCGCTTGAACGCCGAGCTGAGGGCGAAGCCGCTGCCGTAACCGACCTGCCGGGCGACGACGTTCAGCGTGGCGTCGGACTGGCGCAGCAGGTCCGCGGCCAGGGCGAGGCGCCACTCGGTCAGGTAGGTCATCGGCGGTGTGCCGACGGCGTTGCGGAAGACCTCGGCCAGTGTCGCCCGTGACACGCCGACCTCGGCGGCGACCCGCGCCAGCGTCCAGTCGTTCGCCGGGGCTTCGTGGAACAGGCGCAGCGCCTCGCCGGCCACCGGGTGGGTGTGGGCCCGGTACCAGGCCGGGGCCTCGGTCTCGGGCCGGTCGAACCACACGCGCAGCACCGAGATCAGCAGCAGGTCGAGCAGGCGGTCGAGTACGACGCCCTGGGCCGGCCCCTGTTTGGTGACCTCGCCGGCCAGCACCGGGATGAGCGTCGAGTCCCACGTGTCGTCGGACACGACCAGCAGAGGCGGCAGTACGTCGAGCAGGCGCTGGCTGACGGCACCGACTTCCTCGTACACGCCGAGCAGCATCTGCACCGACCCGTCGGGGTTGCTGCCCCACGTGCGCACCCCCAGCGACATCCGCTCGCGCAGCTCGACGCCCTCGGGCGTGACGCACTGCTGGCCGGGGTAGACGATGACCTGCGGCTCCGTGGCCGGTTCGTCGCTCATCACATAGGGGTCCGGCCCGCGGAAGATGGCGACGTCGCCCGGGCGCAGCCGGACCGGTTTGCCGTGGTCGGGTTCGACGTGCGCTTCCCCGCTGAGCATGACGGCGACGCACAGCGGCGACTTGTCCTGGACCCGGATCGACCACGGGGGGTCCAGCACGATGCGGAGGAGGAAGGCGCCGCTGGCCCGCGGCCCCTCGAGTAATCCTGCGAGTGCGTCCATGGCCCAAGACTAGACGACCGGACATGCATCCTGGCATCTCAACCATGGACCGTCCAGATTGCTGCCGTCCAGACTTCTGGCATGACGACAAACGAGCACACGACGTTGGTTCTTGGCGGTACCGGCCGGGTCGGCCGCCGAGTGACGAAGGGACTCATCGAGCGAGGCGTGAACGTACGGGTGGCCTCCCGCTCCGGCAAGCCCCCGTTCGACTGGGAGGACCCCTCCACCTGGGCCGACGCCGTCGTCGGCGCCCAGTCGGCCTACCTGATGTACTACCCCGAGATCGAGTGGCCCGGCGCCAGCGACGCCATCGCCACCGTGGCCCGGCTGGCGGTCGACGCCGGTGTCCAGCGCCTGGTCCTGCTGTCCGCCCGCAACCAGGACGAGGCGGTCCGCTGCGAGGAAGCCGTGACGAGCCTCCCGGTCGAGTGGACCATCGTCGCCCCGGCCTCGTTCAACCAGAACTTCGACGAGGGCGTGTTCCTCGGCCCGCTGCGCCAGGGCGTGCTGGCCCTGCCCGCCGGCAACAACGCCGACCCGTTCGTCGACGCCAACGACATCGCCGACGTCGCGGTGGCGGCCCTCACCGAGGACGGCCACGTGGGCCGGCGCTACGAGCTCACGGGCCCCCGCCTGTGGACCTTCGGCGAAGCCGTCGAGGAGATCTCCCGGGCGACGGGCCGCACGATCCGCTACGAGCCGATCACCCGGGACCAGTTCGCCGACGCCATCGTCAACGACGGCGCCCCGCGCGACTTCGCCGACCCGCTGGCCACGCTCATCTCCGAGTTCTTCGACGGCCGCAACAGCTCGCTGGCCGACGGAGTCGAGCGTGCCCTCCACCGCAAGCCCCGCGACTTCGCGGACTGGGTCGCCGAGATCGCCCCCACCGGCGTGTGGGACGCCGCCTAGACCGGCACTTCCAAGGGTGCCTGCTCCGAGCACGAGGCGAGGGAGCCCGGGGTCGTGTTGCACGGCACGACCCGAACTCCCTCGCCCGTGCACTCTGCGCCCACACCGGCACCCCGCTCGAAACCATCCCGCCCCAGTCCCCTCGGGAGAGTTGATGCAGAACGACCGAACCGTGCTCGTCCTCGGGGGTAGGCCGTGAGCGCCTGGAAGACCGCCACTCTCGTCGGCGCCACCATCACCTCAGGACTGACCGCGGGGCTCTTCGCAGCCTGCTCCTACGCGGTGATGCCCGCGCTGGCCCGCAGCGACGACCGGGTCCTCATCGAGGTCATGCAGAACATCAACGAGGTCATCCTCAACCCGGTCTTCCTGAGCTGCTTCGTGGGCGGGCTGGCCTTCTCCATCGCGGCGACGGTCACACACTGGCGCACCACCGACAAGGCCTTCCGTACCTGGGTCATCGCCGGGCTCGCCTGCTACCTGGCGATGCTGGCGATCACCGCAGGCTTCCACGTACCGCTGAACTACGACCTGGCCGCGGCCGGCGACCCCGACCGCATCCCGAACCCCGCCGCCGTCCGCGAAGCCTTCGAAGACCCGTGGGTCGCCGCGAACCATGCGCGCGCCCTCGCCAACGTCGCGTCCCTCGCCTGTTTCTCCTGGGCCCTGGTCCTCCTCGGCCGCTCCAGGACCCGTTCCGCCGTCTCCGAGCTCCGCGAGCGCATCCCGTCACACTGATCCCGTCGCACCGTGCGGGAGCAGACCTTGCGGTGATGTTGCGGGTGCGCCCGCACGATGTCGGTGATGAAACTTACCCGGCTTTGGACATCGTTCGCCCGACAGGTCGAGGCCCGCCCCGACGCCACGGCCCTCGTGGCCAGGGACCGGCACATCTCCTACGCAGAGCTCGCCCACCTCGTCGCCGACGCCTCGGCCCGCCTCAACCGGCTCGACACGACCGGCGGCGAGCCGATCGGCATACCCGCCACGAAGACACCCCGGACCATCGCCCTGGTGCTGGCGTGCCTGCGGGCGGGCCTCCCGGTGGTGCTTCCCTCGGCCACCCTGCCCCCGACCACCCTGCAACGCCTCCTGGCCGGGGCGGGATGCCGCCACATCGTCAACGCCGACGATGCCGGCCCCGCCCGGGCCGGCGCGGCGCCGGACCCTGTCACCCCCGCCCGGGCCGGCGCCGCGCCGGCGCCCCACGGCCCCGACGACGTCGCCTTCGTGCTGACGACGTCGGGGTCGACGGGCCTGCCCAAACTGGTACCGCTCACCGCGGGCGCCATCGAGCGCTTCGCCGACTGGGCCGCCGCACGCTTCGACCTGGGCCCCGGGGCCTCCACGCTCAACTACGCCCCCCTGAACTTCGACCTCTGCTTCCTCGACGTCTGGGCCACGCTCCACCACGGCGGCAAGGTCGTCCTGGTCGACCCGGACGTCGCCACCAACGGACGCCACCTGCTCGACACCATCGACGACAACGCCGTGACGGTCGTACAGGCCGTACCGATGGCCCACCAACTGCTGGCCGACGCCGCCGGCGCCCCCGCCCGGCAGCTCACCTCGGTCCGCCACGCCCTGTTCACCGGCGACCACATGCCCGCCCGGTGCCTGGCCGCGCTGCCCGCCCTGTTCCCAGACAGCCGCTTCTACAACATCTACGGCTGCACCGAGACGAACGACAGCTTCCTGCACGAGGTGGACCGGGACGCGCTCCCGACCGACGGCGTCCCGCTCGGCACCCCGCTGCCCGGCGTCGAAGCCGTCGTCCTCGACGACGACGGCGCCGTGGTCACGGGGCCGGGACGGGGCGAGCTGGTCGTCGCCACGCCGTTCCAGTCCGCCGGCTACCTCGGCGCCGACCCGGCGGCACCCAGCCCGTTCGTCGACGCCCCCGCCGGCCGTCCGCCGGGCACCGCCGCACGCTTCTACCGGACCGGCGACATCGTGCGCCGCGACGACGCCGGCGTCCTCCACCTCGAGGGGCGCAACGACTTCCAGGTCAAAGTACGCGGCACCCGCGTCAACACCGCGGTCGTCGAGCAGGTGCTGCTCGACCACGGAGACGTCGCCGAGGCCGTGGTCCTCGCCGTCCCCGACCCCGTCGCCGGCCACCTGCTGCACGCAGTCCTGCGCCGGGTGCCGGAAGCGACCGTGAGCACGCTCGACCTGCGCGAACACTGCGCCCGGTACCTGCCCACCGCAGCGATCCCGCTGATCTTCCGCCTGTCCGAGGTCCCCTTGCCCCGCACGTCCACCGGCAAGGTCGACCGCCAGGCCCTCGAACAGACCCCAGGGTCCCCTCGCCTCGAGGCGACCGTCGCCAGAAAGGAACCGGCACGATGAAGAACGAGAACGTCATCAAGGACTTCCTGATCGAGGAGTTCATACCCGACGTCCAGCCGTCGGAGCTCGCCACCGACTACGACCTGCTCGCCAACGGCGTCATCGACAGCCTCGGGCTGCTCAAGCTCATTGCCTGGATCGAGACCGAGTTCGACGTCACCGTCGACGACGCGGGCCTCGACCCGGACAACTTCCGCACCATCGACGCCATCGACGCCTTCGTGGCGCGGGCGTCGGTCCCGGCCCAGGCGAGCTGACCGGTGCACGACGCATTCGCCGCCTTGCAGGCCGGTCGCCCGGTCGACACCGCGACGTGGTCGTCGTTCTGGGACGAGCTGAGCGCCGACACGCTGGACCCCGGCGAGCCGGCGTCCCTCATGGCGGCACTCAGCCCCGACACGGTCGCCCCCCGGACGCTCACCAACCTGGTGCGGTCGCTGCACGCGCGCCGCACCGGGCCGGTGAGCCCCTTCCCCGGGGCGGTCAACGTGGTCGGCACGGGCGGGGGCGCATCGACGTTCAACGTCTCCACCGCCGCCGCCTTCGTCGCCGCCACGCTCGGCGCGCGCATCGTGAAGACCGGGTCGCGGGCCCACGCCAGCAAGTACGGCTCGATCGACCTGCTGGACCGGCTCGGCATCCCGCTCACGAAGTCGTACGACGAGACCGCCGCCTCGCTGGCCCGCCACGGCGTCGCCTTCGCCGGCTACTTCGTGTACCCGGTCGAGCTGACCGTACTGGCCCGGCGCATCATGCCGCTGCCCATGCGGACCTACGGCCGGGTGCTCAACCTGCTGGGCCCGTTCCTGCCGGCGCTGCCGGAAACACGCCAGCTCACCGGCCTGTCGAGCCCCGCACTCCTGCCACTGGCCCGCTCGCTGGCGACGGCGGTCGACGACCGCGAAGTCTGGCTGTGCACCAACGACATCGGGGCCGACGAGCTGGTCAGCTTCGCCGACAACGTCGTCCACCCCGGCGCCGGCACGCCCGAGCTCCACCTCAACCGCCGCACGCTGGGCACGGCCGACGGCACCCTGCCGGACCTGGCACCGGTGCCCGAACCCGCCCGGGTCGTCGACCACTTCCTGGACGTCATATCCGGGCGGGCGGGCGAGGTGGCCACCCAGACCGTCGCCCTCAACGCCGCCGCGCTGCTGATCGCGGCCGAGCGGGGGACCGGGTGGCGCCCAACCATCGCCTCGGCGATCGCCGCGATGCGCGACGGCGCGGTGCGCGACCTGGTCGACGCCGTGCGGACCGGCGGGCCGGCACCGTCACCACAGCTGAGCGAGGCGGCATCCCGTGACTGACCTGTTCCCCCGCCCGCCGGGCCTCGCCGTCTTCCTCAACGCCGGCGACCCGCCGTTCGACGTGCTCGACGACGTCGCCGACATGCTGGACGACCACGAGGTCGACGTCCTGGAACTGGGCGTGCCGTTCCCCGACTCGATCAGCGACGGACCGGTGATCCGCCGGTCCGCCGACCGGGCACTCGCGGCCGGGACCGAGCTCGAGGACGCCCTCGCCTTCGTCGAACGTTCCCGCACACGCCACCGCCACCTGCGGGTGGTCGTCCTCGCCGACTGGGCGCACACGGTCCGCCCCCGCTCGATGGCCCAGGTCGTCACGGCCATCGCCGGCTCCGGGGCGGCCGGGGCACTCCTGCACGGCGCACCGCCCCGGGCCCGCCCGGAGTTCTACGACCGGGCCGGCGCCGCCGGGCTGCCCGTCGTCACCACCTGCTACGCGTCCTCGTCCCCGCAGGTCGTGGCCGAGGCGGCAGCCCACGCGTCGGCGTACGTGTACCTGGTCACGCACTACGGCCCCAGCGGTGCCGGCCCGGCACCCGACCCGGCAGCGCTCCGCGCCCCCATCGACGCCCTGCGGGCCCTGACCGACGCCCCGATCGCCGCCGGTTTCGGGGTGCGCACGGCGGCCGACGTCGCGCGGGTGCACACGGCCGGTGCCGACGCCGCAGTCGTCGGCAGCACCGTCGTCGCTCGCGCCGAGGCCTCGCTCACCGGCGGCGGCGACGTCGTCGCCGACCTGGCCGCCCTCGTCACCGACCTCCGTCCGAACCACCTGTCCCACCCCCTTCCCCGGTCCCAGTGACCGGCCCCTCGAAAGGAGCGATCCCGTGATCGTGCGCAACCTGGACGCCGTTACCACCGTCGACTGGGGCAACGGCCTGAGCCGCCGCTTCCTCCTGGAGGCCGACGGCCTCGGATACTCCGTCACCGACACCACGGTGCGGGCCGGTACGAAGTCGCTGCTGGAGTACCGCCGCCACCTGGAGGCCTGCTACTGCATCGAGGGCTCCGGCGAGGTCGTCGCCCTCGACGGCACGACGCACCGCATCACCCCGGGCACGCTCTACGCGCTCGACCAGCACGACGCCCACCACCTCATCGCCGACCCGGACACCGACCTGCGCCTGGTCTGCGTGTTCTCGCCCGCGCTGCGGGGCGACGAGCAGCACAGCCTCGACGCCTCCAGCGCCTCCGCCTACTAAGGGGTCCGTACATGCGCACCTGGGACGAGGAACAGCTCGCACTGCGCGCGGGCACGGAGCAGTTGTGCCGCAGCCTTGCCGTCACCGAGCACGACGCCGTCGAGAACGGGTTTCCGTGGGACGCGTGGAAGCTGGTCGGCTCCTCGGGGATGCTCGGCCTGCCGTTCGACCCCGCCCACGGCGGGGCCGGCGTCGACCTGGTCACCACCATGTTCGTGCTGGAGGCCCTGGGCAAGGGGTGCCGCGACGGGGGCTTGAGCTTCTCCGTCGCCACCACCCTCTGCAGCACGGGAGTCCCGCTCCAGCACTTCGGGACCGAGGAACAGAAGGACCGGTACCTCTCCCGGGTGTGCTCGGGCGACCTGATCGGCGCCCACGCCATCAGCGAGCCCGACACGGGGTCGGACGCCCTCAGCATGCGGACGAGCGCCGTACGCGAAGGCGACCACTTCGTATTGAACGGCAGCAAGAGCTTCGTGACCAACGGCCCGATCGCCGACGTGGTCGTCGTCTACGCCCGCACCCGGCCCGAGGGCGGGCCGCTCGGCATCACCGCCTTCCTGGTCGACACGGACACCCCCGGCTTCTCGGCCGGCCGGCCGCTCAAGAAGATGGGCCTCACGTCCTCACCGATGAGCGAGCTCTACTTCGACGACTGCCGGGTGCCCGCCGACCGGGTCATCGGCGGCGTCGGGCGCGGCTACCTGCTGCTCGAGCACGTCATGAAGTGGGAGATCCTCTGCTCCTTCGTCATCAACGTCGGCGAGATGCAGCACCGGTTCGAGCGCTGCCTCGAGTACGCCCGCACGCGTACGCAGTTCGGCAAGCCGATCGGCTCGTACCAGGCGATCTCCCACAAGCTGGTCGACATGCGCATCCGGCTCGAGACGGCCCGCCGGTGGCTCTACGACACCGCCGAACGCCTCGCCGCCGGCGAGAACGTCACGATGGACGTGGCGATCAGCAAGCTGCTCACCAGTGAGGCCAACGTGGCCTCGGGGCTGGCGGCCATCCAGGTCTTCGGCGGCAACGGCTACATGTCGGAGTACGGCCTCGACCGCGAGCTGGCCAACGCCGTGGGCAGCACCATCTACTCGGGCACGACGGAGATCCAGTACAACCGGCTCTCCTCGCTGCTGGGGCTGTGACCGTGCTGCTCAAGGTGTGCGGCGCGACCAGCCGCGAAGACGTCGCCCTGCTCGGGGCCGCAGGCGCGGACCTGATCGGCCTGTGGCACGGGGTGCCCGGCGGCCCCGCCGACCTGTCCCTCGGCCGCTTCGCCGCCCTGGCACAGGCGTGCCGCACCGTGGAGGTGACCGCGGAGCGGCCGGCACCCGAGCCGATGATGGTCACCTTCCTGCGGGACCCGGCAGCCATCCTGGACGCCGCCCGCACCGCCGGCGTGCGGTGGCTGCAGCTGCACGGCTACCAGCCCCCGGCCGTGGTGGCGGCGCTCAAGCGGGGATGGCCCGAGGCCACCGTGGTCAAGGTCCTCCACGTCACGGGCGACGCCTGCGCCGAGCGACCGCTCCTGGCCTCGTACGAGCGGGCGGGGACCGACGTGTTCCTGTTCGACGCCACGAGCGCCCAGGGGCGGGTCGGGAGCACCGGCCTGTCGCTCGAACCCGACGTGGTGATCGACCTGGCCGAGGCGATCACGCAGCCGTTCCTCCTCGCCGGGGGCATCTCGGCCGCCAACCGCACGTACTACGAGAAGGTGGCCGCCCACCCCCGCTTCGCCGGCGTCGACGTCGACACGGCGGCACGGGATGCGGCCGGAGCGTTCTGCGCCGACAGCGTCGCAGACATCCGGCACCAGTGGCGTGCCGTCCCCGATGTCGAGGAGGTCGTCTGATGGCGCCGTCGTTCATGGACGCCCTGATGGGCGCCCACCGTCCCGTGATCATGGAACTGAAGCCCCGCTCGGCCGACGGCGAGGACCTGTTCCGCAACCGGTCGCCGGCCGAGATCGTGGCCCGCTACGAAGCCGCCGGCGCCCCCTGCCTGTCGGTCGTCACCGGCCGCTGGTTCGGGGGCGACGCCGGTCTGCTGGCCGAGGTGGCCGGGTGCACCGATCTGCCGGTCCTGCAGAAGGACTTCGTCACCAACGCCGGCCAACTGCAGGCGGCCGCCGGCCTCGGTGCGTCCGCGGTGCTGCTCACGGCCGCGCTGCTGCCGAAGCTCGCGCTGGCGAGGCTGGCCGAACGCGCCCTCGCGCTCGGCCTCACCCCGTTCATCGAGGTGGCCGGCCCCGCCGAGATCGAGGCCCTCCCGCCGTGCGAGGGGTGCGTGGTGGCCGTCAACAACAAGGACATCCGCATCCGCGAGCGCGGGGACGCCGACACGGGCCGCAGCCACCAACTGCTATCGGCCGTACGGGGGACGGGGACGCCGTGCCCCGTCAGCGCCAGCGGCATCGACGACCCGCAGGTCGCCGCCGGGCTCCTCAACGCCGGCTACGCCGGGCTGCTGGTAGGGACCCACCTGCTGCGGGCGGGCCGCCTCGAGTCGTGGTGCGAGGAGCTGGACGACCTGCGTCGTGCGTCGCCCGCGCCCCGTCGAGCGGGCTGAGCGACAGCTCGTCCCACTCGACGGCGAAGGGGTCGCCCAGCTCGTTGGCGGCGGCGATCACCTGGGCGGCGAGGTCGTTGGCCTCGAGGTACCGCCGCCGTGCGACCAGGGCACGGGCGACCCGCAAGGGTCGCTCCTGGTCGTACGGGTCGAGCTCCATGGCGGACTCGAGCCGGTCCATCGCCTCCTCCATGTCGCCCCCTTCCAGAGCGGCCGTCAGCACGACGTCGATCAGGCCGAGCACCCGCTGGCGCACGAGCTCGCTGCGCTGGGCGATGCGGTCGTCGTAGAGGTCGTCGGGCAGCAGCGGCCCGGAGAACGCGGCGACGGCGACGCGGGCGCGGGAGACGCGCTCGTTGCCCTGCGCGGCGGCGACGGCCCGTGCCAGGTCCTCGAACGAGTGCAGGTCGACCGTGCACGAGGACAGGCACAGCAGCTGCCCCCTGCGGTGGACGAGCGAGCCGTACGTGGCGCGGGCCCGGGTCAGGACGTTCTTGAGGCGGCGCTGCCCGACGCCCGGCATCTCGCCCGGCCACAGCATCTCGACCATGGTCTCGACCCGGACGGACCCGCCGGCGAGCACGAGGTGCTTCACCAACTGGCTGGCCCGGCCGGACCCGGGGAGCACCGCGTGGCCCTGGCGGACCTCGAACCCGCCCAGCACCCGCACCTCGTAGCAGCCGTCGTCGGTCAAGGTGCTGGCCACGGCCGCCGAGGGCAGCCGGATGGCCGACCGCAGGACGCCGACCACGCGACGCTCACGGCGGTCGGGCAGATCGGGGTGGCCGAGGCTCGCCGCCCGGTCGAGGGCGATCAGCAGGCACTGGTCGGCGTCGTCGATGTGGCCGGCGGCGTGGCGGACGTAGCCCGTCAGCAGTTCGGCCTTCCACCGCAGGCAGGGGGCGATCGCGCCGTCCTGGAGCATGCGCTGCAGGATGTCGGCCGCCTCGGGCTCGCCCCGGCGGGCGCCGATGAACGCCTCGGTCAGCGCCAGGGTCACCGGGTCCTCGACGCGGTGCTCGCGGGCGGCGGCCAGCAGCCGGGCCGAGGGCGCGTCGGCCCCGACGACGGCGCAGGCGTCGGCGGCCTCGCACAGGAACAGCAGACCGCCGCCGTCGTGGATCATCATCTGTCCGAGGCGGGCCTCGGCCCGGGCCAGCTGCTCGAGCACACCGGACCGGTCGTGGTCGTTGGCCGCCACGATCAGGCGGGTCCAGGCGGCGTGGCCGGCCACCCAGTCGATGCGCAGCAGCTCGGCGAGCCGTATGGCGTCGTCGAGGATGGCGAGCGGCCGGTCGGCCTCGCCGCTGAGCGCCAGCAGCCGGGCCTCCATGACCAGGCACAGCATGCGGTCGAACTGCGTGTCGCTGCCGGCGCCGAGCCGGCGCAGCAGCACGGCGCCCTCGCCGGTCTTGCCCAGGGCGGACAGGACCCGGGTGGCCAGGCCCCGCTGGACCGCGGAGACGCGGGCGGGCTCGCCCAGCTCGCCCCAGGTGATGGCGGCCTGGCGCATGGCGTTCTCGGCGCGGTGCAGGCTCGGCCCGTCGGGGCGGCCGGACAGGGCCACGCCCAGGGCCTCGAGCAGGCTGGCCTGGGCGCGGGTGCCCTCGGCTGTCGCCTCGAGGAGCCGCTCGACCCGGACGAGCACGTCGGCGTCGCGCAGCAGCGCCCGCTGGATCAACCACTCGCTCTCTACCTCGACGGCGAGGTCGTCGTCCGTGTTCTGTTCGCGTACGACGCGCAGGGCCCGTCCGATCACCTCGCGCTCCTCGGCGAGCTGGCCGACGTTGCGGTGGGTGCGGGCCAGGTGCAACAGCGCCTGGGGTGCGGCCTCGGCCGCGGGCCCGAGGCGGGCCATGAGGTGGATGAACTCGACCGGGTCGATCTGGTTGATGCGCGAGGTCGGCAGCTTGGCGATGAGCGTGGCGGCCTGCTTCGGGTCGCCGCTGTCGACGAGCAGGCTGGCCGCGGCCAGTTCGGCGCCCTGGGAGATCAGCAGCGGGGCGGCTCGCTGGGCGATGGCCGGGTCGAGCGGTGCGAGCGCGGCCAGGGTTTCCCTCGACTCGCTGCACAGGCGTGACCAGCCGTCGGCTCCGACCGCGAAGGGTATACCGGCCCGGATGAGGCGGCGTAACAGCCCCGGTTCGCCCAGCCCTTCGACGAGGCGGTCGTTGACCATGGGGAAGGCCGCCACCTGGGTGAGCAGGTAGCGGTCGGCCGGGTCGAGGTCGGCGGCGTAGTGGTCCATCAGCTGGTGGATCAGGCCGGGGTGCCGGAGAAGCACCGTGGCGGCGGCCATGCGGTCGGACGTACGGGCGAGCCTGCGCAGCATCACGAGCAGCAGCGCGATCCAGCCGCCCGACAGGTCGTGCAGGGTGGCGGCGAGCCGCTCGCCGTCCTCGTCGCCGAGCTCGACGAGGGCGAGGGCGGTGGCCTCCTCCTGCGTGAGGCGCAGGTCCTGGGTGTTGAAGCGTTCGGCGGTGCCCCGGAACTCCATGGCCGCGAGCGGCGCCGGCAGCAGGCGGCTGCTGACCAGGACGCGAAGGGGCGGCATGCCGTCCTGCGCCAGGTCGGCCAGCCAGGCCGCGGCGTCGTCGGTGAGGGCCTCGGCGTTGTCGACGACCAGGAGGCCCGGCCCCGTCGACGAGGCCAGCAGCTCGCCGATCCGCCCGGCGGCGCCGGTGGCCGGGGTGCGCGGCCAGCCGGCGGGGCGGCCGGCCGCGTCGAGGATCGCCGAGGTCAGCTCGTCGACCGTGACCGGGTGGTCGCGCGGCAGGCGTACCCCGAGGCCGCCACCGGCGGCGGCGCGGACCTGCCCGGTCAGGACGCTCTTGCCGAACCCTCCGCCTGCCTCGATGAGCACCGAGTGCCTCGCGTTGAGTATCTCTTCCACCAGCCGCTGACGCGGGACGAAAGGCACGCGAGCCATATGAGGCTGTCCCCTTTTCATGCCTGAACCGGCGACCCCCAGGACCCCCACCCTCACGCCTGATCGGTCGGGTTGTAGGTTAACACGAAATAGGGTGACGAGCCGTCACAGTGCGTAAACACACGCGGTGTTGGGGTGATGGACGGGTTGGCTGTCGCGGCTGTTCACCTCCGGTGCGTCGAGAGCCGGTGGTCGGTGCCGGAGCGGGGGCCGGGCACCGTCGGCTGCCTGGAGGTGACGTGGCGGCGCCGGGCGGCGCTCACCTGCTCGTCGACCGCCTGGCGCACGACGTCGTGGCGGAACTCGTACACCGCCGGCCCGTCGGGGTGCTGGGAGCCCTCGGCGAGGATCCCGACCTGCAGCAGCGTCTCGAGCGCGTCCAGGGCCGCCAGCACGTCCAGGCCCGAGGAGCCCGCCACCGCGTCGAAGGCAACGGACTGGCCGGTGACGGCCGCGACCTGGAGCAGCCGGTCGGCGTCGCGGCCGATGGCGGCCTGCTTGGCGGCCACCATCCGGGCGACGGCCGGCGGTACCGCGTCCAGACCGGCCTCGTGCCGCAGCATCTCCAGGAGCATGAACGGGTTTCCGCCACTGCGGACGCACGCCCGTCGGACCGTGTCGGCGTCGGTGACGTCCGTCACAGTGCCGGTTCCCAGCTCGTGCATGAGCGCACGGGTGGAGGCGAAGCCGAGGCCGCCCAGGGCCACTTCGGTCCCGTCGCCGGCGTGCTCGAACGGCAGCATCGCCTCGTCCAGACCGGCCCACACCCGTCGCCGGGCGGATGCCGGCAGGTCGTTCCTGGCCGCGACGACGATGCACAGCCGCGCTTCGGCCGTGGTGCGCAGCAGGTGCCGGAGCAGCTCCACGGTCTGCGGGTCGGCCCAGTGGGCGTCGTCGATCAGGACGGCGCAGGGCCGCTCGCTCGCCGCTGCCAGCAGCAGCTGGGTCAGCGCCGCGAACAGGACCGGCTGCGGGGGCAGCTCGCCGGGCAGGCACGGCCCGCCGAGCGAGGGGAGCAGCAGGCGCAGCGCACCCCGGGCGGTGGGGGAGAGCGCCTCGAGCGGGTTGTCGGGCGAGGCGGCGACGTAGCTGTCCAGCGCCTCGACGAGGGGCTGGTACGGGATCATCGCGCCCTCGTCGCACCGGCCGACCAGCAGCAATCCGCCCCCGGCGGCCATCGTCGCCCCTGCCTCGCGCAGCAGGCGCGTCTTGCCGATGCCCGATTCGCCCGTGACCAGCACGAACTGCCGGCGGCCGCGTGCGGCCCGGTCCCAGGCGCCGGTCAGCGTCGCCATCTCGTGGTGCCGGCCCACGAACGGGACCGGGCGGTGCCTGACGGCGGCTGTGCCGCTGGGCTCCACCGACGGCGACGACGGGCCGAGCAGCGCCAGGTAGGCGGCCTCGGTCTCGGGCGACGGGTCGACTCCCAGCTCTTCGGCGAGGTACCGGCGCAGCCGCTGGTACGCCCGCAGGGCCTCGCCGCGGTTCCCCATGGCCTCGCGGACCGCCATGAGGCAGCGGTGGGCGCTCTCGCGCTCGGGGGCACGGGTCGTCGCCTCCTCGGCGAGGAGGGCGGCCTGCCCGTGGTCTCCCGACCCCATCGCCGCCCGGCTGCCGATCTCGAGGGCCGTGACCAGGTGCTCGGTCAGGCGCTCGCGCCACCCGGCGACCCAGTCGCCCTCGTGCTCGGACAGGAACGGGAAACGCAGCCGGTCCGCGGCCCGCGTGGCCAGCCGGGTGGCGGCAACCATGTCGCCGGCGTTGAGCGCTTCGTGGGCCGAGGCCAGCGACCGGGTCGCGTCCTCCACGTCGACCAGCACGTCCTCGCCCAGCGCGAGCACGTAACGACCGCCCCGTTTGACCAGCGGATCCGTCGACTCGGCCTGCAGCGGCCCCACGAACGTCCGCAGTCGGCTGAGCAGCGTGCGCAGGGCCGACGCCCACGTGGGCGGGAGCTCCCCCGGCCAGATGACGTCGGCCAGCTCGTCCCGCGTGACGCCCTCGGGGCCCGCGAGCACGAGGCGTGCGAACGCCACCCGGGCCTGTGAGCTCTGGAGATGGTGCACGGCGCCCCCGCACCGCACGGCCATCGGCCCCATTATCTCGATGTCGGCATCCATGAAAACGCGTCCCCCTGGCTGGAAGTGCCTGTGTGGGGACAGCGTCCGGCGCGGTGGTACCAGCGGGGTGCCGGGGCGGATTCCCGCCCGGTGGGACCGCGGTGGTATCGCCGGGACATAGGCTTGCGCGCCCGTTGCGCGCCCGCGGGGACGCTCGCATCCACGACGGCGGTTCCGGCCCGACGGGGCCGGCCGGGGCCGAGACGCGGTGGAGCCGGTGCGGCCGTCCGGGGCGCCGTGGGCTTGCGCAACGCTTGCACCAGCACTCATACGTTGCGGCCCACAGGCCGATCACAATGACCAGGAGTGCGCAATGCCGCTTCTTCCCACGCTCGAGGTGTCCGTCGAACGGTTGATGGCCGTGAGCCGGGTCGACGTCTTCGACCCCGACACGCCACTGACCACGTCCGGGGTCGACTCGCTCGACCTCATGGAGTGGGTCTACGACATGCAGGAGCGGTACCCGGACCTGGGGGTGGACGAGACGATCGTCGAGAGCATCGACGACACCGTCACCTTCCGGGGCATCCACCGGCAGTTGCTGGCCGTCCACGGCATCGTCCCGGTCGCCTCCGCGGCCGGTGACGAGTGACCGCGGAGGCAGCGGTGGCGGGCATCGGCATCATCGGCTGGGGCAAGCACCTGCCCGAGGGACGGCTCACCAACGCCGACCTCGCCGCACGCTTCGGCATCGACGACGACTGGATCGTGCAGCGCACCGGCATCCGGGAGCGGCGGATCGTCGGACCGGGCGAGACCACCGCCTCGCTGGCCGTCGAGGCCGGGCGGCGGGCGCTCGAGCACGCCGGACTGCGGCCCGACCAGATCTCGCACCTCATCGTCGCCTCGGGCACGCCCGAGCAGCTGTCGCCGGCCACGTCGGCGTTCGTACAGCGCGAACTGGGCACGGCG
The DNA here is from genome assembly GCF_055602345.1 of Streptomyces sp. NPDC037401. Taxonomy (NCBI): domain Bacteria; kingdom Bacillati; phylum Actinomycetota; class Actinomycetes; order Kitasatosporales; family Streptomycetaceae; genus Streptomyces; species Streptomyces sp. NPDC037401. The sequence goes on from NZ_JBVJWO010000029.1 coordinate 17,847, forward strand.
GGCGGCGCCCACGACGTGAACGCCGAGTGCGCCGGCTTCGCGTACGGCTTCGTGGTCGCGGCCGGGCTCATGGCGATCGACCCCCGTCCGATCCTCCTGATCGGCACCGACACGCACTCGCTCGTCGTCAACCCCGAGGACCGGGACCTGGGCGTGCTCATCGGCGACGGGGCCGGCGCGGTCGTCCTGGCACCCCACGACCGCAGCTGGCTGCGGCACTGGGACATGGGGTCCGACGGCAGCAAGGTCGACAGCCTCAGGATCCCGGCCGGCGGCAGCCGCCTGCCGGCGAGCGAGACGACGCTCCGCGAGAAGCAGCACTATGCGCAGATCAAGGGCAACGAGATCTACCTGAACGCCGTCCGCTTCACCGTGGGTTCGGTGAAGAAGACGCTCGAGGCGGCGGACCTCAAGCCCGAAGACATCGACCACCTGCTGCCGCACCAGGCGAACATGCGCATCATCGACTCGATCCTCGAGCGCAGCAACGTGCCCCGGGAGCGCCTGATCAGCAATATCGAGTACTACGGGAACACCGGGGCGGCATCGATGCCGATCGCCCTCGCCGAGGCGCTCGACGCCGGGCGCATCAAGAAGGGCGACCGCGTCATGTTCGCGGCGTTCGGCGCCGGCATGGTGTGGCTCACCGCTTTGATCGAGTGGGGTGCGGGCGAGCCGACGGGGTGGGCGGCATGAGCGCCCCCGCCGTGGGCGCCCGCCCCTTCGCGGCGCAGCGCCCGGAGAAGCCCGTCGCCCTCGTGACCGGCGCGTCCGGCGGCTTCGGCGCCGCCGTGGCGGTCGAGCTCGACAGGCTCGGATGCCGCGTCGCCCTCCACTACAACCGCGCCGAGGACGGTGCCCGCGAGGTCAGCGAGCGCCTCACGAACGACTCGGTCGTCGTCCAGGCCGACGTGGCCAGCTGGGAGTCGGTCAGCGCCCTCCACCGCCGGGTCGCCGAGGAGCTGGGCGAGGTCGACGTCCTCGTCAGCAACGCGGCCATCCGCAAGGACGCGCTGATGATGAGCCAGTCGCCCGAGGTGTGGGGCGAGGTGGTCCAGACGAACCTGATGGGCACCTTCCACGTGTGCCGTGCCGTGCTGCCGTCCATGGTCAAGCGGCGGTGGGGGCGGATCATCAACGTGGTGTCGCCGTCGGCCCTGGTCGCCACGTCCGGCCAGACGGCCTACGCCGCCTCCAAGTCCGGGGTGATCGCGCTCACGCGCACCCTGGCCACCGAGTGCGGCAGGCGCGGAGTGACGGTGAACGCCGTCTCGCCCGGATTCATGGAGACGCGGATGACGGCGAACGCCACCGACAAGTTCCGCCAGAACCTCGCCGCCAACCTGCCGGTGCCCCGGCTGACCACCCCCGAGGAGGTCGCGCCCGCCATCGGCGTGTTCCTGGACAACGACTACATCACCGGGCAGGTGCTCAGCGTCGACGGTGGGATCTCCCTCACCTGAGGTTGCACCGGACCGCACGGGAGGACAGCGACATGACGCTCACCGGCACAAAGGTCGCCGGCACGACGGTCACCGGCACCACGGCGACCGGTACCGCGCACGGTGCGGCCCGGCTGTTGTGCTGGGCGGGCGCGGACCCGGCAGGTGAACGCGCCTCCCGCGCCAGGGTCGCCGACGCCCTGCGCACCGGGACCCCGACGCCCCCTCCGGGGCCGGGGCCGGTGCGCGGGGCGGTGGTCACGACGGCGGCCCGCGCCCTCGACGACCTCGCGGCCGCCCCCGTGCGGCAGGTCCCGGTCGGCGGCCCCCGGCCGGTCGCCCTGCTGCTGCCCGGCCAGGGATCCCAGCACCACGGGATGGCGACCGGGCTGTACCGCGACGAACCCGTCTTCCGGGCGGCCGTCGACGACGTCCTGGAGGCGTGGGGGGCCGAGGGCGAGGCGATCCGCGCCGACTGGCTCGGTACCGGCACCGGCGCGGGTATCCCGATCGACGACGGGCGCCGTTCCCAGCCCCTGCTGTTCGCCGTCGACCACGGGCTGGGCCGGCTGCTGCTGAGCTGGGGCATCACGCCCGCCGAGGCACTGGGCCACAGCGCGGGCGAGGTCGTGGCGGCAACCCTGGCCGGGGTGTTCACCGTCAAGGAGGCCGTCGCCCTGGTACGCGGCCGGGTACGGGCCGCCGCACGGATCCCGCCCGGCGGGATGCTCGCCGTCGCCGCATCCGCCGACGAGCTGGTCCCCTACCTGTCCGGGCAGGTCGCAGTGGCCGCCGTGAACGCCGCCCAGCGCACGATGCTCGCCGGGCCGCGTGCCGAACTGGCCGCCGTGGCAGCCCGCCTCGCCTCCGACGGGGTGACCCAACGGCCCATCCCGGCCACCACCCCGTTCCACAGCCCGGCCATGGAACCGGCCGTCTCGGCGGCCGAGCTGGCGTACGACGCACAGCCCCGGCGCGCCCGGTTCCCCGTACGCTCCGGCTACACCGGGCAGTTGCTCACGACGGAGGACGCGGGCTCCGCACGGTTCTGGGCCCGCCAGATAGCCGACACCGTCCGCTTCGGGCCCGCGCTCACCGCACTCCTCGACGAGGGGGACCGCCTGCTCGTCGAATGCGGACCCGGCCGCGTCCTGTCCACCCTCGCCCTCCGGCAGCCCGCCGTGCGCACCGGGGGGAGCACGGTGCTGTCCATGCTGCCGGGCGACCGGCCCGACCGCTCTGCGGTTCTCGAGCTTGCCGCAGCCCTGTGGCGCGAGGGCCACGATCTCGATGAGGTGCGTTTCTCCCGGGGACACCGCAGCCCGTCCCCCTCGTCCTGACCGGTCCTCGGCCGCCGCGCCGTCGCCGCGCGCCCCGCGCCGCGGACGGCGCGGGGCGGGGGCGGGGTGTCGGGGTTGAGGACGACGATGCTGCGCACGGTCCGCGCCCCGGTGACGTTCCGGGCTGCCGTGAGGATGCGATCGGTGGCGAGGCGCAGCTGGGTGCAGTACGCGCGGGAGTCGGGCCACAGCGTCAGCACGCGCGTGCGCGGGTTGTAGGCGGTGGCTCTGACGTGCTCGGCGAAGGCGGGGGCGACCGCGGCCGCGATGGCGGGCCACTGGTCGAGCACGCTCGCTCCGACGGCGGCCAGCTCCCAGACCCGGTCGGCGAATAACTCCTCCGTGACGACGCCCAGTACGGCCGGCTCCCTGCCGTCCCGGGCGCCGGGACGGGCCGTACGGACACGGGACGTGCGGGCCTCGCCCGGACGGTCGCGCTTGCGGGCGGCAGCGCGGGCCGCCTGGAGCGCCATGCGGGCCATGTCCGCCCCGGAGGCGGCCGCAGGGGCGGTACCGGGGGTGGTGGGCGTGGTGGTCATGGTGGGGCCTCCTACCGGCTGCCGAGAGTGGTCTGAGTGCTGTGGGCGAGCCTCGCCAGCTGCTCGGCCCGGTGGACCAGGCCCGCGCCGTAGAGCTGCTCGGCCATGGGGCGTCCCAGCAGATGAACCGCGTTGACGACCGTGGACGGATCGCCCGCCAGCAGCTGCCGCCTCACCAGCTCGCGGTCCTCGGCCAGTTCCGCCGCGTCCAGATCCTCCAACCCGATCGACGTGGACCGCTGCTCCAGTACGCGGCCGTCGGGTGCGTCATGACCGCCGGGACGGAACGCCGTCGCGTAGGCGTCGACGACCTGCTGCCGGACCGTCGGGTCGGACGGGGCCTGCCAGTCCCCGTCAAAGGCCTCGCGCTGGTGGCGGACGTGCTGGATGCGGTGACGGCGCATCGCCTCCTGCGCCCCGCGCCAGTCCTCCACCACCGCGGCGCGCTTTGCGGGGGTGTCGAGCACGGTTTCCGCACCGGCCAGCAGCGTGGCGAGCAGCCCGGAGGCCCGGTGCACATGGCTGATCACCGCACCGCCGCGGAAGTGCAGCCAGCCCAGGACGTCGGTGACCGACCATCCTGCATCGGCGACATGGCGGGCCACCCACGCGATGCGGCGGACCGAGCAGCCGCGCAGCCAGGCGAACGCTTCGATCAGCTGCGCCGCGAACCGCAGACGGGTGCCGAACCGGTTCAGCTTCCGGCCGCCACCGGCCCGCTGTTTCGACTGCTTCGAGTGCTTCGAGTGCTTCGAGTGCTTCGGGGCGAGGGTGGTGCCGTTCCCGCTCGCGAAGCCTTTCTCAGGGGGAAAGCGAGTACTGTCCGCAGAGGAAGACTGCAGGTCGTGCCTAAGAGAATGGGGCTCACGCCCCGCCCTACGGCGCCTGCCGGCAGGCCGCTTCCGCTTGGTCCGCGCCGCCGCACGGGCCGCCTCCACCGCCTGCTCGCGGCCGGCCTCGGTCACCCCGCACACCCGCGCCCGGTAGCCGTTCCCGAGCAGCCGGTGCCCCATCGCGGCGTCGTACACCGGGGGGACGACCGCACCGTAGATCGTGGCCGTCGCCGTGTACGCGCGCCCCGGCAGCCGGAGGTTCCGCTTCGTGCCGTGACGCACCCACACCAGAGCACCGAGCTCCCGCAGACAGCGCACGTGGCGCTTGACCGTCGCCCGCGACAGGCCAGTACGAGCCACTGTGCCGTCGAGGTCGTACAGGACCAGACTCAGCGAGAAGTCCATCCGGGAGGCGAGATCCTCGGCCACCTTCACCGTCGAAGGGCCCGCCTGCGGGTACAGGCCCGAACCCACCAGCCACACCACCGACCGCAGCCACGCCCGCGGCTCGGCACGCCGCGACGCAGTGTGCTCCACGGACTGCGCCTCGCCCCTCACCTGCGTGAAAACCGTTACGGGGGAGGCGGGCTGCGGACCGTCCGCCGGCCGGCGCGCACCGGGAACCCGCGCGGCGACCGCCGCCACGGCACTCACCGGCCCAACAACCGGAACAGGCCTGCGTTGTGGGTTCCTACGGGAAGTAAGACCGCCCGTTGAAAGGTAAAGGACTTTCGCTTTTCCGGTAGTGATCCCGCCATATGGGGAGCGCGATCAGTGTGAAAAGGGGTGAAACGGACATTGTCCGGGTTTTCAGAGTGCGCAACATCGGGCACTATGACGAGTACCTACCTTTCAGATGGACCAACGCAGACGGGCCCCTTGGCCGGGGCCGATCTCGATGGCCCGTGTGGCGGGAGGGGTGAGCCCACTCCGGGAGGAGCGGGCGAAAGCGCAAAGACCGGCGACGGAACTCCTTTCCCTCGTGTTCTTTCTCGAGAGCCCTTGGCCGGGCCGCCGAGAGGAGCGATGGTGCTGCGCGTTGATTTGGCCCTGATGAGGGGCCGGTGGATATGAGCGGCCTGATGAGCCGCGGCTCGGAAGCGGTTGCTGCCGTGATCCGAGCGGACCGCCTTGGTGATGCACCAGGCGGCAGGCGGGCCGCGCGAGGCCAGAGGGTGGCGAATCCTCAACGGCGCGCGCGGCCGATGACCGGCTAGGTCATCCCGACCCCCTTGAATCCGAAGGCGGCGTCGGCATGCCCGGAGACCGGTGTGCCGCACTGCCGTCAACGACCCGCGCGGCTTCGGGGTGCTTCTCGGCAAGCCTCCGGAGGAGGTGTGCATACGCATCCCGCCAGGGGCGCCGCGGTTCGGTCTGCCCGCCTTCCCAGCGCAGGATCGTCAGCGGCTTCACGTGGAGGGCATCAGCCAGCTGGCGCTGCGTCAGGTCGTCCGCGAGGCGCAACTGCCGCCGTACGGCGGGAAGGGGAAGGTCGGGTTCGCGGTCGACGAGAGCGTCAACCGACGCGTGCAGATCCGGTTCTGACATGGAGAAACCTCCCCATCCAACGATGATGATCCGAAAGATACCTCAAATCGTGATCTCGGACACCACCGAAATGGGGTGTTCACGAGAACACTCGGGCGCCCCCTCCCACGCCCGCACCACCTGTCGCGTCCGCCCCATGCACGCATATGCCGGACGCAAGCCCGGTCCCCCTGGCGCCGGTTTCAGGCACCAGCGCCGCGTCGGTCGGAGGGTGGCTCGGGCAGACGGGACGCTGTCGCGGGGTGCGGTGGTAGACCCGGTCGCGCAGACGGCCGCGCCACGGATCGCCCGGTTCCATCCGACGGATGAGCACGTGCGTGCTGCTGCCGTGCCGCAGGTGCCCGCGGTACTCGGCCAACAGGCCGTCACCGTCCCCGCCGACGAAGGTCCGGGCTTGCTCCTCCAGGAGGCAGAACGGGCAGTACCCGGCGGCGGGCACCCGGAACCGCAGCCCCTCCGGACGGGCGTCGTCGCCGAACGCGGTGACCATCACCCCGCCCGTGCAGGGCACGAGCGACCACCCCGCGTCGACACCCCCTGCACGAGCCCGGGAGCCCACCCAAGTCACCTTCGACCGCGCGGAACCCGAGCGCGTTGCTCGCTTCCGGCACGAGGTGTTGGGGTACGTCGTACCGCCGCCACCGAAGGGGTTTGCCATGTAATCCCCTTGCCGACCGGAACGGCCGCAGACGATCCTCCTGGCATGGACCTTCCACAGCAGGTGATCGAACTGGACGACCTGACGCTGCGCCGCTTCAGCGGCGAGACAGACCTTCCGGAGCTCCTCCAGGTCATCGAAGAGTCGTTGGAGCACCTGCGCCCGTGGATGGCCTGGGTCGCTGAGCACAGCCCGGCCAGGACCGCCGACTTGCTGGCCCGCCGCGCGGGGGGCTGGGCGAGTGGTGAGGAGTTCACCTACGTGATCGTGCTGAACGGCGCGATCGTCGGCGTCTGCTGGGTCCTGCGGCGCGACGACGCACCGGACGACGGCCGCGAGATCGGCTACTGGCTGCACCCCGGCGCCACCGGCCGCGGAGTGGCCACCCGGGCCGCCCGCGCTCTGGTCGCGGAAGCCTTCCGCCTTCCCGGTGTCGACTACGTCGAGGTCGTCCATGACCCGGCCAACCGCGCCAGCGGCGCCGTCCCGGCCCGCCTCGGCTTCACCGAACACCTGCGTCGCCCCGCCGAGCGCCTCGCCCCGGCCGAGACCGGCGAGGATCAGATCTGGCGGCTGACCCGGCATCAGGCGGGCCGCCTGGCCGCAGAGGCCTGTTGACCGGAACAGGACCGCAGACAGACCGACTGAGCGTCGTCCGAGAACGCATCGGCGCGTGGCCCTCGGCCGCCTTACATCGGCAGCGAGAAGAGACGCACCGGATCCGAAGGCCAGTGCGCGGTCTCGCGCAAGGGCGTCACCATGGTCCGCAACGGCATGGTCACCACGCGGTCTTCGGGTTGCTCGACGAGTACCTCCTCGTCGATCAGGTGCCATCCGAGCCGTTGGTACAACGGCACGAGGACGGGCCGGCAGAACAGGAGCGCGTGCTCGGGGCCCATCGTGCGGGCGTGGTCGAGTGCCGCTTCGACCACGAGCCGAGCCAGGCCCTGCCCGCGCACATCGGGTGCGACGGCCACTCCGCCAACGCCCACGACCTCTGTCCCGACGGTGCCGATCGCAACCGGCAGCCGGAGCAGGCCGGTGTGTGCCACGAGCCGGCCGCCGTGCCTGATGCCGAAGTGTTCCTCCTTGGGCAGCCAGGTCAAGCCGGCCGAGGCAACACCGAAGGGGTCGGTGCTCTCGCCGAGGATCTCGTCCTGCTCCACCTTCGTGTACCGGGGCAGTCGCACGACACTCGGCGCAGGCAGGAAATGATTGTCGGACATACGCACATGGTGATCTCTGCTCCGCAGCCGGGCCAAGCTGCAAGTCCGAGCCGCAATGGGATCCGGCCACTTGAGGCGTCACGTTCCGTCACGCATACCTGGGCCTCATGGGTGGCTCACCCGGCAGGGGGAGGGAGATCGTTCCGGCGGCTGACGTCACCCCACCGCGGCCGCTGCACCGTTGAGGACATGACCAGTGCTGAACGGACGGTGAAGGCGCTCTGGAGCGCGTGGTGGCAGCGATGGCCGCGCTGGGCGGCCTGGGCGACGATGCTGTGGGCGGTGCCGTACGCCGGCTTCGGCCTGGCGTGCGCGCTGAGCGGGACCTCCTTGCTCTACCTCGGTGGTGACTCAGGGGTCTCCGGGCTGGGTTGGGCGGTCGTGGGGGAGGGTGCGCTGGCGGGATCGGTCGGCGCGGCGGTGGTGCGGTACGGGCTGCGGCCGGCGTTGCGGGTCCTGCTCTGGGTGGCCTGCGCCCTGGCCGGGATCACCGCGTTCAGCCTGCTGATGGATGTGATCACGCTGATGTTCGGTCAGGGAGTGGACAGCGGGGCCTCCGCCGCGAACAAGACACTGGCGGCGGTCGGGGCGGTCCTGCTCGCGGCCACGGCCCGGTCCGGCCGCCGGCCGGCCGGTACCTCCGTACGAGCGCCGTCCGCTGCACCGCAGCCCGTCCAGCTCGCCGCCTGGGCCGGGACGCTGGCCTTTGTCCCGTACGCGGCCATGAAGCTCGTGTGGGCGTCCGGCGGAACGTTCGCGGGGATCACCGGCGAGGAGATGCTCGCGGTCTCGGAGCGCAACGGTGCCTCGGGGATCTTCCTCACCCTCGAGTCCTGGGGCCTGGACCCCACCGCGCTGCTGGCCGCGCTCGGCGTCTTCCTGCTCTGGGGCCTGGTCCGCCCCTGGGGGCAGGTCTTCCCGCGCTGGACGCTGTTCCTCCGCGGCCGACGGGTGCCGCGCTGGCTCCCGCTCGTCCCGGCCCTGCTCGGAGCCGCCACGCTCGCCCCGTACGGCGTGGTGGGCCTCGGATACCTGGCCCTGGCCACGGCCGGCGTGGTGACGATGCGGCGCGGCGACTTCCACTCCGCGGGCGACGCGCTGCTGGTCGGCTGGATCGGGACGGCCGCCTTCGCCGTGTACGGCATCGCCCTGACCCTCGCGGCCCGCTCGTACTGGCTCCGGACGCGTCCCGCCCGCCAGTTGCACCCCCGCAGCCTGGCCGCCCCTGGGGGATTTCAACCGGCGCCGACCGGTGCCCCCACGCCCGCACCGAGGCCCGGCCTGAGGGGGATCGACCATGAGGGATGATCCGTTCATGGACAGAGTCGTTGATCTTGACGAGGTGGCTGTCGTACTGGCTGAGCGCACCGTGGGCTGGACGTCGGCCGGCCTTGAAGTGAGCCGGGTGACCTGGAGGGACGCCGAAGCCGCCTGGCCTCCGTCACTGGAGACCGACAGAACGCGCGTTCATGATCCGGACTCGGTAGGCGTGGTCGCATCCGGTCCGTCGGAGGCCGTGCTGTCGGTCGTGCTCTTCCGTGGTGGCTGGGCCGACGTGGACTTCGTCGCTGACCTGGACGACGCAGGATGCCTGCCGGCCTGGGAGATCACCTCGGCGTCGGACTTCGGGACCCGGTTGGACCGGTGGGTCACTCGTGTCTTCGGGAGCCTCGGCAGCTGTCGATGAGGCCCGCGCGGCGATCCGGAACACGTCAGCTGCCCGTCCGCATTTCACGATCACGATCCGGTCTTCTGCGTCCCGTCGCCCGACGAACTCCGGTGAAGGCCGTGTGACCTGTCACCACTGGCGCCGGGCTCCCCGCCGTAGGCGGCTCGGCGGCGTCACCGCCGTCTCCGCGGCACGCCGGGGTGGTCAGGCGGAGTCGTTCCGCGGGGCCGGGGCGCGGCCCGGTGGGTCGGCGGAGGCGAGCAGGTTCAGCACGGTGGCCTCCATGACGTGCCGTGCCCGTTCGGCGTCGAGTCCCGTGGACCGCCAGTGGTGCCAGGCGCCCCACGTGGTCACCGCGTCCAGCCCGTCGACCAAGTCCTTGCGCTGCCGGGCCGGGAGCCGGTCGAGTTCCTCGGCGAGCACTGCCTCCAGGCGCTCGCGGGCATCGCGGAAGGCGTCCGCGGTGACCTGACGGATCCGTTCCGAGGGGTGGTCCATGCGGATCATCGCCAGACGGGCCGGGGTGATCCATTCGAGGATCCGGGAGCGTTGCTCGACCAGCGCCGCGACCCGCGCCTGCCGCGTCCCTTCGGTGGGCAACGGCCTTACCTGGGCTGCGAGTTGTTCCAGCCGGCGGGTGATGGCGGTGTCCACGAGCTGGGCCATGTCGGCGAAGTGGTGGAACACCGAGCGGCGCGAGACGCCGGCGTACTCGGCGACGCGGTCGGCGGGGAACTCCGTCATGCCCTCGTCGAGCAGGGCGAGCAGGGCGTCGGCGATCTTCTCGCGGGTCTGCCGGCCGCGCTCGGCCCGGCCGTCCCTGGTCCCGGCGGGGGGCACTCCCGGCCGCCGGTCCTGCTCTTCGCCCTGCCGTTCCACCTGGGCTCCTCTCTCCGATTGACATTATTGCACTCGGAGTGCAACGGTGAATCTGCACTCAGAGTGCAACTTCATTCGTGGGATCCGTGGAGGGGTGCGCAGCACGATGTTCTTCGCCCTGGGCCGGTGGTGCGCCCGCAGACCCGTACGCGTCCTCGCCGTGTGGGCGGCCGTGGTGATCGCCGTCGTGGCGGCCGTGGCCCTCCACGGCGGCGTCACCACCGAGGCCGTGGTCATCCCCGGCAGCGACAGCCAGGCGGCCCGGGACGCGGCCGGGACCCTCCCCGGCCCCGCGTCCGGCAACCAGCCGATCGTCCTGCATACGACGCCGGGCGGCCCGGAGTTGACCTCCGCGACCGCGCGGCGGGCGGTGGAGGCGGCCGCGGCCGACGTGGCCGAGGCGGACCACGTGGTCGCCGTCACCACGCCGTACGGGCCCTCGGGCGGCGCGGCCATGAGCACGGACGGGCACACCGCATACCTGTCCGTCGGCTTGGACGTGACGGGGCGTGACATCACCCCGGAGATCAGCGAGGCCGTGCTCGCGGCCGCGGAACCCGCGCGCCGCGCGGGCATCGAGGTCACGGCAGGTGGCGACCTCGCGGCGGCCGTCGACAAGGGGTCCACCGCACACAGTGAGCTGATCGGTCTCGCGGCGGCCGCGGTGATCCTCTTCCTCACACTGCGCCGAATCCTCGCGGCAGGGCTGCCCCTGCTGGTGGGGGCCCTCGGGCTGGTGGTCTCGCTGTCGGTGATCGGCCTGGTGGGGCACTTCCTCGACATGCCCTCGTCGGGGGCCACTATCGCGGCGATGATCGGCCTCGGCGTGGGCATCGACTACACCCTGTTCTGCCTGACGCGCTTCCGTGCACTCCTGGCGCAGGGGCACGAGGTGCCGGAGGCCGTCGGGCACACCACGGCGAGCGCCGGCAAGGCCGCCGCCTTCGCCGGCTGCGCGGTGGCGGCGGCGCTGGCCGGGCTCGCGCTCGGCGGGCTGCCGCTGCTGCACGCCCTGGCGCTGGCGCCCGGCATCGCCGTACTCGTCGCGGTCCTGGCCGCCCTGACGCTGCTCCCGGCGCTGCTCGCCCTGCTGGGCCACCGCCTGGGCCACCGTACGGGCCGACGCCACGAGCGCGGGCGGGCGCAGGCGAGCCCCGAGGCCGCGAGACCTACGCCGGCCGGCCCGGCGGATCCGACCGCTTCGCCCGCCGTTCACTCCGCGCCAACCGGCGCCGAGCAGACCGAGTCCACCGAGTCCACCGAGTCCTCCGAGGACGTAGAAGCCGCCAGGGACAGCGAGGGCAGCGAGGACAGCGAGGGCGCCACCAACGCCACCGACACCACCGACACCACCGACACCACCGACACCACCGACACCACCGAGCCTGCGCACGCGCGTGCGCGGCGGTTCGCCACGCACGTGGCCGACCGCCCCTGGCGCTACCTGGTCGCGAGCCTGGTCCTCCTGGCCGTCCTGGCAGCGCCGGCCACCCGGCTGACGTTCGGCCAGCTCGACGCGGGAGACAAGGCGGCCGGCACGGCGAGCCGTACCGCGTACGAGCAGCTGGCCGAGGCCTTCGGACCGGGCGCGAACGGTCCGGTCACGGTGACCGAGACCCTGCCCACCGCTGCCGCGGGCCCCTCCGACCACCGCGTCGCCCCGGTCACCGAGGCCCTCGCGCGGACCTCCGGGGTCAAGGCGGTCGGCCCGCCGCGCATCGGCCCGGACGGCCTTACGGTCCTCTGGCAGGTCACCCCCACCACCGGTCCCGGCGACCCGCGGACCGTCGACCTCGTGGAGCGGCTGCGCGGGACCACCCTGCCCGAGGCCACCGCGGGTACGGGAGCCGCCACCCACGTGGGCGGGCCCACGGCCGCCCAGGCAGACCTGAACGCCCGGCTCGCGGACCGGATGCCGGTGATCATCGCCTCCGTCGTCCTGGTCGCCGGCATGCTGCTCCTGCTCGCCTTCCGCGCACCCGTGGTCGCGGCCAAGGCGGCCGCCATGAACCTGATCTCGGTCGCGGCCTCGTACGGCGTGCTGACCGCGGTGTTCCAGTGGGGATGGGGGGCCGCCCTGCTCGGCCTCGACGGGCCGGTGCCCATCCCGGGCTACGTCCCGCTGCTGATGTTCGCCGTGCTGTTCGGGCTCTCCATGGACTACGAGGTGTTCCTGCTGACCGCCGTGCGCGAGTCCCATCTGCGACACCGCGACAACCGGCGCGCGGTCGTGGACGGGCTGACCGGAACGGCCGGGATCATCAGCTCGGCTGCGCTGATCATGGTCTGCGTGTTCCTGAGCTACCTGCTGTCCGAGGACCCGGTGGTCAAGATGTTCGGGATCGGACTGGCCGCGGCCGTGGTCCTGGACGCCACCGTCGTCCGCGGCCTCCTCGTCCCGACCAGCATGGTGCTGCTCGGGTCGCGCAACTGGTGGCTGCCGGCGTGGCTCGACCGGATCCTGCCGCGCGTGGACATAGAGGGCACCCCCACGCCGGCCCCGCGCGCTCGCGCCCACACGGCGATGCCCGCGGCAGCCCGACCGTCCGAGACCGCCGCAGGCTCCCGAGCCGACCGCCTTCCCACGCCCTGACCCGCCCGCCCTCCCGCATCGCGATCCGAACCTCCGAACCCTCAACCCCCGGCCCGACCACCTCCGCCACCCGACACCGACTCCGGCCCGACACCCACTCCGACCCCGAGGTACCGACCCATGCCGTTCCGCACCCCGCACGACGCACCCGCGTCGCCGCACGCGCCCGCGTCCCGGCCCGCCCCCGAGCGCCGGAGCCCCCGTACGGGCCGCCCGCGCCGCCCGTACCGGCGGGCGGCGGCCGTGACCGTCCTCGTGGGCGCCCTCCTGCTCACGGCCGACGCCCTGGCCCGCCGGCTCGGCGAAGAGCGGTTCGCCGACCGGATCGCCGCCCGCCAGGGCGGTGCCCTGACCTCGCCGGAGGTCACCATCGACGGCCACCCCTTCCTGCTGCACGCCGCCCGCGGGCGCCATCCCGAGGTCCGGGTCACGGGCGATGCCCGAACGCCCGACGGCATCCCCGTCAAGGCCGAGATCGACCTCCACCGGGTGTCCGAACAGCCCCGCGGCTACGCGGCGGACTCGGTCGACGCCGCGTTCACCGCCCCGTTCGACGCGTTCGCCACGGTCGGCGACCGGGAGGTCCGGCTCTCCGACGCCGGCGGCGGCCGACTGCGGATCGAGAGCGGCGTGCTGGGGATGCCCCTGGTCATCACGGCCGAACCCCGCCTCGACGCGGGCGTCGTCACCCTGCACGCGGACAGCGCGACCCTGGCCGGCCGCCCGCTCGACCCAACCGCCCCCGCCATCAAGGGGGCCCTGTCCCGCGAGCACCGGCAGCTGCCGCAGCTCCCGCTGGGCCTGAAGCCCACCGAGGTCACCGTGGGCCCGGACGGGATCACCGCCCACGCCGAGGCCCGACAGGTGAACCTCACCTGACCCGCCGCTGGTGGGGGCGGCCGCGGAGCCCGGCGGCGCGCCGCGTACGGTCAGCGCATGCACGATGACCAGGCCCAGGACGAGCGCAATGGCACGCCTGCGCCGGAGCAGGCTGCCCTGCCTGTCGACCTCACCGACGGTGCTGCAGCGTCCGGAGCGGTGGTCTTCGTGTGCGCGACGTGTGGAGTCCCCTTGACGGGGCCCCTCGAACGGCTGCCCGCAGTTCCCGAGCCTCCGCACTTCGCATGGTGGGACGCCGACGAGCGGGGCCCGTCGCCGGCGACCGTGCCCTCAGGCCGGTACGCGATCGAGACGGAGCCCTACGGCGCACCCCTGGTCGCCACCGACGTGCCCGGGCCGGCCATGCCGCGCTACGGCACGAAGGGCAACGGGCACGGGCAATGGCTGGTGTCGCAGGGCCCGCGGGGCAACATCGTCATCAACCCGGACGACGCACGCGGCCTGGAACTGCGGCACGCCTCCTCCGCGTGCTGCGGAGCGACTCCCGACGGCGGCATGAACCAGGCGTGCGCCTGCGGAACCCTCGTCGCCACCCTCTGCTCCGACTGCTGTCTGCCCTACGAGCTCCACCTCTCGGCCCGCCACGTCCGCGCCGTGCGCCCCTGAACCACGTCCGGGCCGCTGCTCCATCCCACCCACCCGGCCACCCGGCCGAGGTCTTGGCTCAGGACGGCAGACCCTGACGGCGTACGGACAGCCAGGACCGTCCCGCAGGTGACATCGCGTCGACGTCGAGCACAGCCCCCTCCCGGGGGGTGATGGCGAGGGACAGGACGCCGTGCTTGCGGGTCGCCGCCGGTTCCGGAGCGTCCAGGACGATCAGCGCCGTGCTCTTGCCACTGTTGCGGCGGAACTCGGTGAGGAGCCGTGCCCGCGCCCGTGCCTCCCGTTCGTCCACCCGGTCCGGTCCCGCGTGCTGCTCCACTACGGCCACTGCTCCGGTCGCCGGGTCCACGGCCGCCTCCGCGAGGCCGGCGCGCAGGACCCGGATCCGGGCGGCCCCGCCGCCCTCCAGGGTGGGGCGGGCGGTGTCCAGAGAGACGAAGCGGACGCCTCGATGGCGGAAAGAGGCGGTGCCCGGCCGTAGATGAAACGTTCCCTTGGGCTTTCGCGCGGCCGGCCCGGCGGGTACCGCGCGAGGTCTTCCCGGGCCGGGCGGGGCGATCAGGACGAAGTCCACCCGTCCGGCGCCGACCCGGTCGACCGCCTGCCGTGCTTCGGCATCCGAGAAGCCACCGGGAGCCACGCCGAACCGCCAGGGCCAGGACGGCACTTCGTCCGCGGTCCCCTCCGCGGCCCTGTCGGCGGCCCCTTCTCCGGCCGTGGGCCACTGCCCTGCGCGGCCCGCCGCACGCCCCGGCAGCCAGTTCGGAAGCCACGCGGGCCGGATGCCCTTCTTCAGCCACCCCGCGGCTTCGGCGAGCCCGAGCCTCCCGAAGCCGGACCCCCGGGATCCGAGGCCGTGCGCCTGCCCTGATTCCGACAGAAGGCTTCCCGGCCCGCCGGGTTGGCCGGCGGCCGGCGGAGGCAGCGCCCCCGCGCGGGCACGCGTCGGGTCACCCGGGAGTGGTTCCGTACCGGCGGCTGCTCCGGGCACAGCGAGGGCCTCGAACTCCACACCGCCCACGGGGTCGGCACCGCCCACGGGGTCGGCACCGCCCACGGGGTCGGCACCGCCCACGGGGTCGGCACCGCCCACGGGGTCGGCACCGTCCACGCCGGCCGACTCGACGTCGCCGACCGCAACCGGAAGCCGGGTCGCAGCGCCCGTGGCGGGGACGGTTGCATGGAGGACCGTCGTGCCCCCGGTGGACAGGGCGGTGACGGTGAAACCGCCTCGGCCGTCGTCGGTGACGCGCCAGCGTGAGCGGTCGTACTGCCAGCGGGCGTCACGGGCCTCCACCGGCGCGAGACGGCCCTTGGCGTCCGAGCCGAGGAGTTGGAAGGACCGGTGGTCGCCGGGGCCCGCCAGCGAAATGCGGTCCTCGGAAGCCTCGATCCGGGCGAGCGGGCCGAGCACCTCCAGCCGGATCCCGCCGGCGCGCGGCGCCCGGCCGGCGCGATCCGCGTGCCCTGCGTAGACCCATGCGCTGCCGGGACGGCCGGCGTGGAAGATCCCGTCCCGACCGGTACGGCCGCTGCTCCCGGGCGCGGTCCACCAGTCGGGGCGGGCCGCGACGGCGGGACCGAGCATCTCGTCGTGGGCGGTGGCCGTGAGGGAGCGGGTGAGCCCCGGGAAGACCCGGGCGGCTCCGGCGGCCGCGGCCACCCGGTAGCCTGCGGGCCTGCCACTGCCGAGCCGGGTGGTCAGCACCAGCCCGTTGGGGACGGTACGCAGGCTTCCGTCGGACGGGGAGTTCTCCAGGGTGAGGTCGGCGCGGCCGGGGTGCCCGGCGAGCAGGGTGCTGGAGCCGCCCCCGTCCAGGTTGAGCGCGTTGTGGGCGCCGCGCTCGTGGAACAGCCGGCCCAGCGCGGTGAGGGTGATGCCGGGACTGTCGTCCCGCCGCCCGTCCACGGTGACGATCCGGGCCTCCCGCCCGTCCTTCGAGATGCCGACGGCGGTGCGCGGGGCGGGACTGTTGTTCCTCGCCGCGTCGTGGTTCTGCGGGACGCCGTCCACGACCAGCCGTTCCCGCCCGCCGACGGCGGCCGTGGGCACCGGCAGCCCGGCCCCTGCGGTGGGCCGCGTGGTGATGCGTACGGCGTCCCCGGGGCGCAGCGCGGCCACCTCCGCGGCGGCGCTGCCGCGCCCGGCGAGCAGCACGCCTCCGGGCAGCGGGGCCGTGCCGCGCGCGGGACGGCGCACGGCGGTGACCCGGCCGTTCCAGAGCTCGGCCTCGACGTCCGTACCGGGCGGCAGGGCGGCTCCGATGCCGGTCCAGGCGGCGGTGTAGGCGGTGATGCCGTTCGCAGGCGGCCGGGCGGAGTTGTGTCCGACGATCCGGCGGACGGCACCACTGGGGAGGGTCACGGTGGCGTCCAGGGCGAGGCGCAGCACTCGGCCGACCGGGCCGGGGCCGAAGCCGACGGCGGTACCCGCGCCCCGTGCCGCGGAGTGCAGCAGCCGGCCGGCGGAGATGCCGGGGCCGAGGGGGGCGCCGGTGTGCCGGATGTCGAAGAAGTCGCCGTTCACCGCCGCGACCACGCGCCTGCCGGGGCCGGCGGAGTGGCGGGCGGCTGCCTCGGCGACGGTGTCGTGCGCGGCCGTGCGCCTCGGGGCGCGGCCCGCTGCCGGTCCCCCGAGGTACTCCACGCCGACGCCGGGTGCGTCGAGGTCGACGACGAGTTCGTCGATGCGCAGCCAGCGGTCGGTCTCCAGCCGGTCGTAGGACTCCAGGCGGACGCCCGGGGCGATCCACCGCGTGGTACGGGCGGTGTCGCCGCCACCCGCGGCCACGGCCGTGCCGGTCGCCGCCGACAGGGTGGTCAGCAGCACTGGCAATGCCACACTGAGAATCGGATGGTAGGTCACCATCCAGGCAGCATCCGATAGTCGGCAAATATGCTCTGCGGCGACACAGGAAAGGAAACCGGTCACGGCGCGTTCTTCAGCCATTCGTCGCCAAGGCGCTCAATCCACGGCGGCCCCGGCGCGGAAACCGCCCCGCGGAACGCAAGGAACGCGAGGATTTCACCCCGGGACTCTGTTTCGCCTTTGAGGGGCGGGGGAGGATCAGCACGCAGCCGGGACGCGAGCAGTGTCCGGCTCCTGCTTATGGAAGGCGTGTTATGGCTCAGGGGACTGTGAAGTGGTTCAACGCGGAGAAGGGGTTCGGGTTCATTCAGCCGGATGACGGTACTCCGGACGTGTTCGTGCATTTCTCTGCAATCGATTCGTCTGGGTACCGGTCTCTGGAGGAGAACCAGCGCGTCGAGTTCACGACTTCGCAGGGTCCCAAGGGCCCGCAGGCCGACCAGGTCCGCCCCCTCTGATCGCTTGCTTCTGCTGCCGGCCCGGCCCCGCGCCAGCGGGGCCCACGACCTGGAGGCGAAGCCGGAAGGCCCGGGCGGCGGGGGCGATACCTTGATTCTCTGCGAGCCTCAGCCGGCCGGCGCCTCCCGGTCCTGTTCAAGCACCGGCGCCAGCGCTTGGCGAAGGTCTGAGGGGTCGCGGTAGAGCACGGCCGTCATATCTGCCGCGCGGGCCGCATCGACGTTGGCCTGGGTGTCGTCCACGAAAAGGCAGCGCTCGGCCGGGACGCCCGCTCGTTCCGCGGCGGTCCGGTAGATCTCCGGGTCGGGTTTGGCGATGCCGATGCGGGAGCTGTTGACCACGTGGTCGGCCAGGTCGGTGAGTCCGAGCAGGGCCAGGTCCTCGTCCAGCCAAGCGGTTGCGTTGGTGACCAGTACGACGGGCATCCTGCGGCGGACTTCCCTGATCAGCTCCACCGCATCCTGATCCGCGCGGAACGGGGCGTGGGCGAAGACGGCGGCCAATTCGTCGGCCTGCGGGACGGGTATCCGGTCGGCGAGTGCCTCGGAGATGGACGCGGCCCACTGGGCTCGGCTGATCTGCCCGAGCAGCAGTGGCAGATCCCGCTCGGGGGCGTAAGCGATTTCGGCGGTGCTGCCCTCCATGAGCCCGGCGGCCCGCTCCAGGCGCGTCACTTCGGTCAGGTCGTAAAAGCGGATCACGCCGTCGAGATCGCACAACACCGCGTCGAACACACGATTGCCCATAGCTCGCGATCATGCCAGCCCCCGACACGCGCCCTGTCGGCGAGGCCCGACACTGGCTCGGCGGCGCCCTATGACTGGCGACGTACGACAGAGCCAGGACCGGACCGGGCCACTCCCGTGCAAGCCACCACTGCCGGCTCGACGAGCATCCCGACGAGACCGTCCCGCGTCACCCGCTGCAGGACAATGCGGTCTGTGCAGCACATCGAGTTCTTCACGTACGGCGCAGACCGAAGGCTGGGCATGCGGGTCGACGGTACGGACCTCCGGGTGCCGCTGGTCGACGCCGTCCGGCCCGTCTGGGAGGAAGAGGACTTCTACCGGGAGAAGCCCCCGCAGGAGCGCGAGGAGTTCCTGCGGAGCCAGTACGGCGGCCTGACCGCCCGGGACTTCGGCCAGGGCGACGGGGCCGTACGGCACTTCCTGGGCCAGGGTCCCGAGGAGCTGCGGAACGCCGAGACCGGGACGGTCGTCGTCCTCGGCTGCGTGTGCGGGGTGTGGGAGTGCGGTCCGCTGTACGCGCGCATCGACGTCACGGACGACACCGTGACCTGGTCCGGGTTCCGGATGCCGTACCGGCCCGTGGAGGACGTGCTGCCGCTCGGCCCGTACGTCTTCGACCGCGCCCTCTACACACGGTCCCTCACCCGCCCCGGCCACGAGCGCAAGGATCCGCTTTAGCCCGATCGCGAGACGGCCGGGCCAACCGCACCGGTTGCCGGGCTGGGCCGGTCGTGTGGCGGGAGACTACGGGTTCCCGTACCTGCGGCGGGGCAGCGGGCCCTGCGGTCCCGGCTGCTGCTACTGCTGGATCATGAAGCTCCTCATGTCCGCGGTGCTGGCCGCGGTTTCCCTGTCCTCGCTTGCGCTTCCCGCCGCCCCGGCAGCCGGGCACGAGCGGGCGGCGCTGCGGTCGTCGGACATCGCCACCGGGGTGTCCGGCCTGTGCTGGGACGACCGGGGAAGCTGGTTCTGCACCCTGTCGGCCGAGGTCACAGAAAGCCGCTCCTTCCACGCGACGCCGCGGATGGCGGGGGAGGCCTTCGTCAACTGCACCCGCAACACGCTGCGCCACGAACGCACGGTGACGGTGGAACGCGACGGCACGGCCGAATTCACCGGCGGGACCACGGCCGAGGGGCAGCGTCGGCCGACCCGCTTCACTTGGTCCGAGGACGCCTTCCGCACGGTCGCGGAGGTCGTCCAGCCGGGGGAGGTGTCCTGGATCGAGTCCGAGCCCGCCCGGACGACCGGGACGGCCTCGTTCACCGTCACCGACGCCGAAGGCCACGCGCAGGTGCTGACAGGCCAGTTCGACGGCCCGGCCATGGCCCTGGCGGACCGGATCTTCCAGCGGACGGGCCCCATGACCACGGCAGAGCAGCAGCGCTGCCGCTCGGCCCGGCCCTCCGCCGTAGCCCCGGCCGTACCCGCCCGGACTCGGTGACGGCAGCCCGGGGAGGAATGCGGTATAGTTGATCTTGTTCTCGCGGCCGGAGTTCCGGTGGCGGGAGATGCGTTGGTGGTCCAAGGAAAGGCACCCCACTTCCCGTGGGGGGATGCAGGTGCAAGGCCTGCCCAGCGCTCTGGCAAGGCCCCGGCTCCTCCTCAGGGAGACCGGGGCCTTCGCGTTTTCCGTGACGGTGGAGCCCGGACCTGTTGAACCGTGGGCGCACCCCTCCGCTCCTCCGCTCCTCCGTCGCTCGGGTTGGGGCACTGGTCGGCCATTCCCTTGACCTGAAGCGTGATTGAGGTCCTAGCGTGTCAGTTACTTGATCATCTGACGACGGGAAGACATGCTCGTGATCCTCGTGACCGGAGCCACCGGAAACATCGGCAGTGCCCTGCTGAAGGAACTGCACGCACGCGGTGCCGCTCCGCTGAGGGGGCTCACCCGTGATGCCTCCCGGGCCGTCTTCCCCGAAGGGGTCGAGGCCGTGGAGGGCGACTTCGCGGATCCGGCGTCGCTCGAGCCCGCACTGAAGGGTGTGCGCTCGCTGTTCCTCGTCTCGCGTCTGGGGCCGGACGCCGACATACTCGAAGCCGCCCGGCAGGCGGGTGTGGAGCACGTCGTGCTGGTCTCGTCCATCACCGTCCAGACCCACCCGCACCTCGGCCCCGCGGGCGAGAACCTGGCAGTGGAGCAACTGCTCAAGGCAAGCGGTATGGCCTGGACGATCCTGCGGCCGACGCAGTTCGCCTCGAACGCCCTGATGTGGGCGGCGTCCATCCGTGGCCACGAGACAGTCCGCGCGCCGTACGCCGGGACCGCGCTGCCGACCATCCACCCTGCGGACATCGCGGCGGTGGCCCGGGTGGCACTGACCGAACCCGGACACCGGGGACGTACGTACGCCCTGACCGGTCCGGAACCGGTGACCGCCCGACAGCAGGTCGAGGCCATCGCGGCGGCACTGGGCCGCCAGGTTCCCTTCGCCGAGACCAGCCGCCGGCAGGCTTACGAGCAGATGGCCGCGGTGTTCGGCGCCGAGGCCGCGGACGCGGTGCTCGACGTCACGGGCGGAGACGTGAACGACGAGCTCCTGACGGTGCGCGACACGGTTTCCCAGATCACGGGAACCCCGGCCCGCCCGTTCCGGCAGTGGGCTTCGGAGAACGCCGACGCCTTCCGCTGAGCACTCCGGGCCCGAGCATGCCATCCGTCCTCAGGGGTTGCCCGCGCTACCGCCCGACCGCTCGTGGTCGGACAGCCTCCGACGAGGCGCGGAGAGGCACGGAATCGCCGACCGCAGTGGCGGACTGCGTATGGCCGGGGGACAGTCCGGAGGACTGCGCGTGTGTCGGCGGCTGTTGCACGGTCTGGCGGGCCACGGTGGACGCCCCGAGTCTCACCGTCGTCAGGGGTGTTTCCATGACTGGTCCCACGCCGGGTCCGGCCGGCCGGCGCGCGTTCCTCCTCGCCGCCGGCTCTGCCGGGATGGCAGCCGCAGCCGCAGCCGCAACCGCCGGCTGCAGCAGTGCCCGTCAGGCGCCGCCCCCCGCTCCGCATCAGGCGCAGGCCGCCGCCCCGGTCACCGTTCCGGCACGTACGCCGCTGCCGGTGTGCGTACTGTCGCCGGAGACCGGCGAGGGCCCGTACTACGTTCCCGACGCCCGCCTGCGATCCGACATCACCGAGGGCCGCGAAGGCGTACCGCTGAGCCTGGCCCTGACCGTCGTCAGTGCCGCTCGAGGCTGCACGCCGCTGGCCGGTGTCGCTGTGGACGCCTGGCAGGCCGACGCCCTGGGGGAGTATTCGGCCGGTACCTCGACGTTCCTGCGCGGGACTCAGGTCACCGATCGTGCCGGCAGGGTCTCGTTCCGTACGATCGTCCCCGGCTGGTACGCGCACGTGGCCCCGCACGTCCACCTCAAGGTGCATCCCGACGCCCGTACCGAGGCATCCACCCAGCTGTTCCTGCCGGAGGACCTGCTGCGGCAGGTGTTCAGCCGGCCGCCGTACTCGGCCCGCAAGGCTCCGGCCCGTCCCAACAGCCGTGACGACCGGTTCGCCTCCAAGGGCCGTCATATGACCTTGCAGCCGATCCCCGAAGGCGCCGGATACCGGGCCTCCTTCACCGTCGGCCTGCCCTGACCGCGCGCACCGTTCAGCGACCGGCAACGACCGGCACACCCTGACCGAACCGGTGATTCCGCGAGCCGCAAGGGTCCTGCGGCGTCCGGCGGTCGTACTGTCGAAGCCGTAGCGTCACAGAGGAGGACTTCTGATGCGCAGCGTTACCTATGCGATGGGCGTCTCACTTGACGGCTACATCGTCGGGCCGGACGGCGGCTTCGACTGGACGGAGCCCGACGAGGAGGTCTTTCGCTTCTGGATCGACGAGACCCGGAAGGTCGGCGTCCACCTGCTGGGGCGACGGCTGTACGAGACGATGCTGTACTGGGAGACCGCCGACCAGGATCCCTCGCTCGACGACGCCATGCGCGAGTGGACCGCGCTCTGGAAGCCGCTCCCGAAGGTGGTGTTCTCCACCACGCTGTCGGCGGTGCAGGGCAATGCCCGCCTGGCCTCCGGCAGCCTGGCGGAGGAGATCGAGCGGCTGCGGGCCGAGCCGGGGGAGGGCCAGATCGCGATCGGCGGCGCGACCCTCGCCGCCGAGGCGGCCGCGCTGGATCTGATCGACGAGTACCGGACCATGGTCTATCCGGTGCTGGTCGGCGGTGGCATCCCGTTCTTTCCCCGACGCGAGCGCCGGGTGGACCTCGAACTCGTCGAGACCCGCACCTTCGGCTCGAAAGTCGTCTACCTCCGCCACCGCGTGGCGCGTCAGCCCCCTCGCGAAGATCGACTCGCTGAGCAAGGGGCCTGACTGACCACCGGCCCCCGGCGGTGCCGTCGCCGCCCACGACACCACCTCCGGCATCACCCTCGCCGCGGCCACGCCGCCGCCACAAGCGTCCCCTCGAACCGTCAGAAGCCGACCGGATCGGGGTGGTTGGGGCGCAGATGCCGACGATGGTCTGGGCGGCCTGGAACGGGAGTGGCGATCGCCCAGGCGCCGTTGACGGCGGCGGTGTGATCGAATCGGAGGTATGAAGACCACCACCGAGCTGATCCCCGTCGCTGGCGGAGGCCGCATCTGGGCCGAGGTAGCAGGGGAAGGCCCCCCGCTCGTCCTGCTCCACGGATCGGTCCACGACAGCCGTCTGTGGGACCGTGTCTTCGCCGCGCTGGCACGGCACCACACCGTGGTTCGTTACGACGCCAGGGGCCATGGAGGCTCGACGCTTGCGACCGCGCCTTTTCGCTATGAGGACGACCTGCTGGCGGTCCTGGACCGATTCGGCTTCCAGGCTGCGGAGCTCGTCGGCTTGAGCATGGGAGGAGAGGTCGCGCTCGACTTCACCCTGGAACACCCCGGGCGGGTCCGCTCGCTGACGCTGATCGCGGCCTCCGTCGGCGGGCACGAGTGGCCCCCGAGCCCTGAAACGGATGCGTACGTCGCGGCGCATCGCGGATCGGACGCACGCCGCATTGCCGAGCTGGAGCTCACGGTCTGGGCGAGCCTGGGCGACCGGGCCCCGGGTTTCGACGTCATCGAACCCATGGTGCGGGAGAACGCCGAAGTCAGCGCCGCCGCTGAGAAGGGACACGCGCTCGACCCCGACGAGGACGCGGTCGGCCGTCTGGACCGGATCGAGGTGCCGACGATGGTCGTCGTCGGCGATCACGACCACCCGGAGATCGGCGTCATCGCCGGGCGCCTCGCCGACGGCATCCCCGGCGCACGGCTGGAGGTGGTCGCCGGTGCCGATCATTACCTGCCACTACGGGCTCCGGGGCGACTTCTCGAACTCCTCCTCGGTTCCGAACGTTCTCGTTGATCCCGTCAGCGTGCGGCATCCCAGGTCAAGCTGATCACGGAGTACGCCTCCCCGTTCCCCGGTGGCCGCGTCCACGAGCGGGTGGTGAACCTGTGCAGCCGCCCGTTCGTGATCGCGTAGCGCGGCAGTTGGACACCGAACTCGCCGGTCAGGGCCGCCAGTAGCGACCGCTCCGCCTCGGCGCCCTCCTCCCGGGAGCCGAAGAACCGGTCCGGGTCCAATGCCCGTGGGATCTCCCCGGTCCGGCGTATCTCTCCGTCCGCGTACGTGAAGGCGTACTGCTCGGCGCCGTCCCGCGCCACGGAAAGGTGGAAGAAGGGTCGCCCGCGCCTGGTCCTGAGACCGCTCCACACGACCACCGCGCGGGTGCCCGCGCTGGCGGCCGCAGCCGGTGAGACGAACCGCTGCGGGTCGAAATCTGAAGGGGCGCTGTCGAAGGCGAAGCTCCAACGGGTGCCGGCCCGGCCGACCGCCACGAGGGCCTTGTCGTCGTAGGACGAGAACTCCCTCTGCCCGCGGAGCAATCGGTGGCGGGCTTCGTCGGAAGTCCTGGGAGCGTCCAGCGCTGCGTCCTTCCCGTCCGCGAGGCGGCCGGGAACGTCCTCCGGCTTCCCCCCTTCGACCAGCACGAACCGGTAGGACGTGAGGTCGGCGTGGGGGTCCGGGTCCGCGAGCCACGCCAGGTCGTCCGGGTCGAGCCCGGCCGTCGGGCACGGTGCCTCACCCGCCTGCCCGCCCCTGGGGGTGGACAGCAGCTCGCGGCCCCGTTCCGCGGTCAGCAGGGGTCCGAGCAGGGGGTCGGCCACCCATCCCAGCGGCGCCAGGTGGTCGGGTCCCAGCGGCTGCCAAACCGGCAGGGCGTCCACCAGCGTCCGCCATGCCCCGTCGGTGTCGCCCCACCGCGCCAGCTCCCGGGCCCGTTCGACCGCTTCCCCGAACGGTCCGGCCGCCGTGTAGCGGTACGTGCCGTTGCGTACCTGCTCCAGCGTCGCGTAGGCCAGCGCCACCACGTCGTCACCGGCTCCGCGCAGGTGGAACGTCAGCGTGGAGTCGTCCCGGTACGAGTGCGCCGCGTGCTCGGCGACCAGCGCCGGCAGCAGCTCGGGCGCGTACTGCGGGTCGGTCACCACGTCCTCGAAGTACACCATCGAGGTCTGTCCGAGCAGGCGGCGAATCTGGTCGCCCAGCCCGGCGGCCCGCGGTCTGCCGTACTCCTTCGCCTCGTCCAAGGCGTGCCCGGCCCGCTCCCAGTCGCCGCGCAGTGCCTCCAGCCGGGCCTGTTCCATCCGGGCGTCCAGATCTCGCGTCGTGTCGTTGGCGAACTCCGGCTCCCCTCTGACCGGGCGTGCCCGCAGGCTGTGGAACTCCCGGTGCATGGCCCGCATGAACTCGGCGAAGTTCGCGTGCCGCTCGGGTTCCGCGGCCCGCCAGCTCGCCCACGTGTACACGGCCCACTCGCCGTCCTCGTCCACGTCCTCGGGATCCATGAGGACGTGGGTGACGTCGGATTCGACGTCGAGCTGGAGCCCGCGCCGCCATATGTCCGCTTCCCGCCGCCCCTCG
Source organism: Streptomyces sp. NPDC037401 (assembly GCF_055602345.1). Classification (NCBI taxonomy): domain Bacteria; kingdom Bacillati; phylum Actinomycetota; class Actinomycetes; order Kitasatosporales; family Streptomycetaceae; genus Streptomyces; species Streptomyces sp. NPDC037401. The sequence goes on from NZ_JBVJWO010000029.1 coordinate 43,063, forward strand.
GGTCCGGCGTCGTCGTCCAGGTACTCCTCGAACACGTCCGCGAGCCCGGACTCGTTGTCGTGCCAGCGCGCGTCCGCGGTCCCCGCCAGCAGCCAGACGAACCCGCCGGCGTGCTGCCACCCGTCGCTGACCTTGAGGAATTCCCGGTACGACGGGGGCATCCGCCGGCCGAGGCGCTCCTCCATGGCGGCGATCCGCCCCTCGGACGCCGCCGGAAACCCCAACCACCGGCCCCGCCGGGCGGCTTCGTCCGTCTCGCTGCGCGTCTCGTCATCAGGCAGGGAATCGGACCACTCCTCGCTCCATCCGAGCAGGAACGGCCGCCAGTCGATCGGTGTCGTATTCGCCATGGGCCCGATGCTGACATCCACCACTGACACAGCTCGCGACGCCCGGCGGAACAGGGCGCTACTGAGCACCCTCCTCGACGAACAGTCAGGAGCGGCGTCCCGCTGTGGGCGTTGGCCGATTTCGATCATGTAACGCCTGACCCGGGATAGGGGGCGGGAAGTGCTGTTTGTCCACGTTGTTGATCTTGACGGGAACGCTACATTCCTCTTGCTGTGGACAGCTTGTAAGACCAACTGTCCGGTATGTAAGACGATTTCATAGACGTAGGGGAAATTTTGCCTTCCGGAAAGTCAAGAGGCATACCCACTGGGTATGCCGGTAAGCCGCTCGGCAGAAGAGGTGGCCTGCGGTCCACCTCGTCGGGCATGGCGTTGCTGATGGCCGTGTCCATGATCTACGGAGCCGAGGCGGCGGTGGCCGCCCCTTCGCGAGCGGGCAACGCGGCGCCTGCGACGCCGAAGCCCGTCACTGCGGCGGCCGACATCCAGTCGGCCCGCGTGGCGGCGCGGCTGTCGGGCAAGCGCGTGGAGGCGCTGTCGGAGCGTACGGAGACGTCGACGACGTGGGTGAACAAGGACGGTTCGCTGACGACGGAGTTGTCAGCCGGCCCGATCCGGTTCGAGGACCCCGACACCGGTGACTGGCGCAATGTGGACGTGGAGCTCGCTGCCGCGCCCGACGGGTCGGTCGCGCCCAAGGCGCACCCTCGGGGGCTGCGCCTGGCCGGAAAGTCGGGCGCCAAGTCGGCATCGCTGAAGGCCGCGCAGGCCGCCCCGGCCACGGAGCTGGTCACTCTCGGCACCGGCGAGAACGCCATCACGCTGCAATGGCGTGGCGGTCTGCCCAAGCCGGAGCTGAACGGCACGCGTGCGACGTACGTCAACGCCGTTCCGGGTGCGGACGTGGTCGTGGAGGCGACCCGTACGGGCTTCGAGCAGTTCGTCGAGGTCAAGGCGAAGCCGGCGGCCGGTTTTTCGTACACGCTTCCGCTGCGGACCAAGGGTCTGAAGGTTCAGCCCCAGGCCGACGGCAGCATTCTCTTCACGGACAAGAAGTCGAAGAAGACCGCGAGCATGCCCGCGCCCGTGATGTGGGACGCGACCGTGGACGAGGTCTCCGGTGAGCACACCCGTCGGTCCAAGGTCGCCATGAAGGTCGTCAAGACCAAGGGCGGCGTGGACCTGGTCATCACCCCGGACGCCAAGTTCCTGGCGGACCCGGCGACCAAGTACCCGGTGACGGTCGACCCGTCGACCTCGACGCTGGGGAACCTCTTCGACACCTACGTCCAGCAGGGCGAGACCGTCGACTGGTCGGCCGACACCGAGCTCGACATGGGCAACCCGGGCACCAAGAACGGCGACGGCACCTGGCGCACGGCCCGTTCCTTCATCACCTGGAACACCGCCCCCGTCGCCGACGCGCTCATCTCCAGCGCGACGCTCTCCCTGTGGAACTTCCACTCGGGCAACACCGACTGCTCGGCCCAGCCGTGGGAGGTGTGGACGGCCAACAACGCCTCCACCTCCTCCCGCTGGACGAACCAGCCCTCGATGGTGACCAAGATGGCCACCTCGACGCAGACCAAGGGCAACACGGCCTGCACCGCCGACGGCTGGATCACCGCGGATGTCAAGAACCTCGTCCAGCACTGGTCCAACAACAAGTGGGCCTACTCCGGCATGGGCCTGCGGGCCACCGACGAGCTGGACGTCAAGGAGTGGAAGCGGGTCAATTCGGCCAACGCCGCCTCCAACCCGCCCAAGCTGACGGTCACGTACAACTACCGTCCGCGGACGGGTACGAAGCAGGAGGCGGGCGCCCCCTTCTTCTCCTATGGCGGCGCCTACGTCGTCAACACGGTCACCCCGACGCTGCGTGACACGTTCATCGACGTGAACGGCGACACGATCCAGGGCGCGTTCCAGATCTTCGACAACGCGACCAACGCGCAGGTCGGTGACGTGCTGCGGTCGGCCTTCGTGCCCTCGGGCAAGCCGGCCTCGGTGACCGTTCCGGCGGGGGTGCTGACCAACGGCAAGACCTACCGCTTCCGTACCTCCCCGTACGACGGCACGCACTACAACCTCGGCTGGTCCGCGGAGAAGACCTTCACGGTCGACACCGCCGCCCCCTCCGCCCCCACCGGCATCACGTCCACCGACTACCCGTCGAACGCCTGGGTCAAGGGCGCGGGCCAGACCGGTGTCTTCAACGTGACCCCGCCCGCGGCCGACCACAACTGGCTGGAGTGGTCCCTCGACGGCACCAAGTGGACCAAGGTGACCACCGGTGGCGCCGCCGGCGCCAAGGCGATCTCCATCGCCCCGCCGAAGGACGGCACCCACACCCTCCAGGTCCGCACGGTCGACAAGGCGGACAACAAGTCCGAGGCGATCGAGTACACCTTCCACGCCGGTCCGGGCGGCTTCGTCCAGCCCAGCGAGGGCGAGCGCACCGCCCGCCGCCTCCCGCTGGTCGCCGAGGCCGACGGCAGCAAGTACGACAAGGTGTCCTTCTCCTGGCGCCGCTCCGAGGCCGACGCCTGGGTGCAGATCCCGGCCGGTGATGTCACCGCCGGCGGCACGCCTGTCGCCTCCTGGCCCGTCAGCATGGTCTTCGGCCAGAACGGCGCCCTCGTCTGGAACACCACCGACACCGTCAACCCCGACGGCACGGTCCAGATCAAGGCCGACTTCACCGGCCCGAACTCCGCCACCGGCGCCACCCAGCCCCTCACCGTCATCGTCGACCGCAACGCCTCCGGCGCCGCGACCGGCGAGATCGGGCCGGGCGAACTGAACCTGCTCACCGGCGACTACGCCCTGTCGGCGTCGGATGCCTCGGCGTTCGGCCTCTCGGTGGAGCGCACGGCCTCCTCCCGCGTCCCCGGTCAGGGCGGGCAGCAGGAAGGCCAGGCGGGCATCTTCGGCAAGGAATGGGTCTCCGGAACGGCCGCTGAGCTGACCGACTCCGACTACTCGCACCTGCGGAAGACCTCCGACACTGCTGTGGCGGTCGTCGACTCCGAAGGCACCGAGCTGCACTTCACCGCCAACGCGGCGAAGACCGCCTGGATCCCCGAGCCCGGCGCCGAGAACCTGACCCTCACCGGCAGTGTCACCGGCTCGTTCACCCTCTCCGACAACCGGGGAACCGTCACGGAGTTCACCAAGCCGGACGCGGCGGCCGCCACCTGGCAGGTTTCCTCCACGCTGCGCAACGGCCTGACCAACTCCACCGTCACGGTGGTGTCGGAGACCGTGACCGTGGACGGCAAGAAGCTGGCCCGCCCCAAGCGGGTCATCGCGCCGACTTCCGCCGTGACCGCGGCCACCTGCACGGCGACCCCGGCCACCAAGGGATGCCGCGTGCTCGAGTTCGTCTACGCGACGAGCACCACGGGCACCGACACCGTCTTCGGCGACTACCTGAACCAGGTCAAGGAGGTCCGCCTGTGGTCCACCGAGCCCGGTGCCGCGGCTGCGACCTCCAAGAGCGTGCAGTCGTACGCGTACGACGCTTCCGGCCGGCTGCGGCAGGCCTGGAACCCGCTGGTCAGCCCCGCGCTGAAGACGGAGTACGCCTACGACACGGCGGGTCGGGTCACCGGCCTGACCGAGCCGGGTGAGCTGCCCTGGACCTTCACCTACGGCCAGGCGGGCAGCAGCGCCACCGCCGGTCCCGGCATGCTCCTCAAGGCGTCCCGCTCCGGCCTCAAGCAGGGCACGACGGACGTCGTGGAGGGCACCAACGCGACCTCCGTGGTCTACGAAGTCCCGCTGACCGGCGCCGTCGCCCCGTACGCCATGGGTGCCGCGCAGGTGAAGGGCTGGGGCCAGACCGACGCCCCGACCGACGCGACCGCCGTCTTCCCCGGTGACTCCGTGCCCTCGTCCCACGACGGCGGCGCTCTGACCTCCGGCTCGTACGGGCGCGCCAACATCACGTACATGGGCGTGTCCGGGCGCACGGTCAACGCGGCTGCTCCCGGTGGTCACATCAGCACCACCGAGTACGACCGCTTCGGCAACACCGTGCGCAGGCTGTCCGCCGGTAACCGCGCCGTCGCGCTCGGCATCACCGCCGCCGACCGCGCCGTCCAGGCCGACCTCGGGATCGCCCAGCTGTCCTCCGCCGACCGGGCCGGCCTGCTGTCCACCACGTCGGTCTTCAACGAGAACGGCACGCGCGAGCTCGAGGGCTTCGGCCCCCTGCAGCGGGTCCAGCTGAGCGCCGACCTGAAGTCCGGTACGACCACCCTGGTGGCCGCCGGTACCTCGGTGACGGCCCGGTCCCAGCGGGTGTACGAGTACGACGCCGGCCGTCCGACCGACGGCTCGGCAAAGGCGAAGGACCAGATCACCCGGGTGACCGCCGGCGCCCAGGTGCGCGAACACGCCTCGGTGCTGGGTGACAAGCGCGTCGCGGCGACCGTGGTCGACTGGTCGAAGGGGCTCCCGACCCAGACGATCAAGGATCCGGACGGGCTCGCGATCACCGAGACCACCGAGTACGACGCCCAGGGCCGTGTCACCAAGCAGCGGCTGCCCGGCGCCACCGGTACCGACGCCGGCACGCGCGTGACCACCTACTGGTCCGCCACCGGCACCGGGACCTGTCAGGGCCGCCCCGAGTGGGCCGACCTGGTCTGCTCCACCGGCCCGGCCGGCGCGATCACCGGCGGCGGCACCAACCCGTCGCAGCTGCCGACCACCACCACCGAGTACAGCTGGTGGGGCCACCCGGCCAAGGTCATGGACACCGCGAACGGCGTCACACGCACCACCACGACCACGTACGACGCCTCGGGCCGCGCGACCAAGGAAACGGTCACCGGCGGTGTGGGGCAGGCGGTACCCGAGGTCACCACGGAGTACGACGCCGGCACCGGAAACATCGTCAAGAAGACGTCCCCCACTGCGGGCACGATCACCAAGACGTACGACAAGCTCGGTCGCCAGACGTCCTACACCGACGCCGACGGAGGCGCCACACGGGCCGAGTACGACCTGCTCAACCGCCCCACCAAGATCACCGACGGCGCGCCGTCCACGGTCACCTACACCTACGATCACAGCGCTGAACCGCGTGGCCTGGCCACCGCCCTCACCGACTCCGTGGCGGGCGCCTTCCAGGCCGTCTACGACGCCGACGGGGACGTGGACAGCGAGAAGCTGCCGGGTGGCTACTCCCTCGACGTCGTCAAGAACAGCGTGGGTGCGGTCAGCGGGCGCACGTACACCCGTGACTCGGACGGGACCCTGGTGTACTCGGACACCGCTTCGTCCTCGGTCCACGGCCAGATCTCCTCGCAGAGCGGCTGGTCCGAGCAGGCGTTCGGCTATGACGCCACCGGCCGGCTCACGTCCGTCGAGGACACCGCGAACACCGTCTGCACCAAGCGCACCTACACGTTCGACCAGCGTTCCAACCGGAAGACGCTGACCTCGGCGGCCGGTACCCCCGGCGCCGACTGCCCCGCTTCCGGCGGTACCACCACCACCCACACCTACGACAGCGGCGACCGCCTGGTCGACGCCGGTTACGTGTACGACGGTTTCGGCCGCACCACCACCGCGCCGGGCCACGGCACGGTCGGTTACTACGCCAACGACCTCGTCCACCAGCAGGTCGCCAACGGCCGGCGCCAGACGTGGCAGCTCGACTCCGCCCTGCGCATGCGGTCGTGGAAGCTCGAATCGGGCAGCGGCAGCACCTGGACCGACCTCGGCACGAAGATCAACCACTACGGCGAAGACGGCGACGCCCCCCGCTGGATCGTCGAGAACACGACCACCGGCCAGATCAGCCGCAACGTGGAATCGCTCGCGGGCGTGCTCGGCGCCGTCACCGGCCAGAGCGGTGAGACGGTTCTCCAGCTGAGCGACGTGCACGGCGACGTGGCCCTCCAGCTGCCGCTGGACACGAGCAAGCCGCCCGTCGCCCTCGACAGCGACGAGTACGGCAACGCCAGGGACGGCCAGTCGCCGACCCGGTACAACTGGCACGGAGCGCAGCAGCGTTCCACGGAGACGCCCAGCTCCCTCACCATGATGGGCGTGCGGCTCTACAACCCCGGCACCGGCCGCTTCCTGTCGACCGACCCGGTCTACGGCGGCAACGCGAACGCCTACGAGTACTGCGTCGGCGACCCGGTGAACTGCCACGACCTCACCGGTGCCTTCCGGTTCAGCTACTGGAAGAACGCCTGGTGGTCGCCCGTCCAGTACTTCTGGATATCGGTCAAGCTCACCCGGGGCGAGACGAGCCGGCTGGCATGGAGCGCAGCCGCGGTCGGAGGATTCCTCGGAATTCTCAAGGACTACGTTCCCGGCTACTGGAAGCACGTGGTCAACGCCATGCGCTTCTACGCCTGGTACATCGCGGTCTCGGCCGGATATATTGCCTCGTACACGAAGGACTGCGCTGCGCTTCGAGGTGGTTGGGCGAAAATGCGCTGGTCACATCGTTCGTGGTACATGATCCCCTCGGTCTGGAGGACCCGATGCTGACGCGTGCGTGCGGGTGAGCGGCTCGACCGCGAGCCGGCTGATGGGCGTCATCGAAGCGGTGGCGGCGGCGGTGCTCGGGGTGATGGCTGTTGCCCTGGGTGTCTCCGGGCACCTCATCGCCGTACTCTTCGCCTTCGGAAGCCTGACGTTCGCCTGGGACTGGTGGCGAAGGTCGGGTAGGGGTGGGTCGGACTCCGCTCCGACTGCTCGCCGCGAGCGCTGAGGCGCCCGACGCACGTTCTGAGAGGGCCTGTCGTGGAATCCCCACGGCAGGCCCTCTCTTTTCAGCCGCCCGACCCGACCGGCCTGCGGGTGGCCGGCAGTTCTGGGCCGAGCCGGGATTCCGTGGCCGAGGTCCTTGAGGCGGCGGGGTGCCGACGCGACAGTGCTGTGCGACTGGTGCGACCGCGCTGTCACGCGGGACGCCGGTCCGCTCGACCCGGCCCCGTGTACTGGGCCATGGCCTCCTCAGACCTGCCGCGCGAGTTGCCCACCGGCAACGGACTGGGTGCGGCCGCTGCTGACGAACTCACAGCCAGACCTGGGAGACAGCTCTTGTCAGCTCTTCGATCGCGGATGGGATCAGTTGGCGTTCTGACGGAAGGCCTGGGCGCTGACGTTGGCGGCATGGGGGCTGTTGATGTTGTTGTTGGTGGTGATGTTGTTGAACGCCGAGATCACGCCGCTGAGGTTGATCGGAAGGATGGATTGATTGCCCCCGTTGCCGCTATTGCCGCCGCTGTCGAGGTCGCAGCCCGGGCCAGGGATGATGGCCGCGGCCCTTGACGAGCGTGTGATGACGCCATCGGTCACCGTCGCGGTGTTCTCGACCGCGCAGGGGGCGTCGTCGGGGATGTCGACGGCGAACGCGACCTCGTAGCTGTCCCCCGGTTCCATCTCGGAGCTCTGGCACTGAAGGGTCTGGGATCCCGGGGTGCCACACGTCAGCGTGTCGGTGGAAAAGTTCTGGATGCTGATGGAATCGACGGTGAACCCGGCCGGGAGGACGTCCGTCATGGTCGTCGCGCCATCGGTCGATTCGGTCCCCGAGTTGCGGACCGTGATTCTGTAGAACCCGCTGAGACCCCGCTGGGAATTCCCTTTGCAGTCTTCAGGATGCTCAGCTCCGCCTGCGCGTACGCGGGGGTGACCCCTGTGGTGAAGGGCACCGCGATGCCGAGCCCCAAAACGGTACCGAGGACGGCCACGCGGTGCCGCATCGTACGAATGGTCATGGATCTCTCCCGTCGGGTGGCGTTCTCCGTACCCTCCACATACAGGAACACGTCGGCAGAAGGTCTGATCACGGACGCGCCACGCCCTTGGATTGCCACTGCCCCATCTGAATGGCGGTCCCGAGCGTCTCCTACGCCATTGCTCGGCCGATCGCGTCCTGGCGGGAGAGGCATCCCGGGCAGTGGCGGGCCCTGCTCCGAACGCAGTGGGCGAGCCGGGCAGCGTCTTGTCGATCGATGCTCTCCCGGGGCGTTACGCGTGTGAGCGCGGCCGCCGGGGAGGAAGCCGGGGGCCGCGCTCACAGGTCACACGGCGAGCCGGCAGGGCTCCGCGGTGCGTTGTGGGGTGGGTCAGCGGTTGACGCAGGTGTTGCCGAAGGCCGGGTTGAGGAGCGCGATGATGTTGACGGTGTTGCCGCAGACGTTGATGGGAATGTTGAGCGGGACCTGGACGGCGTTGCCGGAGATGACACCCGGCGAGCCGATGGCCGCGCCCTGGGCGCCGGCGTCGGCGGAGGCGATGCCCGCTCCGCCGAGGAGGACGGCGCCGGTGGCGGCGATGACGGCCGTGGTCTTCTTCACTGGGTCTCCTTGAGGATGTGACTCTGGCGCGGTAAGCAGCAGCGGCGGTAGGCCGTGAGCCCGGCAGGCAGACGGGCCCACGCCGGGCTCTCGTCCTCTCCAACCCGTCAGCGGGGTGCGAGGACACGGTGCTCGACCCGTTCGGGTGCCGTGCACAGGCCGCATCCCCGAGTGCGGGCCGCATCCCGGGCGGCCCGGCATCGTCTGGGTGCCCTTCCGGGACGCCCACCCCGCGGACTACACGTTCACCTGGCCTCGCGGCGGGTGATCCGCGGGGGTGGAGGCCTTCGTACAGACGACGCTGGGCGCTCCCCACCCGTAAAGATCCTGAACGGGGCCGCGCGGCATTCCGTTACGCCGACCGGGTCCGGTCCGGCGGAACGGATTCGTCCGTCGCCCGCGAGGAGATCGCTGAGAAACGGCCTAGCTGCCCGGGGTGACGACGTCCCCGCCGAGGCCGACGTACACGGAGTCGAACACCGGGCGGTGCTTGAGGTCCGTCAGGCCGCTGTACCGGCGGTAGTTCGCCGCGGTATCAGCCGGATTGTCGTTGTTCTGGCGGATGAGCAGGGTGGTGGAGCCGCCGCCGTCGAGGTTGATCGCGTCCATGACCCGCAGCTCGGCCAGGGGCTTGGTGACCTCGGCGAAGAAGCCGCCGTCGAAGACTGCGAGGTCGGCCTGGCCGGTCTCCGGGTTCTCGTCACGCGGTCCGGTCAGGGTCGCGATGACGGTCCGGCCCTGGTCGTCCACGCCCACGACGGTCCGAGAGTCCTTGCAGATGACCTGCTCGCCCGCGCTCACCAGGCGGGCGCAGGACGTCGGCTCGCCCTTGCCGTCCCGGATGCCCGGGAACTTGTTGACGCCGCTCATGAGCAGCCGGTGGCCGCCGGAGACGATGTCCACGGACTCGTCCAGCGGTATGTCGCGGCCGTCGAAGGTGTCGGTGACCTTCTGCTCCAGCGTGAGCTTCGCCCCGACCTCGTACATCTCCTTGAGCCACGCGGTCGGGACCGTGCCGACGACCTGGAGGATGTGCTTGCCCTTGGGTACGTCCTTGCCTCCGCGGACGGTGGTCCACGTCGGGGGACGGGTCAGGCTGCCGTCCGCCTCGACGACGACCTCGAAGCCCTCGGAGTTGTCCGATCCGATGGCGGTGTTGAGGTCCGGCCGGGGCGTCTTCATCCCGTACCGGTCGTTGAAGAGGACGAACTCCGTCGGGTCCTGGTACACGGTCATCGACCGGCCCTCGGAGTCCGCGTACTTGCGGCCCTCGGCGTCCTCCGGGTCGTTGGGGTCCTTGTCGCCGACGCCGTCCGTGTCGTCGCGCGGGCAGGCCAGGGCCCCGCCCGGGTTGCGGTTGACGTCGTCCACGACCTGCCGGGCCGGGCCGCCGCCGGCGGGGGCGCGGTCGCTCGTGACGGCGATGCCCGTCGAGACCTCGGTGATGTACGGGATGCCGTACTGGAGCACGAGGGACCGGCGGCTGGCCTTGTCGGGGTTGCAGGCGGCTCCCAGCAGGACCCCGTCGCGGACCGTCGCACCGTAGCTCTGCACGGACTCCTCGTCCTCCGGGGCGGCCAGGGCGTGGCGGCCCTCGGGGGAGAAGAAGCTGGCGTTGATGCCGCCGACGGGGAGGTTCTTGTTGGCGTTGAGCTGGTCGCGGACGATCTCGGCGTCGCCGGCAGCCCTGCCGTACGTGCCCTCGATGCGCAGGGAGCCCTTCGCCGGGTCAATCCGCAGGATGTTGAGCTCGCGCCGCGGCTTGCCGTGGCGGAGATCGCCTGACGGCGGGGCGGTCTCCCGGTACCGGAAGTGCTCGACGCCCGGGGCGAGGACCTTGTCGGCGTCGGTCTCCGTGATCCCCTCCCAGCCGGTCAGCGGCGGGGCGGCGGTGGTGGCGACTGAGCCGGGGGCGCCGGGGAGGGTGAACAGGAGGGCGGTCGCCAGGGCGGTGGCGGCGGCGGTCCGGCGGAGGGTGGTCACGAGCAGTCCTCATTGTCGCTGAACCGGTGGGAGTTGAAGGTGTTCGCCAGGCTGCCGGTCACCGAGGTCGCGTCACCGGGCAGGACGCGGAAGGGCTTGTCCGCCGCGGTGAGCTGGTCGAGGTGCTTGGCGTAGAAGCACGCCGTCTTGTCCGTGCGGTTGACGACCGACTCGATCTGGTCGGCCCAGACGTCGGGGTGGTAGGCCCGGTAGTCCTGGCCGGTGCTGGTGAGGCGGCCGCGGCCGGCGGGCTCCTGGAAGAGGCAGAGCGTGCCGTCGGGGCAGCGCTCGAACCCGGTGAAGCAGTGGCCCTGCGAGGGCGCCAGCTTGTGGGAGCCGAGCTTGCCGCCGAGGTTCGGGGCGAGCACGGAGAGGTTGTCCTTGGCGCCGGGCGCGACCGCCTTCACCTGGCCGCCGAAGCGGGCCTCCGTGTACAGGCAGGCCCAGTAGGGCGAGTTGTTGTACAGGGATTCGGCGCGGTCGCCCTACGTGCCGTACGACTGGCCCTGAGCGTTCCCTCCCATGTCGTACGCGCGGACGGTGTCGCCCTCGTCACTGGTGCCGTCGGCTGCGCTGTAGAGGCACAGCGAGGCGGTCGGGCAGGCCTCGTACCCGGCGGCGCTCGCGGGCAGGGCGGAGAGCGCCGTCCCGAGCAGGGCAAGCGAGCCCGCCGCCAGGGCGCCGCGCAGCATGGTGATCTTCAAGATTGTCCTTATGTGAATACGTGCTGTGATGGCGATCGTAGAGGTCGTGTCCGCGGCGCTCAGCCGGCGGTGCGGTGCGAGGGCCCGCCTGACGCGGTCACCGCGCCCCGGCCCGGGCCACCGTCCGGACCTGCGTGATCCACCCGACCCGGGCCTCGCTCGGAGTGACGACCCGGCCCGCAGCACCTGCGCGGCGAAGGGGCCAGGGCCGAGTCTGCCGCGGCACGTTCAGGAGCGCGGTACGACGACGATGGCGTTGCTCATGGGCCGCTCGACGTTGACGGTGTCCTCCCACTGGTCCCGCGGGCGGTTGTAAAGACTGTCGTTCACGACGAGGGTCGTGTCACCGCCGCTGCCGAGGCCGACGGCGTCGCGGGCTCCGAGCCACCGCATGACCTCGGCGGCCTCGGGCAGGGTCACACCGACGCTGTGCTGGGTGTTGCGTCCGTCGATCGTGACGAGCATCAGGTGGCCGTCCGCGGAAATGCCGGCCAGGGTGCGGGCATGCCGCGAGGTCAGCACCCCGCTGGGACGGCACTTCTCTGCCGGCACGGGGAGGGTGCACGAGGCGTGTGCCATGCCGTTGGCGGCCGGGTTGAGGTGGACGGCGCCGTCTCGCAGCAGTGCGGGAGTGCCGCCCGGTACGGGAGAGAATTCGGCCGAGGTGACGGGGTCGCCCTGCGGGTCGGTGATGACGGTCCGCGGCTTGATCGTGTCGCCGGGAGCCGAAGCCGTCTTTGCCTTCAGACCGAGGGCCTTGAGCCAAGCGCCGCCCTTGCCGATGCCCTGGAGGACGCGGCCGCAGGGATCGGTCCCGGCGCCTGGCGGACCTCGAGAACCTCCCAGTTGCCGTTCACGACGACCTCCGTCACGGGAGTTCCGGCCCACGCCTTGGCAGGCGCAGGGGTCGTGTCCCCCCACTCGGGACGAAAGATCACGATCTCGTCGGGGTCGAGGCAGGTGCCGTTGCGCATGGGCGCCAGCATGCCTACCGGACCTGCTGCAGTGAGGCGGTAGTCGCCGCCGACGCCGCCGCAGCCGAGGATCTGGCCGGCCACTCGGTTGATGCCGTCGATGTCGCGTTCGACCCTGTCCGGGACGGAGATCCACGTCCGGAAGGAGACCTCGGTGGTGCGGTTGCCGCCGCCCGCCGTGTTCAGGAGGAGAGCGGTACGACCGTTGTCGGGTGCTCCGAGCAACACGTTGTTGCGCGCGTACAGCCCCTGTGGAACGCCTTCATATCCGATGAAATCTTTGTTGTTTACGGAGTCGATGTCGAACTCGATGCCGTTGACTGCGGCCAGCGCACCGCCGGCTACGGCCATCTGACTCGGATCTGCCAGGGCCCCTTGCTTCCGGGTCGGTTTCCGCGGAGTGGAAGACCCGGGTCGAGTAGTCCGGGTTCAGTTCGGCGGCGGCCGCATTCGCCTCGGCTGCGCTGGCGTAGGGGCCGGCATGCACTCCGTAGAACGGCAGCGCGTACGTGTCCACAGTCTCCGGGGAGTGCAGCTCGACCACCTTGGCCCTGAATTCCGCCGGTACCTTGGCGGCGTATGCGACGGCACCTTCCTTACGATATCGAATGGTTGTACGCCCGGGTGTGGCCGCAAGGTCCGTCGGGCGTGGTGAGGTCCTCGCCGTCGACCGGGAGCGGGCGGGACCGTACGCCATGCCTTGACACGATGCCGTGATTGTTCGGATTCACCCCTGTTTGCCGATAGCTTCACGACCAGTCGAGCAGAAGCGGAGCGACCGGTGAAGACGAGCGCCGAGACCGTCTGGTTCACGCCTGCCCTGCGTACGCTCACGGCTCTCGTCGGTGCGGGGTCGTTCGGGTTGGGGGCATTCGCCGTCTTCGCGACGCAGAACGGGACCGGTTCGGCGGCGCTGATCGTTTTCGGGGGCATCTTGTTCCTCCTTGCCCTGTTCGGCAGCCGCGTCGAGAGCCTCGAGTTCGCAGGGGCCACGTTGAGGATGCGGGCCGCCGCTGCGGAGAGGTTCGCCTTGGCGGAGGAGTCCGAGCGCCGAGGGGACAACGCCACGGCGAACGAGCTGCGGGCAGAGGCGATGACCCTGCTCGACGCCGCACGGCCGATCGCAGACGACTACAGCTCGGTACGCGGTTCGATGCGCCCCGGTGCATCACGTACCCGGGCCATGGAAGAGGTGCTCGCCCGGGCGCGCCAGTTGGCGCGGGAACAGCCCTTCGAGCCCGCCGAGGTCTCGCGCTGGCTGCGGGAGGGTACGGACGAGGAGCGCATCACTGCCCTGGCAATGATGCAGGCCAACCCCGGACTGCGGAACTTCGAAGCCACCCTTGCCGCCATCGCTCACTCGCGCAGCGCCTTCGAGCAGTACCACGCCATGCTGCTCGCGGTGCAGATGGTCGATGCCCTGGACGCGGACCAGGCCGGGAGGCTGGCCGAACTGGTGGAGGCCCAGAGGGGATTCCGCTTCCGAGCGGACTCGGACCGCGAGCGGCTCGGCGAGGAGATCCTCCGCCAGGCACGCAGGCGCTCGCAGGAGGGGTGACAGCCCCCGCGATCCGGAGACGAAGTCCGGATGCCGGGCCTCCGCACAGAGGGGCCCCAGCACCGGAACTTGTACACGCCTGCAGGGCCACCTCGTCGCCCAGGTCTCCCACTGAGCGAGCCGAAAGGCTGACCATGCGGTGGCGGTCTCACCTCCCGCCACCCCCGACCTCTACATTCGCAACAAATTGGTCGATTTGGCGTGAATGTGGGAGATGTCATGCGGAGAACTTTGCGGTTCATGGCGGCACTGGCGGCAATCGGTTGCGATCGGCAGCGTGAGCGTCAGCACCACGCACGCCGACGGGGGACTGCTGTCCGGCATCCTGTCGCCTGTGGTGTGTGGCCTCCAGACCAACGTGAATGGCAACAACAACCAGGTCGCTCAAGGTGGGACCTGCGAACAAACCGCAACGCCAACACCCCCCAACGGTGGCGGGATCACCGGGTACGAGGTGATCCCCATCGACACGGTCACGCTGGGGCCGAACCAGTCGGCGGGTCGGGGGGCGTTCTGCCCCGCGGGAAAGCGCGCCCTGAGCGGCGGTGTCGTCCCCACTACGACCGGTACCTCCGGCTTGGAAGTGAGTTGGTCTGGTCCGAACGCTGACGGAACTCGCTGGGAAGTCAATGTAGACAACCAGGGGGACCAGGAGGAGACCGTGACCTTCTACATCGTCTGCGCAAACGTCGCCAGCTGACTGCGTCGATGCCCTCCCCAGGTCTGGCGCTCAGCGCTGGGGCGGGCCGGAATCGGTCGGAGAGCGGTAGCCGCCGCCTGGTCAGAGACAGGTGCCTGGTGGTGAGGTGCGGTGACACTGTCCAGGCGGGGACGGGACATCCGGGCCCAGGTCCGTTCCACGACCCGGCGGCGCGGCAGGATGCTGAAGCCTGAGGAGTGCCCGGGCCGACTGACGGTCTTGATCGTCAGGTTTTGGGAATCGATGACGGTGGCGACCGCGCGGGGACCTTGGCAACGTTACGGCGGATCCGCTGGAAGAGTGCGTCGCGGATCTGGGCGTTGACACCGCAGGCTGCCCAGCGGGTCAGTAGCTGTTGAAGAGCCGCCTGGGATACATGCGCGGCACGCCCTGAGCCCGAGCAGCCCCGTACGCGGCGGGACCGCCGAATCGGCCGCGGAACGGTCGCGGAACTTTCGTCCAAGACAAGGCCCGCGAATTCAGCGAGCCTGGATGCATGCCCAGAGACGACGCGGGGGACGCGCCCCCGGAGCGCATTGCATACGACCGTTGGGAGGTCGCCCGGCCCCTGGGCGGCACCTCTCTCGACGGCGTACGGATGGCCGGGTTCCGGGACCGTGCGGCCGGCGGGCTGGACATGCGGGTGCTGCCGCAGCCCGCCGTGATCGTCGTCATCGGGCTCGGAGCCGGCCCGGTCACCGTGGAGAGCGCCTCCGGACACCGGCCGCTGAGGGGTCTCGTCGCCTCCCTGTCGCCAGGTCCGGCCCGTATCCGCGGCGAGGGCGTCGAATGCGTCGAGGTCGCGTTGTCACCCCCGGCCGCCTATGCCCTGCTGGGCGTCTCCCCGCTCGAACTGGACGGCTCCATCACCGGACTCGAGGACCTCTGGGGGCGGCACGCTCGGCTGCTGCGCGAGCAGTTGGCCGACACCGCGTCCTGGCCGGAACGCCTTGCGCTCACGGACGGGTTCCTCAGACGGAGGGCCGCAGGGGCCCCGCCCATGGCGCCCGAGGTCGCCGCCGCCTGGGACGCCATCGTGGCCGACCGGGGCCGCGTGCGGGTCGGCGACCTCGCCGCGTCCTGCGGATGGAGCCGCAAGCGGCTCTGGACCAGGTTCAGTTCCCAGGTCGGCCTGACCCCCAAGCGCGCCGCCATGCTGGTCCGCTTCGACCACGCAGCCCGGGCGCTCCTCGCAGGCGAGCGCGCCGGCGACGTCGCCGTGGCGTGTGGATACGCAGACCAGCCCCATCTCCACCGCGACGTCCAGGCCCTCGCCGGGTGCACGCCCGGCGCACTGGCCGGCTTGAGCGCGTCCACCGGGCCCTGACTGCCCGTACCCAGACCGGTCGGTGATCGGTCGACTCGAAGGAAGGAAGCAAGACCTGTGATGAACACCGAGGTCCGAGCAGCACAGACGGCGGCAGGCCGGGAGCTCGTCGTCCGGCTCGCGTTCGGGAGCATGGCCGCCCACACCCTGCGCGCGGCGGTCCGCCTGGGGGTCGTGGAACTGATCGGCGACGGGCCGCGCACAGCTGCCGAGGTGGCCGTCGGAGCCGGGACCGCGCACCAGCCCATGACACGCCTGCTGCGTGCCCTGGCCGCCCTCGGCCTGCTCACGGAACACGTCCCGGACACGTTCTCGTTGACCCCGGCGGGGGCGCTCCTCGGCCCCGGCCACCCCGACTCCCTCGGGTCGTTCGTCCGCATGTTCACCGATCCGGCGATCGTGCGCGCCTGGGAGCACCTGGACGGCAGTGTCCGTACGGGGGAGACGGCTTTCGATTCCGTCTTCGGCACGGACTTCTTCAGTCACCTCGCCCGGCACCCCGAGCTCTCGACGGACTTCAACGCGGCCATGAGCCAGGTCGCCTCCGAGACCGCCGCCGTGCTGCCGCGGGC
Source organism: Streptomyces sp. NPDC037401 (assembly GCF_055602345.1). Lineage (NCBI taxonomy): Bacteria > Bacillati > Actinomycetota > Actinomycetes > Kitasatosporales > Streptomycetaceae > Streptomyces > Streptomyces sp. NPDC037401. The sequence continues at coordinate 59,564 of NZ_JBVJWO010000029.1, forward strand.
CTTCGACTTCAGCCGGTTCGCCTCGGTCACGGACGTCGGCGGAGGCAGCGGCACCCTCCTGGCCGCTGTCCTCGAAGCGCACCCGGGTCTCGCCGGCGTGGTCTTCGATACGTCCGACGGCCTGGCAGAGGCTGCGAAGACACTGGCGCGGCACGGGCTGGAGGAGCGCTGCTCCCTCATTGCCGGGGACTTCTTCCATTCGGTCCCGCAGGGCTCGGACGTGTACCTCGTGAAGAGCATCCTGCACGACTGGACGGACGCCCGGGCGGTCACGATCCTGAGCCACTGCCGCCAGGTGCTGCCGCCCGGCGGCGTCGTTCTGATCGTGGAGCCGGTGCTTCCGGAGGTCGTCGGCGCCGAGGACGAGGGCACCTACCTGAGCGACCTCAACATGATGGTGAACGTCGGCGGCAGGGAACGCACCCGGGAAGACTTCGAGGAGGTGTGCCGCCGGGCGGCCCTGCGCGTCACGTCGGTCACCCCGCTCGCGGAGGCCGCCCCGTATTCCCTGATCGAGGCCGTGGCCGACTGACCGCCCGGTGAGGGGCGTCAGGACAGCGGAGCCGGCTCCTCCGGGGCCAGGGAGTTGCCGGCCGGGATGCGGCCGCAGTCGGACGGGGCCTGCCTGCCCGCGAAGCGGTCGTTCAGCCAACCGAGGGCGGCGGGGGCCCAGGCGACGGCCGCGGTGGTGTGGCTGAGCAGCTCGTGCTGGCGGTACTTGACGGCCGCGTCGCCGGTGGCGCAGTACTGCCGGGCCAGCGTGCGCACGTCGCCGGAGACCATGACGCCGTCGCCCGTGCCGATGCCCCGGTGGTTGCCGAAAGTCCCTTCCAGGACGCCCGCGTCGCCCTGGGCGATGAAACCGGGGACGGTCGGGGTGGCGGCCGAGCCCAGGTTGAGCTTGTTCATGGCCTCGACGAACGCCGGGATCGAGTTCGGGTTGGCGTACTCCGGCTTCGCCATCTTCTTCCAGGTCAGGCCGGGGTACTGGCCGATGGCGTTGATGATGGAGCCGCGCTCCAGCTTCTTGTACACCTTCAGGCCGTAGTCGTTGAGGTAGGACCCGAGGTCGATGCCGTACGAGCGGGAGACGCCGATGACGGCCATCGGGATGACCCCGGACCATGCCAGCGAGCCGTCGACGTACTTCAGGTTGTGCGCCGGGTTCACGAGCAGGCCGCCCTCGGCGTAGCCGACCAGCTTGCGGTTGACGTCCGGTGCGTAGCCCGGGGCCAGCGCGGCCGCCCAGTTGGTGGCGATGGCGCCGCCCGAGTAGCCGATGAGGCCGAAGGAGGTCCCGGCGTTGAGCCGGGTCGCGGAGGACCTGGTGGCGGCGCGGATCGAGTCCAGGGTGTTGGTCCCGTACTCCGGTCCGGCGGCGAAGTTCGCCTGCTGGCCCTCGGTGTCCGGGATGACGACGTCGTAGCCCTGGGCGAGCAGCGGCACCAGGAGGAGCGACTCGGCGTTCGGGATGAGGCCGCCGAGGGTGACGTCGCCGGCGATCGCGCGGGACGGACCGTCCTCCGGGTTGAGCGAGTCGTAGAACGACTGGTAGGACACGGCCTTGCTGCCGTCGCCGGTCAGGCTCCGGACCACGGTGGTCACGTTGGCGGCCGGACGGCCCTGCGCGTCGGTGGTGCGGTAGAGGAGCTGGACCGCCTTCAGGGGCGTGGCAATGCCGACGAGGTGGTACTGGAGCGTCCGCGTCTTCAGCACGGTGCCCGGCGCGTACGAGGACAGCGGTTCGCTGCCGCTGTAGGCGTAGAACGCGTCGCCCGCCCCGCTGGCCGCCCCCGCGGCCGGTGCGGAGTCGGCGGCGGCGGCCGTCGGCGCGGCGGTCACGACCGCGGCGGTGGCGACGGCGAGAGCGAGCAGGCGAACGGCTGCCTTGGACATGGGGTCCTCGATTCGTGGGGGGCGGGGAGCGGATCCGGGGACAGATCGGCGGTGCACGGCGGTACGGCGGTACGGCGGTGCGGCCGTGCGGCGGAGCCGTACGGAGACGGGGAAGCGGGCGGGGGGCGGCAACGGCCGCAACTGCGGCCTCGGGGCTACGGTCACGCAACTTTCCGGCGGGCAAGGTGACCAGGTCTGTCACCGTTCTGGTCATCCACCAGCCGGTCGTGTTACCAACCAGTAGGAGAACTCCCGGAAACATCATGGACGCAGCGGGCTGCCACGTCTCCGGGGCGGGGAACAGAGATTTGCGAGGTGGATTGTGACCGCATCCAATGCCGACGCACCCGACTCGGTGCCGCATTTCGGCGGCGTTCCGGTCCACAAGCGGCTCCAGGCCGCCACCGGCGCGCTGGAGCGGGCTGTGATGGCCCGTCTCGTCGAACGCCTGCCTGTATACGGAACGCTCCCCTCCGAGCACCTGGGCGGCGACATCGCCAAGCAAGTGGTCCGCGGCATCCGCAGCTTCGCCGAGGTGCTGCGCACCGGCGAGCCGCCAGGGAAGGCCGAACAGGCGGCGATCCGCGAGTCGTCGGCCCGGCGCGCCGACGAGGGCGTGCCGCTGGAGGCCGTGGTGAGCGCCTACCACCTCGGCGCGGAAGAGTGTGCCGCCCAGGTGTTCCCGACCGCCGGGCCGGGCGACCTGGGCGACGTACTGCTCGTCCAGCGCCGCCTCCTCGCGTACCTGCGGCTGGTGAGCTGCGAGGTCGCTGCCGGGTACGTGGAGGAGCGGCAGACCGCGCTGAGCGACGAGCAGGTCGCCCTGCAGTCGCTGCTCTCCCGGCTGCTGGAGGGCGGCAGCCCGCAGGCAGCCGCCGACCGCGCGGGCATCCGCCTGCCGCCCTGCTACCTGGTGCTGAGCATCGCGGTGGGACGCCACCCGGACGAGCTGGTGCCCGGCCTGAACCACGAGGTCGCGGCCCGCCGCAAACTTCGCCGCCTGTGCAACGAACTCCAGCGCCGGACGGCCGGCGTCCCGCTGTCGGTCCTGTCCGGCGACGGCGGGCTGGTCCTCCTCCCGTACGAGACGCCGGCCGCCGAGTTCGGCCCGGCGGACCGGGACCGGCTCTCCCGGCTGGTCGAGGAGCTGGGCCGGACCTGCGGCGCCGACGTGCTGGCTGCGGCGGCGGCCGCGCCACCAGAGGGCGTTGCGGAGGCCGCCCGGCTGGCCGCCGAGGTACGGGCGGTGGCACAGGCCTCGGGCCGCGGACCCGGCGCGTATCTGCTGGAGGACGTCCTGCTCGAATACCAGCTGAGCCGCCCGAGCCCGGCCCGGGAAGGCCTCGCCGTACTGCTCGCCCCGCTCGACGGCCGCCCGGAGCTGATCGACACCCTGCGCGCCTTCCTCGGCTGCAGCCTCGACCGGCGCCGGGCCGCCGCCCGGCTCCAGGTCCACCCCAACACGGTGGACTACCGCCTGCGCAAGGCCGCGGAGTTCACCGGGCTGGACGCGGCGCGCGGCTCCGACGCACTGACCCTGCGCGCCGCCCTGGCCGCCCGGGACGCGCTACGGCAGGAGCGCGGCACGGCAGGGGCGGGCGGATCCGGCCCGGCGGCCGCCCCGGCTTGACGTACGCAGGGCTCCCGTGGACGGATCGGGAGGCCCGGGGAGGAGAGGAGAGGGGTTCAACTCGCCGCCCGCCAGATGGCCGTCGGCGGGCGATGACCGGTGACGGCCCCCCTTCGCCTTGAGACTCAGACGGCGGTGGAGAGCGCTACGTGCCGCCATGCGTCGAGTTCACGTCGTACCAGCTCCAGCTTGGCCTCGACGCGTGCCACCGCGTCTTCGCCCAACTGCAGGCGCAGCGGGGGCTCGGCGGTCTCGGTGACGTCGACGATGGCCTTGGCCGCCTTCCCCGGATCGCCTGGCTGACGGCCGTCGTTGTGGGCCAGAGCGTCGCGTACCGGTCCGGCGCCGGCCGTGTAGTCGGCGATGGAGGCCGGTTCGACCTGCATGCTGGAGCCGCTGAGGAAGTCGGTGCGAAACCCGCCCGGCTCCACGATCGTGACGTTCACGCCGAGTGGTGCCAGCTCGCCGTGAAGTGCCTCGGTGATGCCTTCGAGGGCGAATTTCGACGCGCCGTACACGCCCACGGCCGGTGCGGTGGCGAAGCCGCCTACGGAGCCGATGTTCACGACGTGTCCGGATCGCTGGGCGCGCAGCGTCGGCAGGGTCGCCCGCAAGGTGTTGAGCACGCCGAACACATTGACGTCGAACAGCGCCCGGACAGCCTTGTCGGAGGTCTCCTCGATCGCGCCCACGAGCCCGTATCCGGCGTTGTTGACCACGATGTCGATCCGGCCGAACCGCGCCAGACCGGCCTCCACCGCAGCCGTCAACTGCTCCGGCTCGGTGACGTCCGCCTGCACCGCCAGCAGTCCGTCCGGCTTCGCCGGGTACGCCTCCAGCACCGCCGACACGTCCCTGGCCGTCGCGATGACGCTGTGCCCGCGCTCCAGCGCTTCACGGGTGATCTGCGCGCCCAGCCCACGCGACGCACCGGTGACAAACCACACGCTCATGTTCTCCCCCTGTTCCGATGGCCCATCGCCCGATGGACGCACGCCCGACACTAGAAGCTAGAGTCGGGTCTAGATCAATGACCGTGAGACGGGGGTCGCTCATGGACCTGAGCATCGGGCAGGTGGCGGAGCGCAGCGGACTGAGCGTGCACGCACTGCGGTTCTACGAGCGGGAGGGTTTGTTCGCCAACCCGGTACGCCGTCTGTCCAACGGCCGGCGGATCTACTACGAGGAAGACCTGGAATGGCTGGCGATCTGCACGAAGCTGCGCTCCTCGGGGATGTCGCTGGCGACGATCCGGCAGTACATCGAGCTGGTCCGGCAGGGCCCGGGCAACGAGCACGAGCGGCTGGAGCTGCTGCGCCGGCACGAGCGACACGTGGAGGCGCAGGTCCGTGAACTGCGCGAGACCTTGGACGTGATGCGGTACAAGGTGCGGATCTACGAGGAACACCTCGTCCGCGGCGAGGCGGACCGGCTCTGGAACCCATCCCGTCCGGACACCGCCCAGACCGCCCACGACTCGGAATGCCGACCGACGGAGAGCGCGTAATCCTCGGGCGGCCTGTGCCAACGTGCCGTCCGGGGTGATGCGGGGATGGCGTCCTGACCGGTGTCCGCTCCTCGCGGACGCCGGCCCTCGGGTATCACTTGACCGTGGGATCAGCTCGCGCATGCTGCGCGGGCGGATCCTGGATCACCGACGACAGCAGGGGAGACCTCGGTGCAAGGGCCGTCCGTATCACGGCGTTCGATGAAGAAGTGCGAGCAAGCGTGGCTGCAAGGGGTCGCGCAGCTGAGGCTGGGCAACCAGGCGGCCGCGGCCGAGTCCTTCCGCGCGGCCGTCGAGCACAACCCGCTTGCCGCCGATGCCTGGTTAGGGCTCCATGCCGTCGGACAGCTCCAGGGCCGGGCGATCGAGGCCATGCACGGTCAGGCCCAGGACTTCGGTGCCATGCGAACGAAGCTCCAGACGCCCTTGTCGTCCCGGTTCCAGATCGGGGGCTACGTGAACTTCCGCCTGGAGACGCCCCGCGATCTGTGGCTCGCGCGGGCGGCGAAACTTCTGGACGACGGACTGCTCGACCAGGCCTGGGCCATGCTCTCCCACGCCGTGCTCGACTGCGACGAGACCCGATTCGTCTGTGCACGATACGCCGCTCAGAAGAAGGACTGGCCACTCCTGCTGACGTTCGCCGAGGGGATCCGGGACTCCTTCCTCCGGGACGAGTCGCAGCTCTGCGTCGCGGCCGGCCTCATCGCCCAGGGGGTTTCCCACGAGGCGCTCAACGTGCTGAACCCCCTCCCGCAGGCGCTCGGCGACAACGCCGCCTTCCTCGGCGAGGTCGCCTATCTACGCGGCCGCGCCTACGAGCAGCTGGGCCGGGCCGAGGAAGCGCTGAAGCACTTCCAGACGGCGTTCCGGTACAGCCCGGGTCTGGGCGATGTGGCCCAGCGCGCGCAGGCGTCGACCCCGCCCGCCGCACCGGTGCCCGCCCAGGCCGCCGGGGCAGCGCGAGAACAGCGTGAGGACTCCCCGAGCGGCACCTTGAGCGACGAGGAGCGTTCGGCGTTGCTGGACGAGGCGATGGCCGAACTCGACGCGATGGTCGGTCTGGCGCCGGTGAAGCGCCAAGTGCGGAGCCTGTCGGCACAACTGAGGATGGCGGCCGTGCGCAGAAGCCAGGGCCTGACTGCGGCACCGGCTCCCCAGCACCTGGTGTTCGCAGGGCCGCCCGGTACGGGCAAGACCACGGTCGCCCGCGTCGTCGGCAGGGTCTTCGCCGGGCTCGGCCTGCTGGAGCGGGGCCATGTCGTCGAGGTGCAGCGTGCCGACCTCGTGGGGCAGCACCTCGGAGAGACGGCGATCAAGACGTCCGGGGCCATCGACCGGGCACTGGACGGCGTTCTCTTCATCGACGAGGCGTACGCCCTGTCCAACACCGGCTACTCGGGTGGTGACGCCTTCGGGAAGGAAGCGCTGCAGGTACTGCTCAAGCGGGCAGAGGACGACAGGCACCGCCTGGTCGTGGTTCTGGCCGGGTATCCGGACGAGATCGCCGAGCTCCTGTCCACCAACCCCGGCCTCTCTTCCCGCTTCAACACCCGCGTGGACTTCCCTGCCTACGCGACCAACGAGCTAGTGCTGATCGCGGAGTCGTTTCTGGCGGGCCAGGGGGATTCGCTCACCGAGGACGCGGCGGTCGCGCTGCGCACGTCATGCGACCTGGCCGTCACCCAGGGCATGATCGACCGGCTCGGAAACGGCCGCTTCGCGCGCGAACTCGCCCGGAAGGCCGCCGCAGCCCGGGATCTGCGGATCTTCGACCGGCACGGCAGCTCCGGAGTCCCGTCGCAGGACGAGGTCACCACGCTGCACGTGGGTGACGTCATGGACGCCTACCAGGAGCTCACCGGCAGCGGCCGGCCCCGGCCCTCGGCCGCGCCGGAGGCTTGAGCCGCGGCACCTCCAACGGCATGAGCCGGCGGTACCCGACCGGGCGTGGCCACGTCCTCGGCCCGGTGTCCGAGCGGCGGCACCGCCCGCTCGGGCCGACTGCCTTCTCGGTGATCGTCCGCCGACGGCGCGTGGCCCGGGAGCCGTCAGGCTCCGGGCCACGCATCATTCACGTCGCCGCGTAAGGGTGCGGCGGTCGCGGGTCCGAGAACGCCGACGACCGCGGTGCCGTCGAGGGAGGAGGTTCATGCCGGCGCTTCCGGCAGGGTTTGCGTGATGTGGTCGCAGAGGTGCGGCAGCCAGTCCGGCCGCGCGTTGCCGAGGAGGTGGTCGCCGTGCGGGACGGACAGGTAGGTGCCGTGCGGAGCCAGACGGGCCAGGGGCTCGCCGTTCGTCACGCCGGGGATGACGTCCTGGTCGCCGTCCACGACGAGCAGTGGGGCCGCGATGCGAGGTGCCAGGGCGGCGAGGTCCACGTGGCGTGCGAACTCGCGAGCGGCGTCGCTTCCTCCGGCGCGCCGGGCCATGAGGTCCCGTACCGGCGGGGGTAGTTCCTCCCAGTCGAGGCGGAAGGGACCGCTGACGGTGGCGACGGCCGCCACGCGCGGTTCCAGCGCCGCGGCCCGGGCGGCGAAGTAGCCGCCCAGGCTCAGGCCGACGAGCCCGATGCGTGCGGCGCCGAGGGCGTCGATGACCCGCCCCACGACACGCTCGTAATCCGGCACGAAGGTCGTGGTGGCCGCGAGCACGCCTTGTCCGGGGCCGTCCATCGCGAACACCGCCAGTCCTCTGGCCAGCAGCGCCGACACGAGATCGAGGAACTCCTCCTTGGCCGAGTCCAGGCCGGGGACGACGACCACGGTCCCCGGAGCGCGGGACGGGCCACGCAGCCAGCCGGTGAACCCCTCGCCGCTCACCCGCCGCGCCCCGGGCTCCAGCACGGTGAGAGCCCTGCTCAAGGCGTGATCTGCCTCGGCGGCAGCATGATGTGCTCCCGCGTACGGCGCCAGGGTGGCCAGGTGGAACCACCGGGCCGCCATCAGCAGGTACTCACCCGCAGAGCGGGACGATCCGGTGTGCTCCGCGCGCCGGAGGTAGCCGTATCCGGCGCGGACGAAGGCCGGCCCCCAGTCGGCGACGGAAGTCAGGCCATCGGTGACGCGCCGGTACTCGTGCGGGTCCACACCCGCGCCGGTGGCACGCGTCCACTGGGCGGCGGCGAACTCGACGGGGCTCATCGTGCTGCTCCGGTCAACAGGACGGCCTTGCCACGTATCCGGCGCTCGCGCAGGTCGACCAGGGTTTCGGCCGTCTGCGCCCAGTCGGCGATGCGGCCGATCTCCGGATGCAACCGGCCGTGTTCCACGAGGCTCACCAGCGCCGAGAGATCGGAGCCGTACGGGGCGCCGGCGTAGTGGAAGTGCTGGATGGTGACGCGCTCGGGCCCGCCGAGGAGTTGGAAGAAGTCGAGGGACACCGGGGTGCGGCTCGCCTGGCCGAACCAGACGAGCAGGCCGCCGGGGCGCACCTTCGACAGGGCGAGTGCCAGATCCGGTCCGCCCGTGGACTCCAGCACGACATCGAACGGTCCTCGAGCCGCCGCGACCTCGTGCACTACCTTCGCGCCCAGTTCCGCGAGCCGCTCGCCGCGTACGGGCGTGGCCGTCACTGCGGTCACCTCGGCTCCGGCACCCACGGCGAGCTCGGTGACGTAGTGGCCGACACCACCCGAGGCGCCGGTCAGCAGCACCCGTCGGCCGGCCAGGGAACCGGCCGTGCGCAGCAGCCGCAGGGCAGTGATGCCGGCCAGGGGCAGAGCCGCGGCCCGCGCGCTGTCGATGCCGTCGGGGAGAACCGCGAGCGAGTGCGTGGGCACGGCGGCGTACTCGGCCCAGCCGCCCTGCGCCGGGTGGCCGACCACGCGGGTGCCGATGCCGGGGCCGGAGCCGTCGGCTGCCGCCTGTACGACGAGCCCTGCGATGTCCTTGCCGGGCAGCAGCTCCGGCCGGGGGCGTTCGAGAAGGAAGGTCTCGCCCCGGTTCGGGGCGAAAGCCTCGACCTTGACGAGTGCCTCACCGGGCTCCGGCACGGGCTGGGAGACCTCGGCGAAGGCGACCGGGCGCGCCGCTTCTCCCGTGGGAATCAGTCTTTGCATGGAGAGGATGCAACCCCCACGACCGCCCTGCGATCCAACAACGGACAAGCACGGTCGACAACTTTTGGTTGTCACCTATGGTGGGAGCCATGGATCTCGACGTGGCGCAGGTACGTGCCTTCGTGCGCGCCGCCGAGGAACTGCACTTCGGCCGGGCGGCCGGGACGCTCGCGATCTCCCAGCAGGCGTTGTCCAAGAGGATCGCGCGGCTGGAATTCCTGCTCGGCACCGAGCTGTTCCGGCGCGGTGGCAACGGAGTACTCCTCACCGAGGCCGGACAGCGCTTTCTCCCGCCGGCCCGGCAGACCCTGGCCGCAGCCGACGCCGCGGTCGCTGCGGTGTCGGGCAAGGAACATCCACTGCGCGTGGACGTCTGGGGGCACCTCTACGCGCCGATGCGGACGCTGGCCCGGGTTGCCGGACGAGCCGGGGAACTGGCGCTGGGGCACGGGCGCGATCTGCCCTCGGCGGCGACGGCACTCCTGCGCGGCGACATCGACGCGGCGTTCGGCCGCGTCCACCCACCGCTGCCCGCCGGGCTGGCACACCGCCTCATCCGTCTCGAACCGGTGGACGCCGTACTGAGCGCGGACCACCCGCTCGCAGCCGAACCGGTCCTGCGACCGGACCGGTTGCGCGACAGCGTGCTGTGGGCACCCGGTGCACTGGAGCGGCTCGACTTCCTCCAACGGTTCGCCGACCGATTCGGCATCAAGACCAGGGCCACGGGCGTCAACCTGGGGCTCGCCCACTTCCTCGCCGAGGTGGCGCAGGAGCCGCGGCGCTTCTCGCTGGTGCCGGCCGACGTGCCACTGCCGCAGGTCCCCGGAGTGCGCTCCGTCCCCCTGATCGATCCCACGCCCCTCTACGCCTGGTCGCTGCTGTGGCGCGCCGGAAACGGACACCCGGCGCTGAACGGCCTCGCCGCCGCCTGTGCCGAGGAAGCAGGGCGAAGCCGGTGGCTGGAGTACGACCCGACCCGCGACTGGCTGCCCGAACCACCGTCGTAGCACCGCCACCGCCGTAGCACCGCCATCGCCGGGCTTGCGGAGGGGAGGTGATGCCGGCGCCTCAGTCGGTGCCGGAGTTCTTGACGTGCTCGATGAACTCGGTCCAGCTCGCAGTCTGCACGAACACCACCGGCCCGCCGGTCACCTTGGAGTCTCTGACGGCCACCTGGTCGTGAGTGAAGCAGGCTGTCTCCACACAGAAGGAATCCTCGTTGAGGCTGTACGAGCTCTTGTGCCATCCGGTGATCTGGTCCACCCGTGCCTCCTCAGGGAGCCTGCGCTGGTAGCCCATGGTCGCAGGCAGCTCGTGGGCAGGCACGGGTTCGTGCGTGAGCACGACGCCGCGTCACCGGTCGGCGAGTCTGCCGCGCGGCCCGGCGTTCGTTCCCACCGGGCGCCGGGAAGCGTCAGAACACCCGGACCTTCGGGACCGAGTCGAACGGGACGTCGACCCACGGGCTCGTGAACCTTCCTGCGCCGTCGCCCGGGTGCAGGTTCAGCGAATCGCCGTAGTCCTGGGCCAGGTCGCTGAGCCCGTCACCGGTCACGTCGCCGGTCGAGAACAGGACCTTGGCAGTGGACAGCGAGACCGGCACCCTCGTGCGGGCCGCAAAGCCGCCCTTGCCGTTTCCGGCGTACAGCCACAGCCCGCGGACCGTGTCACGGGCCAGCAGGTCGGCCTTGCCGTCGCCGGTCACGTCTCCGGGCGAGACAAGCGTGTTGTACGTGTTCCAGCCCGCGCCCACTCGGACGCGGGCAGCGAGCCCGCCTCGGCCGTTGCCCGCGTACCGCCACAGGATTCCGGCCGTGTCCCGGGCGAGCACGTCGTTCTTCCCGTCGCCGGTCACATCGCCGACGGCGGAGATCTCCTTCATGACGTTCCAGCTGGTGCCGGCCTTGACGCGGTTCCCGAACGCACCCTGGCCGTTGCCCGGGTAGAACCACAGCACACCTGCCGTGTCCCGGGCGAACAGGTCCTCCATGCCGTCGCTGTTGTAGTCACCGTGCCGCACGAGCTGCGTCATGGCGTTCCAGCCGCCGCCGATCACCCGGCCCTTCCCGTCGCCCGGCAGGAACCACAGTCGGCCGTCGGCGGTACGCTCCAGCAGGTCGGGCCGCCGGTCGTTGTTCAGGTCGCCGAACCGCGCCACCGGCGGCAGCCCTGCCGGCCGCCGCCGCTCGGGCCCGCTCGCCCACGGCATGTGGAAGGTGCCGTAGATCATCTCGTACTCGCTGGTCGAGGCGCGGATCGAGCTGACCTTGTTGTCGAGCTCGTACATGAAGGCCCGCTCCCCGCCGTGCGGGCCGGTCAGCAGGCACTGGTCCCCCGAGCAGTCGTAGCCGGGCTTGTCGTACCAGGCGACGTGCATGGGGCTGCGGTTCACGTAGGACGAGATCCGGTCGTTCCACCGGCCCAGGGATGCCTTGCTGCCCGAGATGACCGCCATCTCGCCCGCGAAGTCCGGGTACTGGAAGACGCACAGCTTGCCCGCCGGGCAGCGCTGCGGACCGGAGGTGGCCGCGGGGGCTGCCGGAGCGGTCGCGACGAGCGTCGCGAACGCCGCCGCAGTGGCGACCGCGGTCCCCATCACGCGGCGCAGGCGCTGTGCCGGACGTGGAACACGCCGCGGCGTGCGTGCAGGTGCGAGCATGGAATTCCCCCGGTACCGATGCGATGTGCGAGGCCGGCCGGTCCATGGTCGGCGGGGCCGGCTCGCCGCCGGTCCGGATTCTAACCCGCAGGCCTTACCTGAAGGCCGGGCGGTGGGCCTTGCCCATGCTCTGGCCGTGGACGGCTGCCGGCGTATGCGCTGCACCGCCGGCCGTATGCGACGAGGCGGGCGGCGACCCGTCACCCGCTGGGCGGGAACCGGAGCCGCACCGCCTCCCGGACCGGGCGCAGCGCGAAGTCCGTCACAGCCGCTGCGGGGTGTTCTTCGCGGCGAGCCCGGGCGGTCGGGGCGGTCAGGGCGCTGCTCACGTCACCAGGCGGAGCGACGTTCCCGCGATGCCCAGCCGAACGCTCTGGCCCCAGGTCAGTTCCAGGGCGTCGGCCTCCATCCCGTCCCCGAAGACCACGATCCGGTCCGACTCCACGGTCAGGCGCAGACCCTGCCCCCGCCCGAGCTCGCCGGCGACCCTCGTCGTTCCGGTCGCGGGCGAGGGCCAGGCCTCGCGTACGAACCACAGGAGCCGCCGGTCGCACGGTGCGGGCAGCTCCGCGGTGCTGCCGCGCTCCAGCCACAGGGACCGCAGCCAGCCGGTGGCGCCGGTGCCGGTGCCCACCAGGACCCCGGAGGATGCCTGGGCCTCGCCCGGGCCGTCCTCTCCGTCGGGGCCCAGGCGGTAGCGGGCCGTCTGGTGGCCGGGCGGGCCCAGGTAGATCTCGTTCAGCGCGAGGAGGCGCTGGGTGTCGTCGGCGACGGCCTCGACCATGGTCAGCTCCTCCGCCCGGCCGCCGGCGGCGGTCGCGGCACGCAACAGGGCGGCCGTATCGGCGCAGCGGTGACGGACCAGGATCCCAGGGTTGCGCCCCGGGTCGGCATCGATGCCCACCACCGGCTGCCCGCACAGGTACTTCGCGGTGTTGGCGACCAAGCCGTCCTGGCCGACCACGACCACTACGTCCTGCGGGGCGAACAGGAAGCGGTCCAGGTCCGCCCGCTCCACCCGGGAGCTGCGCCAGGTGAGCGGCACCGCCGCGGCCACCTCCCGCAGCGCCTGTTGTACGCGGGTGTGGCGTCGGACCACCTCGTCGATCGAGCGGCCCCGGCTGGAAAGGAAGAACGCGGCCTGCCCGTGCGTCCCGTGCCGGGCGAGCAGTTCCTCGTACTCGGTCCTGCGGTGCACGAGCACCGCCCGCGGGGCCAGACTCACGCGCCCGCTCCGCCTTCCGGACGCCCGAGCCGGGTGAGGAGCCCGGTGAGGACGTCCGGGGAGAGCGTGATGCTCTCGATCCGCGGCAGGTTCTCCGCCAGCCGGGTCGCCGCCATGGCGTGCAACGTACCCGGGTCGGCTTCGCCGTGCACCCGCAGCCAGGCGGCCTGGGCCTCGGCGCGCGCTGCGCCCGTCTCGCGTGCCGCCTCGGCGTCCGCGCGGGCCAGGGAGACCTTGCGGGCCGCCTCGGCCTCGGTCCGTACGCCGTCCGCCGCCGCCTTCTCCTCTGCCTCACGGCGGGCGTTGATGCCGCGCTGGTTCACCAACTGCTCCTCGCGCCGGGCCAGTTCGATCTGACTGGCCAGCTCGTTCTCGGCGATGGCACGCTCGCGCTCGACGGCTACGGCCCGCCGTTCGTAGGTGGCCCGGTCCGCCTCCTGCTGGATCTGCTCGCGGGCCGGGGTGCGCAGGGCGCGCTCCACCTCGGCCTCGGGGCGGATCGCCACGACCCGCACGGCCACCACGTCGATGCCGGTGGCCGGGAGCCTGGGCTCGGCAGCGAGCCCGTCGGCCACCCGCTGCCGCACGGAGGCGACACCGTCCACCAGGGCGACGGCCAGCGGGGTCCGGGCCAGTACGTCCAGCGTGTGCTGCTGTGCGGTCTCGGTGAGGAGAGTGGCGATCTGCTCCAAAGGAGCGCCGCGCCAGCTCCCGGTGTCCGGGTCGACGGAGAAGTCGAGCCGGTCCGCCGCCACGGCCGGGTCGCTGATCCGGTAGGTGACGGTGGCCTGCACGGTGACGTCCTGGAAGTCGGCCGTACGGGCGTGGAAGGCCATGGCCAGCTCCCGGTCGTCGACCGGCACTTCGGACAGTGCCGCCGACAGCGACCGGTACCAGAAGCTGAGCCCCCGGCCGTCATGGACGAGCCGGCCGCGCTTGTGGTGGCGGATGTGAGCGGTGGGCGCGGAGCGCAGATGACGCCAGCCAAGGCGCCGGGTGATGTCGGCCATGGCGAACCCCCTTCATTTCGTCGATGCGACGATAACGGGGAGAAGATCATATCGTCAAGGGGACGAAAAGGGGTTGCCCGGCTGCAATCTGGCGTCGGCCGCCACCTGGCCCGTCGAAACGCTACGCGGACCGTGCACGTTCCGGGCTCGCCCGCACCGCCGCCGCCATCGGATGGCCCGGACTCAGCACCCGCTCGCAGGCTTCCAGGGTGCGCTCGTACAGCGGTATCGCCTGGCCCGGATCGCCCGCCGACCAGTACGCGGAGGCGAGGTTGTTGCGGGTGGCCGGCGTGTCGGGGTGGTCGGTGCCGAGTATCCGCTCCCGGTCTTGCAGGGTGCGCTCGTACAGGGGGACCGCTGCTGCGTGCAGCGGCGTCGCCGACCACGGACGCCGTCTATCGCGGCTCTGTTGCGATCTGGATCAGGTTGCCGCAGGTGTCGTCGAAGACGGCGGTGGTGACGGGCCCCATCTCCAGGGGCTCCTGGGTAAAGCGAACGCCGAGGCCGCGCAGGCGCTCGTACTCGGCCTCCACGTCGTCGACGGCGAACTGGGCGAGCGGGATGCCGTCGTTGACGAGCGCGTCGCGGTAGGGCTTGACGGCCGGGTGGCCGGCGGGTTCCAGGAGGAGTTCGGTGCCGCCGGGCTCGTCGGGCGAGACGACGGTCAGCCACCGGGCCTGCTCGCCCAGCGGGACGTCGTGCTTCTTCACGAAGCCGAGGATCTCGGTGTAGAAGTGCTCGGCCTTGGCCTGGTCGTCGACGAAGATGCTGGTCAGGTGGATCTTCATGGGCTGCTGCTCTTTTCTGGTCCGGATGTGTCGGGTACGGGCCATCGTTCGGTGATCTGCCGCAGCGGAGCTGTGTTCAGGTCGTGGAACTTGTAGCGGCCCTCCCGCCTGGTCTCGACGAGCCCGGCGTCCTCCAGCACGGCGAGGTGCTGGGAAACCGCCTGACGCGAGATGCCGAACTCGCGCTTCATGCTCAGCCGCGAGCAGATCTCGAACAGTGTCTGCCCCGACTTCTCCGCGAGCACGTCGAGGATGGTCCGCCGGGTGGGGTCGGCCAAGGCTTTGAAGAGGTCGTCGGCCACAACCACAGGATAGGCAAGTGCTCACTTGCCTATCAAGTCGAGGTGCACCGCATCCCGACTCGGCCCGCCGTCGGCGGGCGCAGGCTCGCGGGCAGCGCGGTGCCCGGTGCGCCGATGCGCACCACCGGTCCTCCGTGCCGGGATCAAGGACCGACGGCACCGACACGCGGGACAGAGCCCTCGGCAGGCGGGGCACCGGCCAACGGGCTGGTACCCGCCTCATGGTCCGCCATCGCGCCCTGGGTAGCCTGGTGGCGCAGGAGTTGTTCCCCTGCACGGCGCAGGACGCCGGTGTGCGACAGCCAGGGAGCTGACATGACCTCCGGATCCACCACCGACAGCCCGGCCACTCTGTATGGGCCGGTTTCCATGTTCTTCGGTGCTGTTGCCCTGATCACTGCAGTGTTCGCCGGCTTTGTCGGGATCGCGTTCCCGCTGCTGGCCGGAAGCCTCGCGATCACCTTCGCCCTGCTCGGCCTGGCCGGCAGGCTGAATCGGGTTCAGTGCACCGTCGGCCTCGTCACCGGAGGCCTCGGGCTGGTCTATCCGGTCTTCCTGGTGGCCGCCATCAGCGGCTGACGCCGCCCCCCCCCGCAGGAACGTCCGACCCGGGTCCCTGAAGTCGTTCCGGAATCCGGTGGATCCGTCGGCTCCAGGTGGGCAGGAGACCGGTCAGGGCTTGAGGAGGGCGGTGGCTTCGCGGGCGGCGTCGATGGCCCCGGCGCGGGCGGCCTGCCGGTTGTCGTCGCTGCGGGCGTAGGTGAGGGAGACCACCATGTTGCTGCGGCGGAAGACGACCTGTGCGGTGATGTTCTTGCCGGGAACGGGCGGCCGGTAGCGGAGGAAGGCTTCCTCGCCGAGGCCGAGCAGGTCTTCCTGGGTGTCCTTCTCCCAGAGCAGTGCGCCGTCGGCGCGCTGCTCACGGAAGTCCTCGCGGGCCAGCTCGACGTTGAGGCGGCTCGCGAAGAGGTGGACGTTGGCCCGGTACTTGCCCTTTTCGCGCGGGGCGGCCCAGGTGCAGGACGCGATGTCCTCGCGTCCGCCGTACGCCTCGGGCACGAGCCGGTGGATCGTCTCGGGCGTGACGAGCCGACAGAACTGCGGGTCGGCGCTGAACTCGCCGTCCGGCCTGCTGTCCCACCACCGCCATGCTCCGAAGGCGGCAAGGGGTATGACGAGCAGCGCGATCGCGGCGGCGAGGTCGCGCCGCGAGGGCTTGGCGGGAGTGGTCACTGCCGCAGCATAGGTGCCCCCGGCCTCGGAACGACCACGGATTTCCCGGCACGGGATTTCCCGGTGCGCCAGCGCAGTTCGGTCACGGGCCAGGTGCCGTCGACGTTCTTCAGGAGCAGCTGGGACAGGTCCGGCGGCTCGTCGCCGAGATCGACGCGCTCGAAGGGATTCGAGTAGTACCGCGGAACCCCGGAGGGCGGGACGCGCGGGGTGTGCCGCCCTCCGTCGTGCGCGGATCAGGGTACGTCGAAGGCCGGGGAGGCGCCGTACGAGGTGGTCTCCGTGCCTTCGTGGATCAGGAACCACTGGCCGGGCGCGCGGGGCGGGGTGGAGGTCAGGACCACGCCGCCCCGGCCGGTCGTCGGCCGGCGACGGTCTGCCAGTGCCAGGTGCCGTACTGGACGTAGTCCAGCCCGACCGCGAGCCCGGCGGGGGCGCCGACGTAGCCGCCGTTGTCCCAGTCGGCGGGGGTCAGCCGCCCCGACCACGCCGTGCGGGTGGCCGGGGCGGGGGCGCTTGGGGAAGACGTCGATGGTGAGCTGGGACTGCCGCTGGATGCGCACGGAGTCGAGGTCGTCGGCGCGCCCGCCACCGCCGCGGCGAAGTCGGCGTCGGCGTCCATGCCCGCGAAGGGCGCCAGGCGCAGGCAAGGATCCGGCACGGACGGGAGCGACGGGCGCGACGGGGCACGACGAGGCACGACGGCGGTGCGTCGACGTCGTCTGTGCCTGAGTGAGTCGGCAACCCTCCCCCTCCAGGGAGGGGAGGATGTCACCTGATCAGGGGACTTTGCTCCGGCGCCCGTACCTGGCTAACTGGCTCCAGGGCAGGGGGCGTCCGCCGTCGCGGCGCCGATCCGGGCAGGGCTCTCGTGACGAGGTGATCAGCGTTGGCGACCGACCGGTACGGCCACGACTTGTACAACGGGACATCAGAGGCGGCCGGGTACCTGGACCGTGCCGTGGAGCACCTGCTCTTCTTCCGTCCCGAAGTGACCAGAGCGGTGGACGACCTCCTCGAGGCCGCCCCCGCCTCACCGGTCGCGCAGGCGTTCGCGGCCTATCTGGGCGTGCTGGGCACCGAGTCGGCCGACGCCGCAGCGGCGCGTCGGCGATTCGACGATTCGGCCGCCGGGCTGGACCTGACCAAGGCGCCCCTGCGGGAGCGACTGCACGCGGCCGCCGCCGAAAGCCTGCTCGCGGGCGATCTGCGACGGGGCAGCGCGCTCCTGGAGGAGCTGACCACGGCCTACCCGCGAGACGCGCTCGCGCTCTTCGTCGGGCATCAGCTCGACTTCCTCACCGGCGACGCCCTGCGCCTGCGTGACAGGATCGGTGGCGCCCTTTCCGCCTGGGACGAGGACGACCCTCACCTGGGCCCGCTCCTCGGTATGTACGCCTTCGGGCTGGAGGAATCCGGGCACTACACCCAGGCCCGGGAGACGGGGGCGGCCGCGGTCGAGCGCAACAGCCGTGACGTGTGGGCCATCCACGCCGTCGTGCACACCTACGAGATGCAGGGCCGGTTCGCCGAGGGCATCGCCTATCTCGACGCACGCACCGATGACTGGTCCGACGGCAACTTCCTCACGGTCCACAACTGGTGGCACCACGCGCTCTACGCCCTGGAGGCGGGGCGCGCCGACACGGCGCTCGCCGTCTACGACGCGGCACTGCACAACGGGCAGTCCCGCGGGCTGGCCATGGAACTCCTCGACGCATCGGCCATGCTGTGGCGATTCCACCTCGCGGGCTCCGACCAGACCGATCGATGGGACGCGCTCGCGAACGCCTGGTCGGCACGGGCCGATCCTCCGTTCTACGCCTTCAACGACGTGCACGCCGTCATGGCCTATGCAGGCGCCGGCCGAATCGAGCAGGCGCACCTGCTGATCGCCGACCGGCGGCGCTGGCTGGCGGAGCCGGGCGCGAAGACGGTCACCAACCACGAGATGACCGCGGACGTGGGCCTGCCCGTGTGCGAGGCGCTCGTCGCACAGGCCGGAGGGGACCACGACACCGTCATGGAACTGCTGTGGCCGCTCCGCCGGCGGCTGAACGAGTTCGGGGGCAGCCACGCCCAACGCGACGCGCTCCAGAAGACGCTCCTCGAGGCGGCCCTGAGGTCCGGGCGGCACGACATGGCGCGTGTCCTGATCAGCGAGCGGACCGCGCTGCGTCCGGACAGTCCGTACAACTGGCTGAGCAGGGCCCGCCTGGCGGACTCGCTGGGTGACGCCGCCCGGGCCGCCGTCGCCCGCGATCAGGCACGACGGCTGGGCCGGGCCGGCGACCTGACGTCCGATCGGTTCTGACCCTGCGACCCCCGCCCTGCCGGGAGGGACACCAGCACCGCGGAAGCCGGTGAAGGCGACCTGGAGCGGCTTGATGAGTGAGACGTCAGGAGTCACCGGGCAGTGTGAGACCGGCACGCACCGCGAACACCACGAGCTGGGCGCGGTCCCTCGCGCCCAGCTTCATGGTGGCGCGGCCGACGTGCGTGCGCACCGTGGCGGAACTCAGATACAGCGCTTGGGCGATCTCGTCGTTGGAACGCCCGGTCGCCACCCATGCCACGATCTCCCGCTCCCGCTCGGTCAGTTCGTCGAGCCTCACGGGCGAGGCGATGCCGCCCGCGATGTGCCGGGCGAACTGCGAGACGACCCGCCGCGTGACGGACGGCGAGAGCAGCGCCTCACCAGCCGCGGCCACGCGCACGGCCTGAACGAGTTCGAGCGGGTCGGCGTCCTTGAGGACGAAGCCGCTGGCACCGGCCTGCAGGGCGGCGAAGACGTACTCATCGAT
Source organism: Streptomyces sp. NPDC037401 (assembly GCF_055602345.1). Classification (NCBI taxonomy): domain Bacteria; kingdom Bacillati; phylum Actinomycetota; class Actinomycetes; order Kitasatosporales; family Streptomycetaceae; genus Streptomyces; species Streptomyces sp. NPDC037401. The sequence continues at coordinate 78,681 of NZ_JBVJWO010000029.1, forward strand.
CTCGAAGGTCGTCACGATCACCACCCGGGTGTTCTCCAGGGCAGGGTCGGCGGTGATGGTCCGCAGTGCCTCGAGGCCGTCCATGCCCGGCATCTTGACGTCGAGGAGCAGGACGTCCGGCCGGGAGCGCCGGACCAGTTCGACCGCGGCGGCGCCGTCCTCGGCCTCTCCCACGAGTTCGAGGTCGTCCTCGCGCTCGATGAGCGCCCGCAGGCCCATCCGTATCAGCATCTGGTCGTCGGCCAGCGCCACCCGGATCATGTGTCCGTTCCCTTCGTCGTTACGGGGATACGTGCGAGCACCTGGAAGCCGCCGCCGTCGCGCGGACCGGCGGCGAGCCTGCCACCCAGGGCCTCGATGCGGTTCCGCATTCCCACCAGACCCCGCCCGCCGGAACGACCCGTCGGCCCGGGTTCCGTTCCCGTACCGTCATCGGTGACCTCGACGAGGAGGTCATCCTCCTGACGCGCCACGCGGACCCGGGCCCGCGCAGCCCCGGCGTGCCGCAGCACATTGGTCAGCGACTCCTGTACGACGCGGTAGGCGACGGCGTCGGCGTCGCCGGGCAGGCCGGCTGTCCGCCCCCGCGCGCCCTGCCCCGCCGGCTGACGGTGCTCCAGCTGAAGTTCCACCGGCAGCCCGGCCCCGCGCACCCGGTCGGCCAGCTCGGGCAGCGCGTCGAGGCCCTTCTTCTCCCCGGGGCCCGCCTCCAGCATCCCGAGGGTGAGCCGGAGTTCGCCCAGGGCCCCGGTGCTGGTGGTACGGATGGCCTCGAGGGACGCACGGGCCTGTGCCGGATTGTCGTCGAGGACGAGCAGCGCCACCCCAGCCTGCATCGCGATCACCGAGAAGCCGTGCCCCGCGACGTCGTGCACCTCGCGGGCGACCCGCATCCGCTCCTCGAGCGCACCCCGCTCCACCAGCTCCGCTCGCACCCGGCGCGCGGCCACCGTGCGCGCCTGGACGAGCGTTCCCAGCGACCAGGGAACGATCAGCCAGTTGAGCCACGCGAGAGCGAAAATCACCGAGAGCTGGTCCTCGTCGACGATCCTGACGAGCAGAGCCGTCACCACGACGGCGGCGGCCGCGGAGCACGCCGCCAGCGACACCCGGAGCGTGCGGACGCGGGCGATCTGGAACGTCGCGAACACCGGGCACAGCAACACCGGGCCGGGCGCGTAACCCGCGAGCACGTACCCGGCGGTCCCGACGGCGACCGCCGCCAGCATGGCCACCGGCGCCACCCGCCACCAGGCCAGCGCGCCGACGGCGATCACGGCCCAGAGCCAGGCCCAGACGTCCGGTGCCCGTGCCCCGTCCATCACCGATGCCGAGAAACCCGAACTCGCCACGACCACCAGGACGAGTACGGCGGCCACCAGGCCGTCGCGCCGCCCGGGCAGGACCGGGGCCCGACCTCGTAACTTGCCTCCCGTCACCACGCCGTGAGCATACCGGGCGGGATACCGGGCGGGCCGATCACGCCGGGAAACGTACGCGGCTGTGCGTACGCGCGAATCAACATCGTCGCCGACGCCCCCGGGGCCGCCCGTCGCCGATGCTGGCCACGTCGAGAGGCACCGAGCCATACCACGACATCCACCACGCACCGAGACATACGGAGCAGCCATGACCGAGACCCTGACCCGAGCCGCCCGACCCCCTGCCAAGGCCCGCGGATCCCGCCGGATGCCGCCCCGGCTGCGCAAGTTCGTCCTCACCTGCCACGTGGTCGTCGCGGTCGGCTGGCTGGGCCTCGAGATCGCCCAGCTCATCCTCGGCACCGTCGGCGTCACCTCCGGCGACCCCGAGCTGGTCGGGGCGACCCGCGTCGTGATGGAGCTGCTCGGCATCGAGGTGGTCGCCGTGGCCGCCTGGTCGTCCCTGATCACCGGCCTGCTCCTGTCGCTCGCGACACCGTGGGGCCTGCTCAAGCACTACTGGATCACGGCCAAGCTGGTCATCAACGTCGGCCTCATGGTGGCGGGCCACTCCCTGTTCCGGCACTGGCTGCAACACCAGGCCGACTTGGGGATCGCCTCCGACCCCGTGAGCACGAGGCTGCTGATCGGGTCGGTCATCGGCTTCACGCTGCTCCTGACGGCGACCACCCTGTCCGTCTACAAACCCTGGGGCAAAACCCGCTTCGCCCGCCCCCAGTGACCCCACAGCCACACGGTGCACTCCCCTCCGGGGGCGAGGCCTGCCCGACACGGCCCGGTCAGACGGGGGACCTGCTTCCGCGTGCGCCGTGAGCGGAGCGCGGCGGCCCGGGAGCGCCTTCCGGGCCGGTCTGATGGGCCGCTGCTGTTTCCCGGACGCCCGTACAACCATCCGCCCCGCCCGGCCGTCCAACCGGTTGATGCAGCACTCAGATCCGCGTTTGATCGACGGATCGACGGATCGACGAACGAGTCACGGCGAAAGGGATTTTCGCCTGATGGGCGCACGTACACGCACGGCCGACTGGCCGCCGCGGTCGCCACGGCCGCAACGATCGTTTCCGGGGGCTTCACGGCCCCGCTGCTCACCTCCGGCTCCGTGCACGCCTCCGTCCTTCCGCTCTGGAACTTCCCCGTCCGGGTAGCCGGCGGCGGGTAGGACCGTCAGGCCGCGGAGCTGACCGCGCTGGCCGACGGTTCCTCCCTCGCTCTCTGGCGCGAGCAGGACAAGCTGACCGCCCGTGCTGGGCCGTCCAACCTGTCCGAACACGCCTCGATGGCCGAACTTTGAGACAAGCCGTGGCCGATATCAGACCTATACCGGCCCCACGGCCCATCGGTTGGAACGGGTCCACCGACCGAAATCGGACTCGGATGCTCCGCGCATGGTTTACCCCTATCGTCCTGCGGATCCCCCCTGAACGGTGCGCTCCGTTCCGGCGATCATTTCCAGCAAATTTGCTGAATGGGTGGCTCGCTACGTCATGACGCAGCGCAGCAAGCCAGTTGACGGTCTGCGGTCGGGATGTGTTTGCTTCATCGAAGCCTGCTGGGGCGCATGAGGGGTGGGATGTCCATTGATCCCCAATTGTTCTCGAGCGCATCAGAGGGGCTGGAGTGACTGAAAAACAACGAGGGGGAGCTCCGAATGAAGATGACCAATCGACTGCGAGCCGGAGCGATTGCCGGCGTGTGCACCGTGACCGTGGGGGGAATGACCACGGGCCTCGCCTCGGCCGCTCACGCGGAGGAAGGACCCCGAGGCGGGATCGTGGGCAACTACACCGGTGCCAACGTCTCCGGGCCTGGAAAGGAGCCGCTCTCGGCGCAGGCCAGGGAGAAGCTCGCACTCACCGACGCATGGTTCCGCGCCTACGAAGGCCGCATGAGTCAGGCTGACTACACCTCGCTCGAGAAGACCTTCCTGCAGAAGTACAAGCTGCAGAAGAGCGGGGCGTTTTCTGCCAACGCGGCGTTGGCGCCCAGCAGCCGCACGCTGCGCCTCACGCACTACGGGCAGGCGACCGGCTACTTCTGCGGCCCGGCCACGGGCGCGATGATGATCAAGACCATAGACGGGTCCATCAAGAGCAGGTACAACGGCAACCGCTTCAGCCAGGAGAGCCTTGCCAACCGCGCCCACATGGACACCGCACGGCAGGGCATGACCGACTGGGGCACCAAGAAGTTCGTCTTCGGCCTCAACCGGTGGCGCGGGGAGAACTGGTACGTCCAGGTCCCCGCACCCACAGCCGGCAACGCGGTAAAGACGATGCTCCACAGCATCGGCTCCAACGGAAAGCCGGTCGCCGCGGACACGGTCGAGTTCGCCCGGGGCCGGCACTACAACGGCCACCCGGTGAACAAGACCATCGGCCACTGGATCACGGCGTACGGGTACTCGTCCAGCGGCAAGACCAGCAAGTGGGCCGACCCGTCCACGACCGTGTGGCGCGGGGTGAACAAGACGTTCTCCTACAACACCGGGAACTTCGCCAACTACTTCCTGCGTACGAACGGATACGCCTACTAACATGCGCATCAGCCCGGCACTGCCCATCGCCATTCTGCTCGTCGGGCTGACCGCCTGTACCGGCACGGAAGGTGGCCCCCCCTCCACTGCGGGGGCCACCCCGCCCGCTCGGCCCAGCGCATCGGCCCCCTCGGCACCACGACCGGCCGGCGGCATGTCGTTCGCGATTTCGGCGACTGCCGACACCGACAACGCTGCCCAGGCCCACGCCGGCGCGCAGTACACCAGCCGCTACACCCCTCCGCCGACCGTTGCTCCTGGCCTGACCGCCAGCGTCCTGGACGTCACCGGCGACGGACGTCTCGTCGTGTCCGGCAGCCCCGAAGCGAAGTCCGTGGACGGAGTGGTCCAGATCGGGCAGGCCCGCGTAGGCCTCCAGAACGCCACGTCCTTCACACCCTTCCCCGCCGCACGCAACGGCCGGTGCGAGAATGCGCGGCGCCAGGCCATCTACGCCGACGAACATCAGGGCACGGTGGTGTGGACGGAGTCGGCCAGCACCAACCTCTACGTCGTCGACTGGTGCGTGTTCGGCTACGACCCGAAGACCAGGACCACCGCCCTGCTGGGCGACTCGGCCACCCTCGGGCCCAAGGAAGGCATGCCGGAACCTCCCGGCACATCGGCCGTCACCGTCGGCAGCTCCAAGGCGTTCTGGGCCACCGCCTACCCGACCCCGGGCAAGAAGCCGGAATTCGGCGTCAAGATCGTCGCACGCGAGACCAGCGGCGACGGACGGCTCGAAACCGCCGTCGACCAGGGCAAGTTGCCCCAAGCCGTCGGCGACACCCTCTTCTACGTCCGCTCGGCCGACATCTCACCCGGCTTCGACCCCCACCGCTTCGAGATACGGAAGCACACCGCGCAGGGCGACGGCGCGGTCGTGTCCGGACGCCTCGCCGGCGACCAGGCGGTCTCCGCCTTCTCGGCCACGGCCACACGGGCAACGTGGGTGATCGCCAACGCCGAAGGCGAGACCTCCACCCTCTACTCCCTGGACCTGGCGACGAACAAGGCCCTGACCGTCAAGCTCCACCACCCCGGACCATCCACCATGTACCTGCGCTCCACCGACACCCATATCGTGTGGGGCAACGGCAGTGCCTCGGGAGACGCCGGGCAGTACGTCTACGAGCTCGCCTCAGGCAAGCTCTGGCGCCTCGGATCCGAAGAGGGCTACAGCGTCGTCCACGCCAAGGGCGAACACATCGCCTGGGCCGCCATCCCCGACACCTCGCCCGACGCGAAAGCCACCTACGAGGTCGCCGACCTGAAGTAGCCGCCCCGACCCACCCCCTGGCCACGCGGAACCGTTCCGGCCTTCCTGCCGGTGGTTTGTATGCCGGTGACCGGTCGGCTCCCCCTGGGCAGCCCGCCGCGCCCAGCAGCCCGAGGGCCCGCCACCAGGGGGATTGGCGGCGGAAGTCGGTGAGCTCTGCTAGCTTCCGCGCATGGCAGACTTCACCAACAGGCGACAGATCACTTCGGTGGCGCAGCTCAATCCCGTCCAGACCGAGCAGGTCGCGCTCTGCGGTGCCGCCTACGACGATGAGGATCTCCCGGCCGACCGGCGCCTCTCCTCGGACCCCGAGGACGAATCGAGGCTGAACTCCTGCGAGCTCTGGGACGTGGTGGCCGACCGGTCACCGGTCTACGAGGCCTGGTTCTACCAGGCGGACAGCGGGTCGGTTTTCCTGGCCGGGACCACCGAGATGGTCGCGCAGATCATCCAGTGCGGCCTGGAGTGCCCCGACGAGGAGCGCGAGCTGGAGCTCGGTGCGGCGATGGTGAGGGCTGGCCTGCTGCCGTCAGGGGACTCGGAGTTCGAGCGGTTCCGTCGGGCCGCCGACCAGACGCTGTAGCCCTCGGGACGAGCAGGGCCGGGCGCGGGGGTGCACCGCGTGACCGCCTTGCGACCCCCGCGCCCCGTGTCCCGCCCCCACCCCTCGCCACGCCCGAGCGCGGACCGCCATCGCCGGGGGAGGGGCGTACGCCGCAGGTCAGCCCAGGGACTGGATCCAGCGCCAGCCGCCTTCGCCGATGGTGACGGACGGGGTGAAACCGGTGCCGGCCGTATCGCCCGGGAGGAACAGCAGGTCGCCCGTGGAGGTGCCCTGTGGTGCGGTGGTGAGGAGCAGGTCGGCGCGGCCGTCACCGTCGCTGTCACCGGCCGTTCCCGCCGGCGGGTGGGCGGTCCTCGGTGCGGAACCGATGACGGTGGGCGCGGGGAGCGGCTGCGCTCCGGCGGACACGTACTGGCGGAGCTGCCCGTCGGCGGCGCGAGCCCACAGGTCGGCGCGGCCGTCCGCGTTCACGTCGTCGGGGGCGAGGATCTCGGGCAGGTCGGCGGGCTTCCACTCCGAACCGCCCAGGACCACGGCGTTGCGCGGCAGGGTCGGGTTGGTTCCGACGCTGCCGCGGTGCAGGTAGAGGCCGTTGACGCTGCGGCCCACGAGGTCGGGCTGTCCGTCGCCGTCGACGTCGCCGACGGCGAGGATGTCGGCGTGGGCCCAGCCGGAGTACGCGGTGGCCGGTGGCGTCGATGCCGCTGGCGAACTGGCGCAGGACTTCGCGTCGCTCGGTGACGAGGTGGTCGCCGCACAGCCACGCCCACCGGACGCGGTCCGCCGGGCTGTGGCGGCTGGCCTCCAGCTCGTAGAACTCGGCGTCGATCGACGACTTCGGCAGCTTCTCTGCGCCCGCCAGGTTGGTGTCGGAGGTGTCGTTGGCGTAGAGCTCGGCGGCGGTCTCGGCGTCGCGGTCGTAGACCGTGCCGTCGGCGAGGCCGACCTACCGGATGCTGCTTCCCGTATTCACACCGACCAGCCGGCGGTCACGATCCCCGCTACGGCCGGCCGGGGGCCGCACCCGGCCCCCGACATCCCGTCACCCTCTGGCTCGCCGCGGCCGGTTCTCCGCCGGCGGTGGCGAGCCAGAGGGTGACGGTGACCGGGCCTGCGGTCAGGCCGCGGTGAAGCTTTCGATGAGTACGCGGTGGTCCGAGTAAGGCGTCTGGGCGACGGTGCACCAGTTCCGGGGCTCGGTGCCGAAGATGTAGTCGATCTTCCCGCCGAAGTTGTGGGTGGGCCGTCCGGTGCGTGAGGTGCCGGTCTGGTCGCATTCCTGGTAGCCGGGGGTGCCGGGGCCGGTGGAGTAGAGGCCGGCGGGCCAGATCCAGGCGGCGGTGTTGTTCGGGGTGTCGGGGGACTGTGCGTTGAAGTCGCCGCCGAAGACGGTGCGGGGGAAGGTGTTCACCACGGCTTTGATCTCGGCGAACTGGTCGTCGCGGTAGTCCCAGGTGGGGTGTGCCTGTTCGGCGCCGACGCGTGCGGCGTGGACGGTGCACAGGCGTACGTCCCATGCGGTGGCGGTCGCGCAGTGGAAGGGGGTGTTGAGGCCCGTCACCGGCTGGGTGGTGGGGTAGGGGCGGGGGTCGCCGAGCTGGCCCTTGGCGAGGATCGCGGTGCCGATGCGGTCGGCGCGGCCGGTGCCGTCCTCCCCGCAGCGGCTGGGTGACTTCTTGCCATCCTGGGACCACTGGTAGGGCTGGAAGGCGGAGTTCCAGCCCGTGCCGAGGCGGGTCATGAGGAGGGTCAGGTCGTCCTCGCAGACCTCCTGCAGGAGCGCGGCCTCGACGCGGTTCACGGCGACGTTGCCGGTGACGACGCCGATCTTGTCCTCGGGGGTTCCGGTCCCGTCGCAACCCCAGCTCGCGCGCTGCGGGCCGCACATGTTCCACGACATCACCTGCAGGGTGCGCGGGAAGTCCTCCACGGCGTACGGCATGCCCTCCGCCCCCTCAGCGGCAGCCGAGGCCGCGGAGGACGGGAGGTCGCCCGCTGCGGCCGCCGCTCCTGCTGAGGCCAGAGCGAGAACGGCTGCGGCGGTGACGGCCGCGCGGACGGAACGGTGGTTGCGAGGTCTCACGAGGTTCCTTTGCGGGGGGCATGCGAAGGTGTCGTCGGTGTGCAGCGGGACGGCCGTGGACTGCCGGCCTCCGCGGCCAAGATCCCTGCCGGGGGCCGGCTTCACGGCCTCCGGGGCCCGCGGCCGATTCTGCGACGCGGGCCCCGGAGCCGTTGTGTCAGAGGGTGCCGGTGATGGAGATCGGACCCAGGGTGCCGGTGACGCCGGGGAGGGTGACCGGGGTGGTGGTCCAGGTGCGGTCCGCGTGGCGGATGGTGTGGACGACCTTGTTGTCCGCGGTGACGGCGGTGAGCTGGAGCTCGCCGCCGACGTGGGCGGCGGAGAGGGACTTGGCGGTGACGTTGCCGAGGTAGCCGGTCAGTTCACCGAAGGAGTCCCAGCTTGCGTTGGCCTTGCGGATGGCGTGGTACTGGCGGGTGCCGTTGTCGGTGGTCACGATGACGTGGGCGTCGCCCTCGATGCCGGCGATGGCGACTCCGGTGACCGGGCTGGTGGGGCCTGCGGCCGCCTGGGTGATGTCGCCCCAGTTGGACCAGTGGCCGGTGGTGGAGCGGAGGGTGTGGAGGGCCTTGCCGCCACTCACGGTGAGGAGCTGGAGCTGGCCCCCGGCGCTCGCGGCCGCGGCGTGGGTGACGGTGCCGATGGGCCCGACGACGCCGGCGAGGTCGACGAACTGAGACCAGTGTCCGGTGGCGTTGCGCAGGGAGTGGAAGACCTTGCCGTTGGCGACGGCAACCACGTGGAGGTCGTTGCCGATGGAGACGGCCGTGACCTGCGTGAGGCCGCCCAGGTGACCGGCGACGTCGCCGACGTTGCCGAAGTGGCCCCAGGTTCCGTCGGCCTTGCGGATCGTGTGCTGGAGGGTGCCGTTTGTGGCGATGGCCAGGACGTGCGTGTCGCTGCCGATGCCGGCGGCGGTGGCGGTGCGGATGCCGCCGATGTTGCTCGCCTTGGTCTGGACGTCCGCGAACTGGGTCCAGGTGCCGTCGGCCAGGCGGATGCCCTGGTACAGGGTGGAGCCGCTCTGGATCACGGTCCCCGTCTTCCAGCCGGCGGCCGTGATCCGGGTCTGCATGATCCAGGAGGCCAGGTCGTCGGTGCGGACTGCGATGGCGCCGGTGCGGGTCTCGGCCGGATCGGTCCCCAGGCACCCGCCCTGCCAGGAACGGCTGTTGAGCGCGACCAATTCTCCGGCGGCGTTGAGCACGGGACCGCCCGCGTCGCCCTGGCAAATGGTGCTGCCCGCTCCCTCGGCGTCCAGAGTGAGGGTAGTGGCGTCGCTTGCGGAGGCCTTGAACGAGGCCGTGTGGACCTTACCGGGAACCCACTCGGTCTTGGTGCGGCCGTGGCCCGCGGCGGTCACGGCGGCGTCGACGGCCGGGGCAGCGGAGCCGAGCTTGGCCGGGGCGGTGCCGGTCGCGACCCCGTCCAGGTGGAGCAGCACGACGTCCCGGTCGGTGCGCGCCACGACTTCGGTCACCCCGAAGGTCTTCGTTCCCACGAACGCCCTCACGGGTACCTTCGGCGCGCCGGTGACGACGTCGCTGCCGAAGCAGCTCTTGGCGCTGAGCAGCCAGTCACCGGCGATCAGGGTCGCCGAGCAGCCACGCGCGGTGGCCTCGTCGCCCACCGTGACCCGGGCGGTGTAGGCGAGGGACCCGGTGTCCGGGACACCGATGGCGGCCTGGGCCGTCGTGGACGACAGCAGGCCGGTGCCGACCACGGCGGTCAGGCTGACGGCTATCCAGGGCGACCGACGGTTGATGCGGGGCATGGAACTTCCTTGGAGACGATGAAGCTATGGGCAGGAAAGGGCCGGGGCAGGGCTCCAGCCGACGAAGCGATGACCGGAACGTCTAGTGGCGCACCGGCCCGGCAGGTCTTGTCACAGGCAGGGGGAGAGCAGGTGGACTGGGGGCTCGTGAAGCGGTCCCGATGACGGCCCTGACGGTGGGTGCAGGGACCGCCCTTCGACGGCCAGGGGCAGCAGGCAACCGGTTCCGGTTGCCTGCCGGAAACCTCAGGGACTTCCCGGACAGTGACGGACCATAAACTTCCCATTCCGAGCAGGCAAATTGAACCACAGAAGACTCCGCGACCACGCCTGCCGGCTTGTGATGCAGGTCTCAAGTCTCGTCGATTTCCCCGTGCAACCCTTTGGTTCTTGACGAACCGTCAAGTCTTTCAAAGTGGAATATTCGCCCAATTGGTGATCCGCGCCGTGGTTCAGAGCAGCGAGTTCCTGAACAGCTGTCATGTCACGTTGCGTGCACATCGGGTGGATGGATGGCCTGGTTCGAAAGGTGGCGATTTGGTTGTACGATCGTGCGGCTTGAACTCGTCTGGACGGGATCGGTATCCGTCCATCCGGGAACTGAATTGGCGGCTGAGGCCTGGTTGAACCCTGTCGGCGTTCTGACCTATTGGTGATGTCAGGTGCGAACGCGTGTGAGGCCGACGTGATAATCGGCGGGGTGCCCATTCCGTTTACGGAACCCGGGCGCCGTCGCTGGATGTCCAGGGGGTCTCTTGGGTGCGGATGCCCTCGTTCGAGTCGACGGTAGCGCCTCACCAGGCCCCTCTGTCAACTAGCGCTGATAGCAAATCAATGACAGTTGACTAGTGGGAGGTTCCGGCGTACGGTCCTCGACCCGGAGCCCCCTGACTGTCGGCCTCCGCATCGACGCTGATCATCGTCTGTTCGACCTCCTGCCCCCGGCCCCGGCCCTCGTCGGTACCAGGCACCACCGGGCGGGCCCCTGCCATGCCGTTTTGCCCCTCCACACGCGCACGGCAGTCCGCTCAACGTTCTCGCACCACCCATTTCGACCACCTGAAGGACTTCTGGTGACTTCTCGCGCCCGCCGCTTCCTCGTTGCCGCCGTGGCTCTCTCCTCGCTCGGTGCGTTCGGTGCTTACGCCTCGGCTGCCGACACCCCGCCTGCCGAGGCGCCGGCCATGCCGTACGCCTACGAAGACGGCAACTACCCGAACGCCGCCGAAATCCTGGCGGAGAAGGGCATCAAGCTCGTCCGGGGCGACGGCAACATCACCCTGACCGACTGCGACGACACCAAGAAGCAGATCCGCGTCATCACGGTCGCGGACCCGACCGTCAACAGGCAGCGCTTCTACTGCTTCACGGTCCACTCCGCCACCGGCCACCTCGCCCTCCAGGTCGACCGCGTCTACGCCATCGACGCCGCGGACCACCCCATGAGGGCACAGCTCACCGCCAACGGGGCGACCGAGACCGTGAACATCGTCAAGGACGGCTACGCGAGCGTCGGCGAAGGCGTTGTCGGCGGCGCCCGCAGCGTGTTGGTCGAGCTCCGCATCACGGGCTGACGCCCGGCGCCGCCCGGCAGGGCGGCACAGCCTTCCACCCAGCCGCTCACCGATGAGTTGAGATGACGAACAGACGAAGACTGTCGCGCACCGGGCCACCGGGCGCTCTCCACCACACGATGCGGGTGCTTCTGGGCACCGTGCTGCCCGTCGCCCTGGTCTCCGGCCTCCTGGCCGCCCCGGCGATCGCCGCGGAAATCCCGCCGGTTGCGGATCCGGCACCGACGGCCGGTTACGTCATTCCGCCCACCGACCGCGGCCGCGTGGTGCAGCTGTGGAAAGACGGCGGGCCGGGCATCCGGGCCGCCGCAGAGGTGGCCCTGACCGGCAGTGATGCCGAGGTCACGAGGTTCCTCGATCAGGCCGCCGGGATTGCGGTCGAGGACGACCGCGTCGCCGCCGCCCAGATGGGCAGTGTCGGCGGTCCGAACGTCCAGGAAGCCGCGCACAAGGCGTTCACCGGTACTCCTGCCGACGCCAAGGCGTTCCTGGCCGGGGGGTGGAAGGCGCCCTACGACGAGGACCAGCGGCTCAAGGTCGCCCAGATCGTCAACACCGCGGGCCCCATGGAACAGGCCAAGGGCCGTGCCGCGCTCCTGGGCTCGCAGAGGGACATCGAGAAGTTCCTGCGCCAAGACCGCCTCGTCTGGCGCGAGGAAGACCAACGCGTGCAGGTGGCGCAGATCCTCAGTGTCGGCGGAGAGAACGTTCGCACGGCCGGCCGGATCGCCCTGCGCGGCTCGGCCGAGGAGATCCGGGACTTCCTGGAGGTCGAGCAGCACACGGCGCGCGCCGCGGACGAAGAACACGCCACGATCGCCCAGCTCGCCCAGCAGGTCCGCGAAGCGGGCCGGCAGGCGAAGGAAGAGTACGTCGCCGCCAAGTCCGAGTCGGACCGCGCGGTCAAGGCCGCCGAGCGCGCCAAGCTCGCCGCCCAGACGGCCGCACGGGAGACCGAGGCCGCCAAGGGAGATGCGCTGAAGGCCGGCGCAGCGGCATCCCGCGCCGCCGAGTTCGCCCGCCAGGCTGCCGCCGCCTCCCAGCAGGCCATCTCCGCCGCCCGCGCGGCCACCAACGCCGCCCGCGTCGCCTCCAACGCGGCAGCCCAGGCGGCCAGCGCCGCCGCCGCCGCGGCGAAGGCCGCCACCCGCGCCAACAACGCCGCCGCCGACGCGGCAACCAACGAGTTCGGAGCCAAGAAGGCCCGCGAGGCGGCAGAAGACGCCCGCGACATCGTCAAGGCCGTACGCGGCATCGCCGAGGCATCGGCCCAGGCCGAGGCATCCGCCCACGGAGCCGCCGACGCCGCGCTCGCCGCAGTCGGCGCGGCGCTGAACTCCCTGGCGGCCGGACAGGCCGCCAGCGACGCGGGAGACGCCCAGGACAAGGCCGGAGCCAGCTCCGCCCAGGCCCGTGCCGCCGCCGCCACCGCCCGCCGGTACGCCAACGAGGCCAAGCGCGCCGCCGAGATGGCGGCCTCCCTCGCCCGTAAGGCCGCCGGAGCCGCCCGGGACTCCCGCATCGCCGCCAACTCCGCGGCCGATCACGCGGAGAAGGCGGCGAACGCCGCCGACGAGGCCGCCGACCACGCAGGCGAAGCCGCCACCGCCGCGGTGAAATCCACCGCACACGCGGAAGCGGCCGCCACGGCTGCCAAGGATGCCAGCGAAGCGGTCGAGCAGGCCAAGCGGGTGTACACGATCGCCCGCGAAATCGAAGCCGAACGCCTCCTCGCCCGGACCAACGCCGGCCTGGAGCACGCCAGCGACCTGCGCGCCGAGGAAGAGCAGCGCCGCAAGGCCAAAGCCACGGCCGCACAGCAGACCAAGGAGCTCGAGGACCGGGCGAAGGCCCTCTCCGTCGAGGCATCCAAGCCCGGGGCCGACGTCAAGGCCATCGCCGCCGAGGCACGCGAGGTGGCCCTGGAGACGGCACAGACCCAGGGCGGCTGGAGCGAGATCTCCGCGCAGGTCGCACTGGCCGGCTCCGACGCCGACATCGGCGCCTACGCCCGCACCGGCTGGGTCGAGGCCGACCAGCAGGACGAGCGAGCCCTCGTCGCCCGCATGGCCGAGGACACCGGATCCGCCGGCATGCGCGCCGCCGCCGAACAGGCCCTCAAGGGCGACGCCCGGGCCGTGAGCACCTTCCTCACCACCGGCCAGAACCAGGTCAGTGTCGACGAGTTCGGCGTCCACGTCGCGCAGATCATCGCCGGAGGCGGCGAGATCCTCCAGGAGAAGGGCAGGGAGGTCCTCAGGTCCAACGACCCGGCCAAGTACCGCGCGTTCATCGACACCGGGCAGCACGCCGCGCGCAGCGAGGACGAACGGGTACTCGCCGCGAAGCTCGCCTCCACCGGAGGCCCGGAGCTGAAGGCCGCGGCACAGATCGCCGTCCACAGCTCCGACACCGAAGTCCACCAGTTCATCCAGAACGGCCAGTACAGGGCCCAGCGCAAGGACCTGCTCGCGGCCAACCACCAGGAGCGGATGCTGGCCCTCCTGTCCGAATCGGCCGAGATCGCCGCCACCGCCCATCAGGACGCCGCCGAAGCGGGCAAGGTCGCCGCGCTGGCACGCGACAAGTCGGAGGAGGCCAACGGCTACGCCCTCCAGGCCGCCGCGTCCGCCAAGGAGGCGAAGGGCTACGCCGACCAGGCCGCGGCATCGGCGGAGAAGGCGAGGGAGGCCGCGAACCGGGCGGCCCAGTCCGCCAAGGCCGCCCGCGAGGCGTCCGCGCGGGCCCAGAAGGCCGCGAAGGAAGCGGAGGCATCCGCGGCCGACGCCGAACTGTCGGCGCAGTCCGCCCGCACCTCCGCTTCCCTGGCCTGGGCGGCGGCCGCACGGGCCAAGGACTCCGCCCTCGCAGCGGGCAAGCATTTCGACGCCGCGATGGTTGCCTCCAAGGAGGCCTTCGACACCTACACCCAGAAGTACTGGGAGGCCGAGGAACGACGCCGCAACGACCCCGGGGAGCAGGCACGGCGCCAGTACCGGTGCGGCTTCGCCGGCACCGACTGCATGACCGACAAGGAGTACGCGTACTGGTGCATCAGGAAGCCGGTGTGCATGCTCGCGACGGAGTTCGGCGAGGCGCTGGAGCCGTACGACGACGATGTGAAGTTCATCAAGGACGAACTCCTCGGGCTCAGCGAGTTCTACAACTGCTTCAACGGCAGCGGTCTCGACGGCCTTTGGTCCTGCGCCGAGCTAACCCAAGACGTCGTCATGAACTCCAAACTCCGGGCCCTCAAGGTCGGTACCTCGATACTGGCCCGGAGTCTCGCCGGGTGCCAATGCTTCCTTCCGGGCACCAGGGTCCTTATGGCTGATGGGAGCAGCCGCAAGATTGAGGACATCAAGGTCGGCGAAAAGGTGCGCGCCACCGACCCGCTGACTGGTGAGTCGGCAGGAAAAACGGTCACCAGGCATATCGTCACCGAAGCTGACAAACATTTCAGTGAACTGACGATCCGGACCGACCAGGGGTTGCGAAAGCTCGCGGCGACCTTCGAGCACCCGTTCTGGAGTCCCTCGATCAAGCAGTGGCTGCAAGCGCGTGAACTCAGGCCGGGCGACGAACTCCAGACCAGCTCCGGGAAAACGGTTCACGTAACGAAGAACCGCTCCTACGAGAGCCACGCGCGGACGTACAATCTCACCGTGGCCGACCTGCACACGTATTACGTGATGGTCGGGTCGGCTGCCGTCCTGGTGCACAACAGCGACTGCGACAAAATCGCGCTCGGTCTCACGAAGCCTGATGACGACCCCTATGGTCTCCTGGATTTCGCGGACCGTCACAACGCGTCGTACTGGGAGCAGTGGGATGCGCACGGCAAGAACTTTGAGCAGGTGGTTCGTGCGGCGCTCGACCCTTCGAGCAGCACCAAGATTTACTTCAACCTGCAGGGAATCAGGGACCCAAAGGCGTGGGCAAACACTGCGGACGTTAATAATCCGTATGCCTCCGACCTCACAGCCTGGGAACTTGCTATGATCAGAGACGCTCCCAAGAGCGTGCAGGATCGAGTCCAGTGGTTCGACGGCAGTAAGCCAGGCAAGAATCCCTTCGCAGAGGAGGTGGTTGACGAATGAGTTTCACCAATTCCCGTCTTCCTCTTCATTTCAGTCACGCCTTCCATCTCTGGGGCTATCATAAATCTCACGGAAAGCTGACGCTGCGCGGCCGCCCCGGTGAAGAATTCACGGACTTTGTGGACCTCGTATTCGGCAATGTGCTCGCGATGAAGACCCTCTCTGTCTATCCATCGCTCCAGGTTTCGGAGATAGATTTCGACGACGAGATCGAACGATTCCTGAAAATCCCGGATCGGCACGCCAGTAAATTCATGAAGCTCCGCGTTACGGACGGACTCCACGACGGGTTCGTCGTCTGTCAGAGCCTCAAGGTGCAACGCGGATCGGGCTGGCAGGGCCAGGAGGGCGCACCGACGGGAACACCCCTGAAGTGACCGGCGCGAAGCCGGTCACAGCGCTGGTCTGAGCCCCACCCCACATGCTGCGGCCCCACCATCTCAGGTGGGGCCGTTGGCATGCGGCTGGTCGGCGTTGACCTCACCGGATGCCGTGTCGGCCCCGCGATGCCTGGACCCCGCGCAGACCGCCGCAGTCTCCGTCCGTCCCCTCCTGGCCATCGCCGACGTGCTGACCGCCGTCCGAACTCGGCGATGACGATCCGCGAGACCTCATCCGGGCCGTGATGACCCTCACCGAGGATCCGGTGTTGCCGGAACCGAGACGCCCGAAGACCAGAGTTCCGCGGAGGTGCTCAGCCCCGAAGACGGGGACGAGCTGGCCGATTGGAGCAGGCGATCGGTTGTCGCTCGGTTCACTCACGGCTGGCGCCTGCGAGAGCAGCGAACCAGGCCGGCGAGCGAGAGCAAGACTCCGAACTTTGCCGCGCTCTTCGACACTCAGGCCTGCCCCTGCAAGGGCGAAGACGAGGACTGTGAGGAGTGCGGATGGCAGCTGACGCCCCGTACCGCTGACCTGCTTCACACGGCGCCAGGTGTATTGGTCACGAGCGTTGTTGACAGTCGCGGGTCTTGATCACGGCGAAGACCTCCGGTGTGGTGGAGCTGTCTAGTACTCACGGCAGGAGCCGGCACCGGTGTGTGTCAAGATCAGCCGGTCCTCGCCCTCGTCGAGGTCGAGGCCGGGCTGGCGCGACGAGTCAGTCGTCGTGTGTGTCGTGTTGGAGGCGTTGGTCGATGCCGGCTGCCCAGTCCAGCGCCCAGGCGCGCAGCTGGGTGATCGCCGCCTCGTCCAGGCCGTATTTGGTGAACTCGCTGTCGTCGATCCAGTCGGAGCCGGTCAGCCGGTCGCGGAGGTCTTCGAGGAGGAAGCCGTCGTCGCGGGCGTGCCGGGCGCCCAGGCGCTCGAGGTCGCGCAGGCCGTGGAGGCGGTGGGCGGCGTGGACGTCGATGAGGTCGCGGGCGGTTCCGCGGTCGGCCAGGGCACGCACCTTGGTACCGATGACGGTGTCGAGGGCGAGGACAGGCCCGTAGGCGGTGTCGACGGGAGTGGTCCAGAAGTGCTCTTTGAGGATGTCGACCTCGCAGTCCTCGCCGGTGACCGCGTCGGTGACCATCAGGCGCGCCGCGAGGGGGTCGACGTCGATCACCCGGACCTGCCAGCCGCGTGCGGCGAGTCCGGTGCGCAGCCGCTCCGCGATGTCGGGCATGGGGGCCGGGTCCTGGGTGGCGACGTCGAGGTCCTGGCTGAGCCGGTCGACCAGCCCGTGGGCCTGGACGGCGTAGCCGCCGGCCAGGACGAGCGGGTAGCGGGAGCCGATCTCGATGACGGCGGCGAGCAGCCGGCGGTGCAGGTCGGTGAGGTTCACGCAGCCGCGGGACCCGCCCCGCCCGCGCCGGCCACGGCGGCGAGCTCGGGGAAGGCGTCCTCCCACACGGCGCGGATGTGCCGGCTGATCAGGGTCCGCAGCACGGGCCACTGCTCGATGAGCAGATCGCGGTCGAGGTAATGCAGAAGATCTTCATGAAGACCTTCCGCCAGCACCGTCCGGTACAGGCTCATGCGCAGTCGCGGCCGGTCCAGATCGAAGGTGCGAAGCCCCGACCACGCCACATGCCCAGGAAGGTCCACCACACCGGTGCGCGGGCCGGTGAGCTTGTCCAGCGAAGCGGGCAGCCGCCCCGCATACCGGGCCCGCAGAACCTGCTCCGCGGACACACCCTGCTCACCACTGTCGTGCACGATCATGAAGCTGATTATCCCCCGCCACCCCCTTCTCCCACACCCCGTTCGCTCGACTTGGCCTTCCCGACCCGTGGAGTACCCGTCGTCCGCAAGCGGTGAGCCGGGTGGCCGGGGGCGAAGCGCCGGAGGCACCGCACGAGGTACGGTGCCTCCGGCGCGCGGCAGGGTTCAGGCGGCGGCGAGGTACCAGGAGCCGAGGCCGTTGCAGCCGCTCGGATAGTGGGTGGTCGAGCGGAAGCCGGCCGGGATGGGCGAGCTGGGGCAGGTCCACAGGCCGACCTTCGCGACCCTGTGCATCCAGGCGCCGACCTCGTTGCATCCGTAGCGGGCGTAGGCGGTGACCACGTAACCCGGGACGATCGGCGAGCCGCCGCAGGTCCAGATTCCGGGACGGCTCAGGGTCAGAGACGGTAGTGCGTTCCCGGGCAGCTCGGAGGTGTTGGGGCGGGAAACGTGCGAGGTTGCTACCTCTGCCCGGCCGTAGCCTGGCAGGTCAGGTCCTTGGCGGGGAGCCTGCCCGTGATCAGGTAGACCGTGACGGCCTTGTCCGCGCAGGGACTGCTGTCCGGCGCGTAGAGGACGCCGTGTCCCTCGCCGCCGGCGACGGTGAGCATCCGGGAGCCGCGCAGGGCCCGGTGCATGGCCCGAGCGGCGAAGAGGGGCGTCTGAGAGTCCCACTCGTTCTGCGTGATCAGCGCACCGACCTTGTTGTCGACCTTGGTCTGCGGCTCGCTGCCCTGCTCCCAGAAGGCACATGGTGTGATGGTGGCCGCGAAGTCGCCGTACAGCGGATATCGGGCCTTGTCGCGGATCGCCTCGCGGCGGTACTCCTCAGGGTCGTGCGACCAGGTGCGGGTGTCAGCGCACATGAAGGACCAGGCGATGGAGGCGTAGTTGTCGTCGGGCTCCTGGACCTGACCGGGCGTGCCGGACGGAGCCGGGTTCTTGCCCTTGGCCGCCTTCTTCAGCCCGGCGATCCGTTCGGCGGCCTTCCGGACGTGGAAGAACGTGCGGTTGTCGGCACGGATGCCGTCGCCGGTGAGGGGCTGTCCCCCAAAGGAGATGGGCTTGCGGTTCGCCCGCGCGATCAGGTCCCAGTAGGTCCTGCGGACCTGGGCCGGAGTGTCGCCCAGCCCGTAGGTCGTGTGCCGACGGGCGGTCCATGCGGTCCAGCGCGTGAAAGCCTGCTCGGCCGCCTCCGCCATGTCCTGGAACATCCCCCGGTAGATCCGGGTCGGGTCGGTCGCGCTGTCCAGCACGATCCGGTCGGCCCGCTGGGGGAACAGCTGCATGTAGACGGCGCCGAGGTAGGTGCCGTAGGAAAACCCCAGGTAGGAGATTGTCGTCTCGCCCAGCGCGGCGCGGATGACGTCCATGTCACGGGCGCTGTTGCGGGTGGTGAGGTACGGCAGCATGCCCTCGGCCCTGGCCCGGCACTTCCCGGCGACGGTACGGACCCGGTCCACGTCGTTCGCGAAGGTCTCCGCCTTGTAGGGCTGGTCGGCCTGTTCCTCGGCGGTCAGCCCGCAGCTGAGGGGAGAGCTCCGCCCGGCGCCCCTCAGGTCGAAGCCGACGAGGTCGTACCGCCGCTTCACTTCCGCGGGGAACTTCACGAGCGGGTCGGCAGGCAGCTGCAGTCCCGGTGCGCCGGGGCCGCCCGGGTTGAGCAGCAGAACGCCGTGACGTGCCTTTGCGCTGCCCGCCTTCAGCCGGGATATCGCGAGGCCGATCGTCTTGCCGCCGGGGTCGCTGTAGTCCAGTGGCACCTTGAGCGTCGCGCACTGGAAGGCGGCGGGGCCCTTCGCGTCGCAGCGTTTCCACTGGAGCTTCTGCTGCGTGTACTGCCGCAGGGGGTCCTTGGCAGGGGAGGCGCCGGAAGCCGTGGACGCGACGAAGGCCGTTGCGGGCGTCAGCGCCGAAAGGGCGGCCGCCGCGAGGCCGGCGGCGAGTAGGGGGGCCTTGCGGGTGTTTCTGCTTCGCACCATGTTGCTCGTCCTTGTCGAGGAGAGTGGGCAGTCGGTTCACCGGTGAGGGAACGGGAAGGCCGTTCCGTTCAGGTGCTCGCGGACGCACTGCGTGTACTGGTGGAAGCTGTCGGGCTGGTAGCACTCCTGCGTCTTGTTCGCGTACCAGACCATGAAGACGGCGACCAGCCCGGACACTACGATTGCGAGGGACGACGTCACCACGGCGGTGGCCGCCTTGGCACGGCCTGTGCCAGTCCGCTTGGCCGTTGTCAGCGCGGCGATGCCCAGGATCAGACCGATCACGGCGAGCAGGCCGCCGATGAAGACGACCGAGGTGCACAGGCCGATGACGCCCAGTGTCATGGCGGCCGTGGCCAGGCTGTTCTTCGGTGCTGTCAGGCCCGGTGCCCTTCCGTTCGGTGCCGTCCGACTCCGTACGGCCCGGTCCTGAGCGGACGCCGTGTGATTCAGCGGCGTCTCGATCCCCTGAGCGTTCATCAGCCCGTCCTTCCGTCCCGTCACTGGTGAGACACCGATTCTGGTTTCGCGGACGCCCGGACACGTCGCGGGAAGGCGGGAGAATTCGCTCCCCCGATCGGGGGAGGACGCCGCTGGGCCGCCCGGTCATACTTGCCTGGCCATGTTCAGAGGAATCCGGCCGCTGCTGCGCGGCTCCACGTATTCGGGTGCGCTATTCGCCTATTGCGGCGCGTTGGTGAGCCTTCCCTTGCTGCCTTTCGCGGCACTACCGGCGGTGGCGTGGTCATCCGCTTCCGTGGGAGTGCAGTTCGCTCTGACCGTGCTGGTCTGGTCCGTGCTGATCGGTGTGATCGGGCTGGCTCGTACCACGCGGCGGGTGCTGATCGCTTGCGCCCGACGGATGCTGGCAGTGCCGTTGCCGGACCCCGTGGGCGAGCGCCGACGTGCGGGCCCGCCCGGTGACAGGGCGGCTTCCTCCACGACATCGGGCGCCGACCGCCTGCGGACCCCGCTCTGGCTGCTGTCGCATGTGGTGCTGGGGTGGGCGGGGGCGCAGCTGAGCGTCCTGCTGTTCATCGCGGGCCTGCTCCTTCCCGGCGGTTGGGCCGGCGCCGAGGCCGGGGTGAGTGTGAACGGCTGGTCGCTGCGGGCGGAAAGCGGCTGGCAGAGCTGGGCAGCGGCGCTCGGCTGCCTGCTGCTGGCGGCGGCTCTGTGCCTGGCGGTGACGTACGCCCTGCGGTGGCTGGCGCCGAGGCTGCTGGGTCCGTCGCCGGCCGAGCGGCTCGCGCTGGCGGCCGAGCGGGAGCGGGTACTGGCCGAACGCAACCGGCTGGCCCACGAGTTGCACGACTCGATCGGGCACACCCTGACGGCCGCCACGATCCAGGCAGCGGTGGCGGGCGAGGTGCTCTGTGCCGACCCGGTGGCGGCGCGGGCCGCCCTGCGCAGCATCGAGGAGTCGACCCGGGCGGCCCTTGAGGACCTGGACTATGTGCTGGGCATGCTGCGCGAGGAGAAGGCGGGGACGGCACCGGCCCGGGCCCTGGCCGACCTGCCCGAGCTCCTCGACCGGCTGCGGCACGCGGGCGCGGTGGTGGAGCCGGAGCTGTCGGGCGACCATGCGCAGGTGCAGGGGACGCTCTCCCGGGCGGCGTACCGGATCCTGCAGGAAGGGCTGACGAACGCGCTGCGGCACGGAGCGGGCGGTCCGATCCGGGTCAAGGTGGCGGCCACGCCGGACTCGCTGGAGCTCGAGGTGGTCAACCGGACCGGAGCCGGAAGTGGAATGAGCCCGGGTGCCTTCCCGACGTCCGGGCACGGCCTGCCCGGCCTCTTGGAGCGCGTGCGGCTCCTGCACGGCGAGATCGAGGCCGGTCCGGACGGACCGGAGCACTGGCGGCTCGCGGTCCGGCTGCCGGTACGCTTGCCCGCATGATCGGCTCACAAGCGAGCGCAGCGGTCGCGACCAGCCCCGACGCGAGCTTAGCCGTCGCCACTGACACCGCCGGCGCCTCCGGCTGCACCACCCTCCTGATCGCGGACGACGACGAGGTGACCCGCAGCGGTCTGCGCATGCTGCTCGCAAGGCAGCCCGGGATCGTCGTCGTCGGGGAGGCCGTCGACGGCACCGAAGCAGTCGAGCGGGCGCGGAAGTTGCGGCCGGACGTGGTCCTGATGGACGTACGGATGCCGCGCTGCAACGGCATAGAGGCCACCCGGCAGCTCCTCGCCGGGCCGGCCGACCCGCCGAAAGTCGTGGTGATCACCACCTTCGAGAACGACGACTACGTCACCGCCGCACTCAGCGCCGGGGCCAGCGGCTTCGTGCTCAAGCGGCTCCCCGTCCCCAAGATCGCGGAGGCGGTGCGGGTGGTCGCGGCGGGCGAGGCGATCCTCTTCCCGGCGGCCCTGCGTCAGATGGTCACCGCCCGCCCACTGAGATCCGCCGAAGCACTGCCGCGGGCGGCGCTGACGGGCCGGGAGGAGGAAGTGCTGCGCCTGATGGCCACCGGCCGGTCCAACCCGGACATCGCGGAGTCGTGCAGGGTGAGCCTGGAGACGGTGAAGACGCACGTCGGGAACGTGCTGACCAAACTCGGCGCGCAGAACCGGACCCACGCGGTGGTGATCGCGTACGAAACCGGCCTGGTCGTGCCCGGAGTCACGGGCTGACGCAACACCAGGTGGTCTGACCCGGCCTGCCTGTGCTCGACACCGCGATCTGCTGCAGGAACAGCTCGGCCGCCTGCATCCGTACTGTCTCCCGACGCCGATGTCCTGCAGGGGTCGGCCCGCCCCATCCGCATACCTCGCGCACCACGAATGCAGGCACCCACCCGCACCCATCAGGGACTTCGCAACGATTCACCCCAACGAGCCGAAGTTACCGAGGTTGAAAGCGTGATGTCGGGGCCTGATGCTCCCGCCACGGCGGAGAGTCGGTAGGTTGCCTGTCATGGCTGAGCTTGGACCCGTTG
>NZ_JBVJWO010000030.1:0-975 GCF_055602345.1 Streptomyces sp. NPDC037401
GCCATCCTCCTCATCCTCATCGTCGGCATCGCCATCGACCTCCTCGTCTTCAGCCCCCTCGAACGCCGGGTCCTGCGCACCCGCGGCCTGCTGGTCAAGAGCTGAACCGGGGGAGCCCCATGACGTCCTGCTGCACCCCCGGACACGGCGACCCCACCGCTGTTGCGCTCTCCCCGGCGCCGCAGCCACGGGTCGCCGCCGCCCAGCGGGCCGCCCCGCGGCTGATCGAACTGCCGGGCGGCCGTTTCCTCATGGGCACCCTTCGTGTTCGGCAGCTTCCTGCCCGAAGCCGTCGCCGCCGTGTCCCCGTCCGTGGCGGCCGTCCCCTGGTGGCGGGCCGTCTCCGGCGCGAGCTGGCGCCGGCCCGAGGGTGCCGGTTCGTCCGTCACCGCGCGCCGGAACCATCCCGTGGTGCACGTCTCCTGGAACGACGCCCAGGCCTACTGCGCCTGGTCGGGTACGCGCCTGCCCACCGAAGCCGAATGGGAGTACGCGGCCCGGGGCGGGCTCGAGCAGCGGCGCTACCCGTGGGGCGACGACCTCGCCCCGGACGGCAGGCACATGTGCAACATCTGGCGGGGTGACTTCCCCACGCTGAACACCGCGGAGGACGGCTACGAGGGCACCGCCCCGGCGGAGTCCTTCCGCCCCAACGGGTTCGGCCTCCACAACGTCGTCGGCAACGTATGGGAATGGTGCGCCGACCGGTTCACGCCCGGTACCGGCCGGGTGATGCGCGGCGGCTCCCACCTCTGCCACGACTCGTACTGCAACCGCTACCGGGTTGCGGCCCGCAGCTCCAACACGCCCGACAGCTCCACCGGGAACATCGGATTCCGGGTGGCCGCGGACCGCACCGGGGGCGGGCCGGGGGGGGGGGGGGGGGGGGGGGGGGTGGGGCGAGGGGGGGCGGGGGGGGGGGAACCGGCGGGGGGGAAAGGAGGGGGGGGGGGGGGGGTGCACGGAGTTGTGTTC
>NZ_JBVJWO010000030.1:985-47988 GCF_055602345.1 Streptomyces sp. NPDC037401
CCTCCGATTGTTTTGCACCCCCCACCCACAACCCCCCACCCACCCATAGAGGAAGGGGGGGGGGCGGGTGGCCCCCTTCCCCCCCCCCCCCCCCCCCCCCCCCCCCCCCCGCGGCTCGGCGTACGGTCACCCGGCCTCAGCGCACGGTCACCCGGGCGAGGGCCCAGGAGGTGTGGTCGAGCGCCGTACCGGCATTGGCGTCCTCGACGACCAGGTGCAACAGCTTCACGCCGCGTACGTCGACATCCACCTGCACGGGGCCGCCCGCGCCGGTCAGTTTGCCGCTGGTGAACAGCACCTTCCCGTCGCCACGCACCGAGGCCTTGGTCGCGCCGGTCGCGGCCTGGTTCGTGGAGAAGTCGTCGATGCCGACGAGCGCGGTGAAGCGGTCGGCCGTTCCGCCGAGGTGGTAGACGATCTCGGAGGTTGCGTGGACGCCGAGGCCCTTCGTGTACGTGACTCCGCCGAAGGAGATCGGTGTGCCGTCCCCGGCCGCCTTGCGCCCGTTGGACCGGTCGCGTTCCACCGGCCCCCAGCCGTTGGCGGCCGACACCCACTCGAGATCGCTCAGGTACGCGTCGGCGACCGGCGCCGGCGGCACCGTGGAAACCCGTTCTGTGACGGAGTGGCGAAGCGGCCCGGTCGGTGACTGCGCGGTGCCGTCGACGGTCAGCGTCCACTGCGTGGCCGGGGTGGCCGTCGCGGGCGGGGTGACCCGCCAGGTCGTGGTCAGCGCGGCGCCGGCGGCCAGCAGGTCCTGACCGGTCGCGGTGGTCGCCTGGACCTGCCAGCCGACCGGGGCGCGCAGCGCGAGGAGAGCACCGGTCCAGGGCCTGCCCGAGCCGTTGCCCAGGGTCGCGGTGACCGTGAATGCGTGGCCGGGCACGGCCGGCCCCTGGACCTGCGCGCGGACGCCGAAGGGCTTGCGGACGTACGTGTCCACCCACGAGGACCGCATGAGGGCGACCAGGCCGGTCACCACGGAGGGGTTGGCGGCGGCGACGTTGCGCTGCTCGCCGAGGTCGGTGGCGAGGTCGTACAGCTCCACCTGCCACTGTGCGTCGGGCAGTGCGTGGTCCCTGACGGGGGCGAACCGCACGGCTTTCCAGTCGTCCTTGCGCACGGCCTCGGCGAGCCAGGTGGCGCGGCCGTCGTCCTGGGCGTTGGCGCGGCTGGTGACGCCGCGTTCGTCCCGGTACCAGTACAGGTGGTTGTGGCGGGCGGCGTCCGGGCTTCCGGCGAGCAGCGGGGCGGCCGACAGCCCGTCGATGTCCGTGGGTGCCGGTGCGCCGCCGAGTTCCGCCAGGGTGGGCAGCACGTCGGTGAGCGGGGTGGGACGGCTGCTGGTCCCCGCGCCGATCCGGCCCGGGGACCAGGCGATCAGCGGGACGCGGATCCCGCCCTCGTACAGGTTGCGCTTGTAGCCGCGCAGCGGGCCGTTCGCGTCGAACAGGTCGGGGTTGACCCCGCCTTCCTCGTGCGGGCCGTTGTCGCTGGTGACGAGGACGACGGTGTTCTCGGCGATGCCGAGCGCCCGCAGCCGGTCGGCGACCTTCCCCACGAGGGTGTCGAAGTACGTGACCTGGGCGGCGTGGCCCTTGTTCTGCTGGCTCCAGGTGCGGGCAGCGTACGCGCCGACGTCGGGGACGTCGCTCGGTGCGTGCGGCACGGTGGGCGTGAGGAAGAGCAGGAAGGGCTCGGCGGCGTGGGCGCCGATGAACTCGAGCGCGCGCTGCTCGAGGAGCTGGGGTGCGTAGGCGCCCTTCGCGCCGTTCGCGTTGGCTGCGATCGTCACCTTCGCGCCGTTGTGCCACAGGTACTGCGGGTAGTACTCGTGGGCGTGCCCGTGGTCGATATAACCGTAGAACTCCTCGAAACCACGGGAGTTGGGATGGCTGGGCTGGTCGCCCTCCTCCGGTCCGAAGCCCCACTTCCCGATCACCGCGGTCCGGTAGCCGCGGGCGCGCAGCACTTCGGCGAAGGTGGTGTCACCGGCCTTCAGCGCGCCGGGGGTCCCGTTGGGATTGGCCCGTACGGCGGAGTGGCCGGTGTGCAGGCCGGTGAGCAGCGAGCAGCGGGACGGCGCACAGACGGCGGCCGTCGAGTAGGCATCGGTGAACTTCAGTCCCTCGGACGCGAGTTGGTCGATCCGTGGTGTGGTGATCAGCTTCTGGCCGTACGCGCCGAGGTCACCGTGGCCGAGGTCGTCGGCAAGGATCACGATGAGGTTGGGAGCCGCCGTGCCGGCGGCCGCCGCGGACGGCGCCGCCTGCGGCGACCGGGACGCCGCCTGTGCCTCCGGTGCGGCGGAGAGCGAGGCGAGGCCGAGGGATGCCGCGGACCCGGCGAGGAAGCGGCGGCGGGTGGGCATCGGAGGCTCCTTGGCTCTGGCGGACGGGACTCGATCATCCGAAGAGCACCGGCCCGATGGCCATGCACACGGCATTAAAAGCGTGTGACGGCCTTTGCCAGCCACGGCAGCCGGTCGGCGGAGTAACGGTAGGCGCGGAACACCGAGTTCTGGGCGCCGGCCGAGGATTCCAGGCCCACGCCCTCCCCGAAGGACCGGAACTGCGGGACCACGAACTCCCACACCACGTCACCGCCGGGCGTCACCTCGAAGAGCCGCCCGAAGGAGCCCTCGGCGATGAAGGTGTTCCCGTTCGGCAGGCGCTGGGCGCTGGACATGTACGGGCTGTAGAAGTTCTGCGGCGGGTTGTCCTGGTAGGACCACACCTCCCTGCCGGTGCGCGGGTCGAGCTCCAGCACCCGCGAGTACGGCACGGACGTCGTATCGCGGTAGGTGCCGTTGTCGAAGACCAGGATGTTGCCGCCCGCCAGCTCGTGCGGGTGGTGCTGCTGAGCCAGGACCTCGGGACCGATGTGCCACAGCACGGACCCGTCGGCGCGGTCGACGGCCACTGCGGAGGACACGCTGCGGAAGCCCACCACGATCGAGCCGTCGGCGCGTTCGTTGACGGTGTTGGCCATGGGCCAGTGCTCACGGGCGAAGTGTGGGTCGAGCGGGAACTCCTCGGGATCGAGGTGCTCGATGGCGGCCCAGCGCCACACCTCCTCCCCGTCCCAGGTCAGCTCGTACACCACGTCCCCGTAGATCACCCCGCCCGGGGCTTCGGAGCCGGGGATGCCGCCCCGGATCCGGGCCGCGTCGGCCGGGTCCAGGGGTTCGACGACGGTCACGATGAGGTTGCCGTTGCGCAGCAGCGAGGCATCGTGGTGGTGGAAGGGGTGCCTGACCTCGCGGATCACCGTGGAGTCGGGGGCCAGTTCCTGGAATATGCCGCCGTGGTAGACGTCCCAGATGGGGAAGAGGGTCGGGCTGCCGGTGTCCTTGGCGGCGTAGAAGAGGTTCCCGCCCGGGAGGAGCTGCGCCTGACGGCCGGGCGGGTGCGGGGAGTTCCAGGTGTGGACGGACCGGCCCTCGATGTCGACGAGGTGGATCTCGCCGGCGCTGGTGATCGGGGTGTAGAGGGTGTAGCCGCCGTAGCTGCGCCCGGGGTCGTGGGCGATGAGGCCCGTGCCGCGGCGGCGCAGGGTGTTCTGGTCGACGGTCATGAGGATCTCCTTGCGTGGCGTGGTTCAGCGAACGGTGACGGCGGCCCGGTCGACGGCCGTCAGGGGCCCGGGGTCGAGGTACCGCAGCAGTGCGGCGCGGTCGGCGGCCCCCGGCAGCCCCTGGGCGGCCTTGGCCCAGGCGGCCTCCGCCACCAGCTGGGCCAGCAGTTCGGGGGAGAGGGACGCGCCGTAGGCGTAGCGGGGCTGGTACGCGTCGACGTAACCGGCCTCCAGTGCGCCCTTGGACTGGGTCACCACGGCCTGCCGGGCGCCGGCCGGGTCCTCGGCGATCTCGCGCTGGGCGCGCTGCAGGGTGCGGAGCACGGCGGCGGTGGTCCCCGCGCCGGCCGAGGGGCCCGCGATCAGCAGGGTCCGCGCGGTGTATCCGGTGTACGCGAACTCGGCGTAGCGCTCGCCGAGCGCCGTGCGCGCGGCGTCGTAGAAGCTGGGGAACGTCACGCCCGCGTCGATGTCACCGCGGGCGAGCGCCGGAGTGACCTGGTTCGGGGCGAGGTTCACCACGGTGACGTCCGCGGGCGTCAGCCGTACCGAGCCGAGCATCCGCGACAGCGCGTACTCGACGTTCGTGCCCTGCGGGACTCCGACCTTGCGGTCCTTCAGAGCGGCGAAGCCGGTGACTCCCCGGTCGGTCCGGGTGAGCAGGCGCCAGTCGGAGAACCGGGACAGGTCGGCGACGATCCGCAGCTCGCGGCCGCCCAGCGCGGCCGTGACCGCGGGCAGGTCTCCCACCACACCGAGCTGCGCCTGACCGCCGAGCACGGCGTTCAGGGCGTCCCGCCCGGTGGGCTGGGTGGTGACGGTGGCATCGATGCCCTCGGCGGACCAGAGCCCGCGCTCCTGGGCCACGTAGACGGGTGCCCCGCCGAGGTGGTCGCTGGCGGCGAGGGAGACGGCCGGGCGGCCGTCGCCCGCGGGGCCGGAACCGCCGGCGCAGGCCGAGGTGAGGGCGCAGAACAGGGCCGCGGCCAGCAGGGCGGCCACTGCGCGGGGTCTGAGCATGGAAATTCCTTCCGGGGACGGTGGTGGGGCAGGGGAGCGAAGCGATGGGCTGGGGGTGGGGCTGGGGGAGGCCTACGGGCTCGGGCCGGCGCCGAGGGCCCTACTCGGCGCCGAGATGCCGTGCGATCAGTGCGCGCAGGTCCGGGTCGGGAGGTCCGGCGGGCACGGCGTGGTCGGCGAGCACCCGCCCCGGGGTCCCGCCGAGCACGACGACCCGCTCCGCGAGGGCCAGTGCCTCGTCGATGTCGTGCGTGACGAACAGGACGGTGGTGCCCCTGCGCTGCCACAGTTCTCGCAGCAGGCTCTGCATGCGGGTCCGGGTCAGGGCGTCCAGAGCCCCGAACGGCTCGTCCATCAGGAGTACTTCGGGCTCGGCCGCCAGCGCGCGGGCCAGCGCCACGCGCTGCTGCATGCCGCCGGACAGCTGTGCCGGGTACTTGTCGGTGCCGTCCGCCAGGCCGACTTCGGCGAGCGCCTCCAGGGCGCGCCGACGGCGTTCGGCGCGCGGCAGCCCGAGCCGCTTGAGCGCGAACTCGACGTTGCCGCGTGCGGTGCGCCAGGGGAAGAGCGCGTAGTGCTGGAAGACCACGCCCCGGTCCGGTCCCGGCCCGCGCACCGGCCGGGATCCCGCCGTCACCCTCCCGGTGACGGGCGGCACGAACCCGGCCACCGCGCCCAGCACCGTGGACTTGCCGCACCCGCTCGGCCCGAGCAGAGCGGTGAACGACCCGGCAGGGAAGGACAGTTCCGTCCGCTCCAGGACGAGGGTGGCGCCGTAGCCGACGGACAGCCCCTCCAGTCGTACGGCCAGGCTCATGACGTGCCCCAGTGGACGAACCGGCGGCCGATCGCGGCCAGGACGGAGTCGACGGCCACGCCGAGCAACCCCAGCGTGAGCAGTCCGGCGAACATCCGGTCCACGCGCAGGAACTGTCCGTCCACCTGGAGCCGGTACGCCAGACCGCTGTCCGCGCCGCCCAGCTCCGCGGCCACCAGCGCGAGCAGCGCCACCGAGGCCCCGTAGCGCAGCGCCGCGAGCAGGGCGGGCGCGGCGGCGGGCAGCAGCACCTCGGTGAACCGCCGGTGCAGCGGAGCCCCCAGCGACCGGGCCGCCCGCAGGTGGGAGGCCGGGACCCGGGACACGCCGTCGTGGACGTAGAGCCATACGGCGAGCAGTACGGCGTACGCGATCAGCAGTCGCTTGGCGGTCTCCCCGATGCCGAACCAGGCGGTCGCGAGCGGTACCAGGGCGATGGCCGGGATCGGGCGCAGGAAGGAGACGACCGGAGTGACGGCGGCGGAAAGCCTCGGCACGTAGCCGGTGGCGAAGCCGAGTGCGCTGCCGACGGCGGCGCCCAGCGCGAAACCGTGCCCCGCGCGGGTCAGACTGGCGCCGAGATCGGCGGCCAGCGCGCCGCTGCGGGCGCTCTCCGCGAGTGCGGCCAGGGTCTCGGCGGGCGTGGGCAGGAGTCCCGGAGCCACCGCGCCGGACCAGGCGAGCAGGTACCACAGCGCGAGCACGGCACCTGCCGCGCCCAGGGCCGGGCCCAGCCGGCCGAGGGCCCGGCCGGGTGGTGAAGGGGTGGCGTGCACGGGGCGGCTCCTCGGTCGTCGATAAGTGAGGTCAATAATTGACCAGGCTTATGACGGGGGTGTTGCAGCAGTGCGAAACCTCGCCGGCCCCCCGGATCGCCGATCGCCGATGGGGTACTTTCACCTGCGTGTCTCGACCCGAACCCACGCCCGAGGCGATCGAGGTCGGACGGGTGATCCGGAGCTGCCGCAAACAGCGCGGCGTCTCCATGGCCGTCCTCGCCGCCCGCTCGGACCTCTCCCAGCCCTTCCTCAGCCAGCTCGAACGCGGCCTCGCGACGCCCAGCCTCAGTTCGATCTACCGGATCGCGGAAGCCCTGGACGTCACGCCGGGCACCTTCCTCAGGCCGCCCGCGCGACCGGGTGCGGTCAGCCACGAGAGCGACCCGCAGGTGATCCGGGTGAGCGAGGCGGCGGGGCAGGTGGCCCAGGTACTCATCCCCGGCGGCCGCAGCGCTCTGATGGAGGCGTACGAGCACCACTTCGAGCCAGGCCAGGGCGAGCGCGGCTGGTTCGAGCACCCCGGAGAGGACTTCCTCTACGTCCTGGAGGGCGAGATCGTCCTCGAGCTCGAGGACGAGGAACCGCTGACCCTGCGCGCCGGCCAGAGCGCCCACCACAGGGGTGACGTCCCGCACCGATGTCGCCTGACGGGCCCGGCCGTCGCCCGCACCCTGCTGGTCATCGCGAACGCCTAGCTTCCCATCCTGCGTCCCTTCAGTTCCGAATCACGAGTGGTGTACGTGGGCCAAGGGCCACTGGGAAGCCCCGGCCCCCTCCACATCGTGAGGAACAGTCATGAACAGATCCACACCGACGAGAAGGCCGACACCTGCGCGGACTTCCTGCGCCGGGCCGCCGCGTTCTTCGCCGGATACGGCATCGACAGGATCGAGCGGGTGCTGACCGACAACGCCTGGTCCTACCGCAAGGCCAGGGCCTGGAAGAAGGCCCTGGCCGATCTCGGCGCGGCTGGCAAGCTCACCCGCGCCTACCGGCCCCAGACGAACGGCAAGGTCGAACGCTTCAACCGCACGCTCCTCGACGAGTGGGCCTACCTGCGGCCCTACACCTCGAACGACGAGCGGACCGCAGCCCTGGCAGACTTCCTCCACACCTACAACCACCACCGCTGCCACACCGCACTCGAAGGCATGCCACCCATCAGCCGCGTCAACAACGCTGCGAGTCAATACACCTAGCCCGTGCGATGGGCCCGGGCACCCGAGACCAGCACGGCGACCGGGTCGGCGAGCGCGGCCATGTCCCGGAACGGGTCACCGCGCACGACCAGGAGATCGGCGTCCAGCCCCCGCCGGAGCCGGCCCTTGCGGTCGGCGATCCCGCACGTGTCCGCCGCGACCGACGTCGCGCTGGCGAGCGCCGCGTCCGCCGGAATGCCGCCGTTGACGAGATGGGCGACGGCCGCGGGCAGGATGCCGTGCGGCTTCGCGGCGTTGATGCCGCCGTCCGCGCCCGAGACCAGGCGTACGCCCGCACGGTGCATCCGGGCGGCCGTGTGCTGCCGCTGCTCGATGCTGGTGCCGAAGCGTTCCACCAGCGCCTGCACGGGCGGTGGCGGAACGCCCTGCGCGGTCATGCCGAGCGTCGGACAGACCGCCGTGCCCCGGCGGGCGAGGCGTTCCACCAGCCCGTCGGTGATCTGGACGCCGTCCGCGGTCAGGCAGGAGCAGTGCTCGATGCCGTCGGCCCCGGCGTCCAGGGCCTGTTCCACGGCGGCGAGGGCATGCGCGTGCACGGTCACCGGAAGGCCCGCCGCGTGCGCGGCGTCGACGACGAGTCGCAGCTCGTCCAGGGTGAACTGGCAGCGCGTCACATCGGTTCCGGGGGTGAACACCCCGCCGCTGCCCATGACCTTGACGACGTCTACGCCCCGCTCGACGCGCTCGCGCACGGCCGCGAGCAGTTGCTGCGGGCCCCGGGCCGCGCCGCCCATGAAGGCGCAGTGACCGCCGGGGGTGGTGATCGGAGGCCCGGCGGCCACGATCAGCGGGGACGGGCGGTCCACTACACCCGGCCCGCAGCCCCGGTCGCGGCGGCGGACGACCGACCAGTTGCGGTCGCCGAGGTCGCGCACCGTGGTGACGCCGGCCGCTAGCTGGCGCCGCAGCGAGTCGTCGATGACGTGCTCCAGCCGGGCGTCGTCGTCCGTGGCCATCCGATCCAGTGCGCCGTCGCGGCTGTCGGCGCCGAGATGGCAGTGCATCTCGATGAGGCCCGGCAGCAGCGTCGCCCCGGGGAAGTCCACCGGCTGCCAGCCCTCCGGGACCGGAGCGTCCGCGGCCTCCACCCCGGCGATCCGCCCGTCCTGGACGAACACGGCCGCGCCTGCGGGCAGCACGCGTTCGCCGTCGAAGGCGCGCGCGGCGCGGACCACCTGGCGTGCCACCTGCATGGGGGACCTCCTGGGGCGCTCGTACCGGCGAGCGTATCCGTGCCGGAGCCGCTCCGCCGAAGCCGCGCCGCATGCCACTGCTGACCGGGTCGGGACCGCGGCGTGCACGCACGGTGCACTGAGACCGGCCGTTGCTCCTGGCCAGCGGTGCTCCTTGGCGTTTCTGCTGATGGACCGCGGCATCCATGGTTCGGAAAGCGCATTGCGGGCGGGGGTGTTGACGGAATTGGATCACCAGGTCAAGACGGCGGGTACAGAAGGAAGCGAATGTCATCCATGATCGACGGCTGCACGCCCTGGCCCGAGGAGTTCGTCGACCGCTACTGGGCGGCCGGGCACTGGCGTGGCAACACGCTGGACAACCTGCTGCGCGGCTGGGCCCTGCTGTACGGGCCGCGGACCGCGCTCGTGCACGGCGGCACCCGCATCACGTACGCGGACCTGAACCGTCGCGTGGACCGCATGGCCGCCGGATTCCGGCTGCTCGGCCTCCGGCCCGGCCAACGGGCCCTCGTCCAGCTGCCGAACGTGCCCGAGTTCGTCATCACCGTGTTCGCGCTGATGCGCGCCGGCGTGGTCCCCGTGCTGTGCCCGCTCTCATACCGCGCGTCCCAGGTGTCCGACCTCGTGCAGGTCACCCAGGCGGTCGGTTACGTCGGTCCCTCGACGTACCAGGGCTTCGACCACACGGCGATGGCCGCCGGCATCGCGGCCCGGGGACCGTTCCTGCGCCGGGTGTTCACCCTTGAGGCGCCGGGCGCCTCGTCCCCGTACGGCGGCTATACGACCGACCCTTCGGGCTGCCACTACTTCCCGCTGGGCTCCATCGACTCGCCGCCCGAGCGGCCGCTCGCGCAGAGCGCCGACCAAGTGGCGTTCTTCCTGCTCTCCGGCAGTACCACCGCGGCGCCCAGGCTCGTACCACGCACCCACAACGACTTCGTCTACCAGGCGCGGGCCGCGGCCGAGCTGGTGTCCCTCACCGAGAACGACGTATATCTCGCCGTGCTGCCCGCCGAGTCCGGCTTCACCCTCGGCAGCCCCGGCATCGTCGGCACCCTCTCGGTCGGCGGCACCGTCGTCCTGGCAGACGACCCGGAA
The DNA here is from genome assembly GCF_055602345.1 of Streptomyces sp. NPDC037401. Classification (NCBI taxonomy): domain Bacteria; kingdom Bacillati; phylum Actinomycetota; class Actinomycetes; order Kitasatosporales; family Streptomycetaceae; genus Streptomyces; species Streptomyces sp. NPDC037401. The sequence goes on from NZ_JBVJWO010000030.1 coordinate 10,692, forward strand.
CCTGCCGCATGCCTGGAGGCCATCGGACGGGAGCGGGTCACCCTCACGTCGGTGGTGCCGTCCACCGCCCGGCTCTGGCTCGACGCACTTCCCACGGTCCGGGCCGACTTGAGCAGTCTGCAGCTCGTACAGCTCGTACAGCCCGTGCAGCACGGCGGCGCGCCCTCGCACCGGGCGGCGACCGCCGAAAGGACCGGCACCGAACTGGGCTGTCGCGTACAGCAGGTCTTCGGTATGCCCGAGGGGCTGCTCACGCTCACCCGGCCCGCCGATCCGGACGGGACCGCTCTCGCCACGCAGGGTCGCCCGCTCTCGCCCGACGACGAGATCCGCATCGTCGATTCGGACGGCAAAGACGTGCCCGAGGGCGAGGCCGGCGAACTCCTCGCCCGCGGTCCGTACACCCTGCGCGGCTATTACCGGGCGCCGGACCACAACGCACGCGCCTTCACCGCCGACGGCTACTTCCGCACCGGTGAGCTTGCGCTGCGCACCCCGGACGGCAACCTGGTCGTGACCGGCCGGGTCCAGGACGCCCCACGGTAAGGGCGGTCCTGCCGGTCCGGACCGGACTCCGTCAGCGGTTCCGCAGCCAGACGCGCACATCCGCCCGAAGCAACCGCAGGGCGGCGGTGCGCGCGTGACTGTAGCAGGGTTCGCGCGGGCCGCCCGGATGTTTGTCCGATGGTGATGCACTTGCCGTCGGCCGTGGTGAACGGCACTAGCGTCCCGTCGCACCCCGGGACGGCGGTGCGGACCGCGCACCCCCGCCCGGCCCCCGGAGCGAGGAGGGCACCGTGCTGCCACTGCGTCGACGGTCCATCAGCGGACTGCCGGACACCACGAGACACGTGCTCGCCGGAGGCGTCGTCATCGGCGCCCTGGCGCTGACCCTGGTCGCGCTGCTGATCCCGGTGGACGCCTTCGGCGGCAGGTCACCGGCGGCCGCCGCGACCGTCACCGGCGACGACGGCGCCGGAACCCTGAGCACACCGTACGGACCGTTGACCGCCCAGGACCGCGACTTCGTCCGCAAGGTACGGCTCGCCGGACTCTGGGAGCTCCCCGCCGGCCGCCAGGCCCAGCAGCGCGGCACCCGCGAAACGGTGCGCATCGCGGGCGAGCACCTCGTCGAAGGCCACACCGAACTCGACCGGCGCGTCATCGAAGTCGGCCAGGCCCTCGGCATCGACCTGCCCAACCAGCCCAACGAACAGCAGCGCGGCTGGCTGTCCGAACTCGACCGGGCCCAGGGCGACGCGTACGAACGCATCTTCATCCAACTGCTGCGCCGGGCACACGGCAAGGTCTTCGCGCTCGTGGCCCTGGTCCGGGCACAGACCCGCAACTCCATGGTCCGCGCCCTGGCCACGGACGCCAACGCCACCGTCCTGGACCACATCACGGTCCTGGAGGACAGCGGCCTGGTCGACTTCGAGTCGCTCGAAGTAGGCGCACCGCCCGGCAACAGCAGCACCAACGGCAGTGGCAGCGGATCCGCGCCCGGCCTCGCCCCCACCACCCCCAACCTCCCGACGAAGTGAAGTGATCGCATGAGTCGACCGAGCCGACAGGGGCACAAGCGCCCGCGGTTCCCCCGCAAGGTCCTCGCCCTCACCGCCGCCCTGGCCATCGGGGCGGGCGGCGTCACCCTCATCGCGCAGCAGGCCTCCGCCGGCATCACCGGCCGGGACCAGGGCCAGGAGCAGCAACAGGGCCAGGAGCAGGAGCAGGAGCAGGAGCAGCAGCAGGGCCAGGGCGGCGCGGCGGTGGTCACGGCCACCATCGACTGCCCCGACGTGGGCGACCGGCTGCGGTCCGTACCCGACCAGGCCCGCGCAGAGGTCGACACCAACCTCGCCGACCTGGACGCCCAGCTCGCCGACGCCTACGCCCGACTGGCCGCCGGGCGCGACGGCCAGGAAGCCCAGCTCCTCGGTACCCTGCGCGAGCAGCGCGACGAGAGCATCGGCCGCGTCGCCGACGCCATCGGGCAGTTCACAGAGCGCCCCGCGGACATCGAGGGACTGAGCGCCTGCACCATGAAGCAGGCAGCCGTGGAGCCCGACGCCGGAGCGGCCGGGGCCGAAGCACAGAGCGCCCCGGGCATACGGAACGCCCCGGCCGGACAGGGCAGCGCGGGCAGCCGCAGCGGACCCTCCCGCCGCGACTTCGTCGCCATCACCACGGTCCGCCCCAACGTCCGCAGGCCCGCACTGCGCTCCGGTGCCTCCACCGGCTCCCTCTCCGTCTTCTGCGGGCGCAACAGGAACGGCCACTTCAACCCCGACAACGTCATCGTCGCCCCGGGTGTCAGCAACGGCGCCCACCACATGCACGACTACGTCGGCAACGTCTCCACCGACGCCTTCTCCACCAACGAAAGCCTTGCCGCCGCCGGCACCACCTGTGGCAACGGCGACAAGTCCACCTACTACTGGCCGGTGCTGCGCCTGCGCGACGGCCGCCAGGAGCGGGACGCGAACGCGCCCGGCGGCGGCCAGGACGCCAACGTCGGCACGATCCTGGGCCCCAAGGAAGTGACCATCCAGTTCAAGGGCAGCCCCGTCGGCAAGGTCGCCGCCATGCCCCGCTTCCTGCGCATCATCACCGGTGACGCCAAGGCGTTCACCAACGGCACGGCCAACGCCAACGCCTCCTGGAGCTGCACCGGCTTCGAGAACCGGCAGCTCAAGGACAAGTACCCGGTCTGCCCGCGCGGCAGCGACGTGGTCCGCACCTTCACCTTCCAGAGCTGCTGGGACGGCCGCAACACCGACAGCGCCAACCACCGCACCCACGTGGCCTTCGCCTCGGCCCGGGACGGCCGCTGCGGCAACGGCTTCACCGCCATCCCGCAGCTCGTGCAGCGCATCGTCTACAGCGTGCCGCCCGGTGCCCGTATCGCCGTGGACAGCTTTCCCGAGCAGCTGCACAAGCCCGTCACCGACCACGGGGACTTCATCAACGTGATGTCGGACGGCCTGATGGCCCGGGCGGTGCGCTGCATCAACGACGGCCGGGCCTGCCGCTAGGTCGTGTCGTCGAAGTCCCTCCGCCGGCTACCGCTGGGAGGTGGCCCCGGGTCGGCGGGGTCCGGCACGCACGCTCGCTTCACTGAGCTCGCTCCGCTCGCTCCGTCCCGGCTCGGCTGCGCAGGCCTTCGGAGGCCGAGCTGTCGTCGGTCGCCGATGCTCCGCACGGGCTCCCTCCTCCGCCTTGCGATCGCACGCACCAGACCCCGCCGGCCCCGCCCTCCGGGCGGACGACGCCACTTTGACGACACTCCGTAGGCCGTGCAGCGGTCGACGGCCCGCTCGGCGGTGCCCGGCCGCCCCTGAGCCCCCGGGCCGGACGCTCCCCTCCCCATCGCACGCGTCCTCCCGGGTACGGTGCCGGTCCGAAGCCGACTTCGGGCCGGCACCGCCGTGTGGGAGGGGAGCCGTACGGCCCCTCCGCCAAGAACACCGCGGCCCTTCCCCCACATCACAGGGGGAAGGGCCGCGGCGTTGGGGGGTGGCGAGTCAGAGTCCGTTGACGCGGGCCATCCGGTCGACTCCCAGAGGTCCGAACTCGGCGGTGACGGGTCGCACCCTGCGGCCCGTCCTGACCGGCTGGCGGCGCACCTGGGCCATCAGACGGCGGCTGCGCAGCGCCATCTCCAGCTCGAAGCGCGTACGGGGATCCCGCAGGTCCGGCCCGAACAGCTTCTCCAGCTGACGCATCCGGTAGCGCACGGTCTGCGGGTGCACGCTGAGGGCCTTCGCGGCCTCCGGCGCGCCCCCGCCTTCCAGCCACGCCAGCAGGGTGACCTCGAGCCGCTCGCTCTGGCGCGGGGTCAGATCGGCGAGCGGCCGCAGCCAGCGGGTGGCCAGCGCGTGCGCCAGCGGCTCGTCCTGGAGCAGCATCAGCGTGGAGAGGTGGTCGTCGACGAACACGGGTCGCGGCTCGCCGCCGACCCGCGCGGGGGAGAGGGCGAGCAGCCGCATCGCCCAGCGCAGCGAGGACGCCGTGTCGCGCAGCGGAACCGCGTGGCCGACTGCGGCGAACCGGCCCCGCAGGGCGGGTTCGAGGGCGCCCCGGTCGTCGTCGTCCGGGCTCGGGACCAGCAGGCACGGCTGCCCGCCCGCCATTCCGGCGAGGGCGTCGTCCACGGCCCCGGCCAGCTGCTGGGTCTCGCCGGGCGTGGCGAGCGCAACGGCCCGTATCGCCGGGGGCAGCGGCCACCGGGCGGCCGCCGCGAGCTCGGCGAGGTAGACGTCCGTGAGCCCGCAGTCGCCGGTCAGGGCGTTGAACAGCTCCTGGCGGGCCCGGTCGGGCACCACCGCGGGGCCGGCCGGGCCGGCCTCCCGGCCGGGACCGACGGGGTCGTACGGGACTTCACGGCCCGGAGTGCTGCCGTCGTCCCGCCGGGGCCGGGGGATGCGTACCCGCTCCCCGGCGGCCGCGAGCGGGCCCGCCTCGTGGCCGGAGACCGCGTGGCCGGAAGGATCGGGCAGTCCGTCGTGCCCCCGCAGCCCCTCGTGACCGTGCTGCCGTCCCTGATCGTCGTCCCGGCCGCCGTGATCGTGCCGGCCGGCGTGGTCCACCCGGCCCCCGCGACCTGCGTGGCCGTCGAGCCCGTGGCCGTCGGACTCGTGGTCGTCGAGCCCCTGGTCGTCGAGCCCCTGGTCGTCGAGCCCGGGACCGCCGTCATAGCGGTCGTCGTACCGGCCGTCCCGGTCACGGCCGCGCGGTCTGCCGCACCGCGCGTCGTCCCGAACCCGCCCGGAACCCTCCGGGAAGGCCAACGGCCTCCGCTCCGACGGCAGCTGGTATCCCAGCGCGACGAGCAGGGCTTCCTCCAGTGCCTGCCTGAGCAGTTCGTCGTCCATGTCTTCGGCGCCTGCCGGAAGCCCTGGGGTTCCTTGCAGCAGCTCCTCCGCCATCTTCCCTGCCAGCGCGGGAAGTTCCCTGCGCAGCACCCGCGTCCACTCGCCGCGCGGGCGGGACCAGATGCGGTTCAGAAGTTCGCACATCGCTACCTCGTTCCGTGCCGGGTTAAGGTCCGCCGGGAAGACCCGGCGGACCCGCCGAGGTTGACCCCGCCGCCGATCTCCTTGCACCGCAGCGGAGTTGAGCCCTCGTACTCCCTTCTGGAGGGTGTCCTCCTGGAACGGCATCCTCCGGGGCTACACGATGCCATGGCGACGCGCCCGCGAGAACTTGTCACATTTCGATAAATCCTGTGGAGACGTTGGGAAGCTCCACGATGCTTCAGGCACTCCGGCCCCGGCGCCTGGGTCCCCCAGCTCTGCCGCGCGGTACCGACCACGACCCCCGGGGTACCGAGCGTGAGGTGGAGCCTCGGTATCACGGGCGCACAGGAGACTCGATGCCCCTGTCCCAGACGCACCCGCCCCGCACGCACCGCGCCCGCCGCAGAAGGCGACACGCCGGCGCGGCCCGGAGCCCCGGGCGGCGGGCCGTCCGGCGGATCCCGCTGCTGACCCCCGGCTCCGGACGCCCGCGCCGCGCAACCTACTACGCCGCCCTCGCCGCACTCGCGCTCGCGCTGACGGTGGTGATCCGGGCCGGGGTCCTCACCCGGCTCTGGGACTTCCTCGACTTCGGGTCCGGTGTCCTCTCCCTCGTCTCGCTCACCGCCACCGTCCTGTGGGGGCTGGTGGCCACCGACCGGGCCGTCCTCGGCCCCGGACACCGGCTGCTCGCCCAGGGGGTGCACCGCGGCCTCGCTGTCGCCGGGCTGGGCTTCCTCGTCCTGCACGTGTGGGTCAAGGTCGCCGAGGGCCAGACCGGCGCCGCCTCCGTCGTCCTGCCCTTCGCGGACCGGGACCGCCCGCTGGCCGTGGGCCTGGGCACCCTCGCCGGCTACCTCTTCGTGAGCGTGGCCGTCTCGGGGGCGGTGCGCAGCGCGTTCGCCACCCGCAGCCGCTCGATGTGGTGGCGGGCGCTGCACATGGGCGCCTACCCGGCCTGGGGTGCCTCGCTGGTGCACGGACTGAAGGCGGGCCGGTCCGCCGACGGATGGGTGACCGCGAGTTACGCGCTGTGCCTGGCCGGAGTGGCAGCCGTCCTGGCGTTCCGCCTCAGGTCCCGGCTGCGCCGGGCCGCCCGGCTGCCCGCCGACCCGCCGCCGCCGGAGCCGCGGTACGCGCCGCCCCGGCCCGCCGACCCGGCCGCAGAGGCCCCGTACGTACCCGCTGCGGACGCCCCGTACGTGCCGCCGCCCAAGCCCGCCTACGCCCCGGGCGAGGAACCCGCGTTCCCCTCACCGCCGAAGCCCGGGTACCCGCCGTCCGCCGAGCCCGGGTACCCGCCGTCCGCAGAGCCCGCGTACGCGCCGTCCGCGGAGCACGCGTACGCAGAGCCTGCGTACGCGCCGCCCGTGGAACCCCCGTACCCGCCCGCCGTCGACCTGCCGTACGTCCGGCTCCAAGTCGGCGCGGACGAGCGGCTGTTGGCACCCTCCGGCCCGCCGCCCGGTGCCCGCCTGGTGTCCGACGGGGGGAGGCGGTCATGACGTACGAGCCCCGGCCCGCCCTCGGATGCCTCGGCCCGCCCCGGCTGCTCGCCGGACTCGACGCCGCCCCGCGCCTGGACCGCGTGGCCCACCTGACCGTGCACGGCTCCCTGCCCCGCTACCGGTCCGACGAACTCGTCGCGCTCGCCGAGAACACCGACCTGTGCGGCCGCGGCGGCGCCGGGTTCCCCTTCGCCCGCAAGCTCCAGGCCGTCCTGCGCTCCGCCGCCGCACGCGACGGCCGCACGGCTGTGGTCGTCAACGGCAGTGAAGGGGAGCCCAGTTGCCTCAAGGACACCGCACTGCTGCTGCGCGTACCCCACCTCGTGCTCGACGGCGCCATGCTGGCCGCCGATGCCCTCGGCGCCGAGCAGGTGGTCGTCGGCGTCACGAGGGCAGACGTGGAGCAGTCGGTGCGCGAGGCCATCGCCGAACGCGGTCCCACCGGCGGGCGGCTGCGCGTGACCCGCCTCCCCGAGCGCTTCGTCACCGGCGAGGGCAGCGCACTCGTACGCGGCCTGGGCGGCGCCCCCGCCCTCCCCTCGGGGCAGCGGGTGCGCACCAGCGAGCGGGGGCTCTCGGGGCTGCCCACCCTGTTGTCGAACACAGAGACCTTCGCGCAACTCGCCGTCGCGGCCCGGCTCGGCGCGCTGGACTACCGCACGGTGGGCCTGCCGGCCGAACCCGGCACCGTGCTGCTCACCGTCGGCGGCCGCACGGTGGTGGAAGCACCCACGGGCGTGCCCCTGCCGTACGTCCTCCAGCTGTGCGGAACGGACGCCGGGCAGGGCGTGCTCGTGGGCGGCTACCACGGCATGTGGCTCGGCCCGCGCGCGGCGCGGGCCGCGCTGGTCTCCAAGCAGTCCCTCGCCGAGTTCGACGCCGTACTGGGCGCCGGCGCGGTCCTGCCGCTGCCCGAGGACACCTGCCCCGCGGGTGAAGTGGCCCGGGTGGCCCGGTGGATGGCGGAGGAATCGGCGGGCCAGTGCGGCCCCTGCGTCCGCGGGCTGCCGGCCCTGGCCGGGGTCCTGGAAGCCGCGGTCGGAGGGGACCGGCGCGCCCTGGAGGAGGTAGGGGCGCGGATGCGGGCGGTCCGTCGCCGGGGCGCATGCAGCCACCCCGACGGCACGGCGCGGTTCGTCGCGTCCGCGCTCGCGGTCTTCCCCGAGGAGTTCCACGACCACGCCCGCGGACCGGGCTGCGGACGCCGGGTCCTGGGCGCGCTGCCGCTGCCGGACGACGACAGTCCGGAGCAGCTGGTGGTCGACTGGACGCTCTGCAGGGGCCACGGGCTGTGCGCGGACGTGCTGCCCGACATCGTTGTCCTCGACGGCGACGGCTACCCGGCCCAGGCCGCCATGCCCGTACCGGTCCGGTTGCGCACCAAGGCGCTCCGCGCGGTCCGCCGTTGCCCCGCGCTCGCGCTGCGCATTCAGGAATGACGGTGCGTGAAACGTCCGACCGGATCGGCGGGTTCAAGGTTTGGCGGGAATTGATAAATTCCGCTCCGACCCTTCTCTCGCCGTCGGAAATCCCCTTTGAATTCCCTGCAGAGACACCCCGACCGAAAATGCGGAGGAGAGCGGAATGGGATACAGGCGGCGCGAGATGATCATGGGCTCGGCGATTGCGGTACTCCTGCTCACGGCGGGCTGCGGTACGAACCAGGACAGGGCGGCACCCGCGGGCAATGCCGTACGGGACGCGGGCGCCGGCAGTCCCATCGGCGCAGGCAGCGAAGCCGGCGCCGGCGGGTACGACTCCGGGTACGGCTCCGGTTCGACCGCGGGCTCCGGCTCGGACGGGGGCTCCGGCGCGGACCCCGGCAGCGGCTACGGCTCCGGCTCCGGCATGGACCACTCCGGGGCGGCGAAGACCGGCCCGGCGGGCCGGCTCGCCGCTCGCGACCTGGCCGGCGTCGGCACCGTCGTCACCGACGGCCGGGGCTTCACCCTCTACCGGTTCGACAAGGACAGTGCCTCCCCGCCCCGGTCCTCCTGCGACGGCGACTGCGCGAAGGCCTGGCCCCCGGTGCCCGCGGCCGAGGCCACGGCCACCGGCTCCGTCGACCCGGGCCTCCTCGGCTCGGTGACGCGCGCCGACGGCACCCGTCAGCTGACCCTGGGCGGCTGGCCCGTCTACCGCTACGCCAAGGACACCGCGGCCGGAGAGGCCAAGGGCGAGGGCGTAGGCGGCACGTGGCACGCCCTCGGCCCCGACGGGGGGAAGGCCGCGGACGGTGCGAAGGCAGACGGTGCCGGCGCCGGCGAACAGGAACCGGAGACCGGCGGACAGGACCGGGAGGCCGTCGGGGCGGAACTCGCCGTCGCCCGCGATCCCGCCCTCGGGAAAATCGCCGTGACCGGGTCCGGAATGACCCTGTACCGCTTCGACAAGGACAGCGCCTGGCCCATGCGCCTGGCCTGCTTCGGCGAATGCCTGAAAACGTGGAAACCGGCGCCCGTCGTGAATCCGGAAAAGGTCGAGGGAATTGCCCGCAAGCTGGTGGGATCCGTACGGCGCCCCGACGGCTCCAGGCAATTGACGATCGACTGCTGGCCGGTCTACTGGTTCACCGGCGACAAGAAGCCCGGAGACACGAACGGGCACGGCGCGAACGGCCTCTGGTTCGCCGTCACGGATACCGGGAAGAAGGCCCCGGCGGCGGCCCGATAGGAGACGGTCGGGGTGCCCACGGTACGCCGCGCGCTCGCGACCGCCGCCCTGCTCGGTGCCGTACTGGCGCCGGGCGGGTGCGCCGACCGCGGGTCCGACCGGCCGGGGGCCGGTCCCGGAGCCTCCGGGGCCCCGCGCCCGGACGTACGTACCACCGCCTCTACGGCACCGGCCCGCCCGGCCGGACTCCAGCGGATCGCCGCCGCAGCCGGCTGCACGCCCGTCGTCAGCGTGGACGCCGACGAGCTCCGCCAGGGCGGGTGCCGGACCCGGCAGGGCACGTACCGCATGGCCACCTTCGCCACGGCGGAGGGCCTGCGGGCCTGGCTGGCCGAGGCCCGGGCGTACGGCGGCAGTTACCTCGTCGGGGACCGGTGGGCCGTCACCGCCAGGCCGGACACCGCCCTGGCGGCCCTGCGGACCCGCCTCGGCGGCACCGTGGAGGCGGGAGCCGGCCACGGAACGGGCCACGGGACCGGTCACGGCCCCGCACACGGCCCCGGGCACGGAACCGGACAGCCCGCCGGACGCGCCGCCCCACACGACCCCGGGCACGGACCGTGAGACCTCCCCGCTCCCGGTCCGGGCCCGGCCCTCACCACCGGGTCCCCCACGAGCGGCGCATCACCCCCGCAGGGCGGCCAGGATCTCCTCCACGGCGGGCCTGGCCCGCTCGGCGTCCTCCGGTACGAAGCCGATGCGCGTACGACGGTGCAGCACGTCCTCGGCGTCGAGCGCCCCCTCGTGGGTGACCGTGTACTCGACCTCCGCCCGCGTGATGTTGATGCTGTCGGAGATCCGCCGCATCGGGTCCGGCAGGGTGGCGGCGGCCACCACGGCGCCCGCCTCCCCGCCGTACCGGGCGATCAGCGGGGCGGGCGCCGCATCGCGGCCCACGGGCCGGCTGTCGGGGTGCCCGGGGGCCCCGACCAGCGGCAGCGACCGCGTCCGGCAGGGCCCGGCGGTCAGCCCGCGGACCCGGCAGGCGAAGTCCACGGCGTCCTCGGCCATCCGCCGGTACGTGGTGAGCTTTCCGCCCACCACCGTTACCACCCCGGAGGGCGATTCCCGCACCGCGTGGCGCCGCGAGAGGTCCGCGGTCTCGCCGCCCCCCGCGTCGATCAGCGGCCGCAGTCCGGCGAAGGCACCGCGCACGTCGGCGCGGGTCAACTCCCGGGCCAGCGCGGTGTTCACGGTCTCCAGCAGGAAGTCGATCTCGGCCTCGGTGGGCACCGGCTCGTCGGGCACCGGGCCGGGCGCGTCCTCGTCTGTCAGGCCCACCATCACCCGCCCCAGCTGCTGCGGCAGCGCGAACACGAACCGGCTGGTCGAGCCCGCCACGGGCACGGTGAGAGCAGCCTCGGGGCGGCCGAACACGGCCGAGTCGAAGACCAGATGCGTACCACGGCTCGGGCGCAGCCGGATCGATTCGTCGACCTCGCCCGCCCAGACTCCGGTGGCGTTCACCACGGCCCGCGCCCGCACGGTCAGCCCGGTTCCGGTGAGGGCGTCCGTCAGCAGGGCCGATTCGCCGGTGACCCCGGTGGCCCGGACCCGGGTGAGGACCCGGGCCCCGTGCCCCGCCGCGGTCCTGGCCAGCGCGGTGACCAGCCGGGCATCGTCGATCAACTGCCCGTCGTGGGCGACGAGCGCGCCGCGCAGGCCCTCCGTACGGACGGCCGGGACGAGCCGTACCGCCTCCCGCGGCCCGACCCGCCGGGCCCGCGGAAGCACCGCCGAAGGCGTACGGGCACCGAAGCGCAGGGCGTCCCCGGCCAGGAACCCGGTGCGCACCAGCGCCGCCGTGCTCCGGGAGACGGACGGCAGCAGCGGCACGGCCTGGGGGAGGGCGCGGATCAGGTGGGGCGCGGTGCGGGTCATCAGCACGCCCCGCTCGACGGCGCTCTCGTGGGCCACGCCGATCCGCCCGGAGGCGAGGTAGCGCAGGCCGCCGTGCACGAGCTTGGAGCTCCACCGGCTGGTCCCGAAGGCCAGATCGCGGGCCTCCACCAGCACGGTGCTCAGCCCCCGCGCGGCGGCGTCGAGGGCAACCCCGGCCCCCGTCACCCCGCCGCCGATGACCAGCAGGTCGACGTGCGCACCGGCGGCGAGCTCCTCGAGATCGGCGGCGCGCCGCGCCGCGTCCAGGGCGGTCGGGGCGGTCGGGGCGGATCGGTTCATGGCCTCAGGTATCCGTTCAGGGCGATCGCCAGTTCTCGGCGCCACGCGGCTTCCGGCAGCAGCTCGGCGACCATGCGGTGCGACTGGACCGTGGACTGGGTGATCAGCAACACCATCGCGGCGATCTCGGTGGGCTCGCCGGCGCGGATCGTGCCGCCCCGCTGGCCCGCCAGGACCGCCGCGCACAGCTGGTCGAGGAGGTCGCGCTGACTGGTACCCAGGCGCTGGACCACGTACTCGTGGATCAGGTCGGCGTCGGAGCGCAGCAGCTCGCCGAGCACCGGGTGGTCCCTGATCCTGACCGCGACCTCGACGATCCACTCGACCAGGGCCTCGCGGTCCGCCCCGCCGCCGCGCGGGGTGCGCTCGACCGTCGTCAGGATCTCCCTGGTCAGCAGGGCGCCGACCAGTGCGCGGACGTCCGGCCAGCGCCGGTACACGGTGGGGCGGCTGACGCCCGCCCGGCGCGCGATCTCGGCCAGCTGCACGCGCTTGCCGAGCACGGTGACCAGGTCCGCCGCCGCGTCGAGGATCTGGTCGTCGATGCTGCGGGGATCCTCGCTGCCCGAGGCAGTGTTACTGATTGACATGATGTGGAAAACTGTAACGCATGTCTACGGAACCGCACCTGCCACCGGACCGCGCGGCGGCCCTCCCGCTCCCCCCCATGGCGTGGAACGCCTGGGGCGACCCGGCGCGGGCCACCCCGCTCTCTGAGGACATCACCTCCCTCCTGGAGAGCCTGCTGGAGATCACCCCCGGGGAGACCGCTCCGATCGCCGCCGAGGACGTACGGCTGGTCCCCTCCCGCCTCAGCGGCGTCCACCTCAAGGCGCTCGCCGCGATCGTCGGCGACGGGCACCTCAGCGTCCGCGACGCCGACCGGCTGCCGCGCGCCGGCGGCAAGTCCACCCTCGACCTGCTGCGCCGCCGCGCCACCGAGCCCCAGGACGCGCCCGACGCCGTCGTGCTGCCGGGCAGCGAGGAGGAGCTCGAGGCGGTGCTGGCGCTCTGCGCCCAGCAGCGGATCGCGGTGGTCCCCTTCGGTGGCGGCACCAGCGTGGTCGGCGGACTCGACCCGGTCCGCGGCACCTTCTGCGCCGTGCTCTCCCTGGACCTGCGCCGCTTCGACGCCCTGCACTCCCTCGACGAGGTCTCCGGCGAGGCCGTGCTCGGCGCGGGCGTGACCGGACCGCAGGCCGAAGAGCTCCTCGCCGAGCGCGGCTTCGAACTCGGCCACTACCCCCAGAGCTTCCGCTTCGCCACCATCGGCGGCTTCGCCGCCACCCGCTCCTCCGGCCAGGACTCGGCCGGCTACGGCCGTTTCGACGACATGGTCCGCGGCCTGCGCGTGGTCACTCCCTCCGGCGTGCTCGACCTCGGCCGCGGTCCCGCCTCGGCGGCGGGCCCCGACCTGCGCCAGCTGTTCCTGGGCTCCGAGGGCACCCTCGGCGTCATCACCGCCGTACGGCTGCGCGTGCACCCGCTGCCCGCCGTCAAGCGGTACGAGGCCTGGAGCTTCCCCGACTTCGCCACCGGCGCCGCCGCCCTGCGCGCGGTCGAGCAGCAGGGCACCGGCCCGACCGTGCTGCGCCTGTCCGACGAGACCGAGACGGCCGTCAACCTCGCGATGACCGCGAAGATCGGCGCTCCGCAGACGGTCAGCGGCTGCCTGGCCATCACCGTGTTCGAGGGCACCGAGGAGCAGACCGCCGCCCGGCACGCCCTCACCCGTACCGTGATGCACGAGCACGGCGGCACCTCCCTCGGCGAGGACCCCGCCCGCGCCTGGGAACACGGCCGCTTCGGCGCCCCGTACCTGCGCGACGCCCTGCTCGACGGCGGCGCACTGTGCGAGACCCTGGAGACCGCGACCTCCTGGTCGAACCTGGAGCGGCTCAAGGCCGACGTGACGGCCGCCCTCCAGGGCGCGCTGCAGGAGACCGGCAGCACCTCGCTGGTGATGTGCCACATCTCGCACGTGTACGGCACCGGCGCCTCCCTCTACTTCACCGTGGTCGGCGCCCAGCGCGGCGACGCCATCGCCCAGTGGAGCACCGCGAAGAAGGCCGCGAGCGAGGCCATCACGACGGGCGGCGGGACGATCACCCACCACCACGCCGTCGGCACCGACCACCGCCCGTGGATGGAGCGGGAGATCGGCGAGCTGGGCGTGAAGGTCCTGCGGGCCGTCAAGGACGCCGTGGACCCGGTGGGCATCCTGAACCCCGGAAAGCTCATCCCGTGAGACCGGAGCCGGAACGGCGCACCATCGGCACCGTACTGGTCCTCACCAACCCGGCCGCGGGCTCGGGCGGGGCCGCCCGCGCCGCCGGCACGGCCCTCGCCCGCCTGCGCGAACTCGGCATCGAGGCCCGGAGCGTCTGCGGAACCGACCCTGCGGACGCCCTCAGGCTCGCCCGGGAGGCCGTGGCCGGCGGCGCGGACGGGGGAGTGGACGCGCTCGTGGTCGTCGGCGGGGACGGCATGGTCTCCCTCGCCGTCCAGGCCCTCGCGGGCACCGGACTGCCGCTCGGCGTCATCCCCAGCGGTACGGGCAACGACCTGGCCCGGGAGTTCGGGCTCCCGCTCGGCGACCCGAAGGCGGCCGCCGACGTGATCGCCCGGGGCCTGGCCCTGCGGGTGGACACCGGACGCATCACCACCGCCGACGGGGTCGCCCGCTCCTTCGCCTCCGTCCTCGCCATCGGCTTCGACTCCCTGGTCAGCGACCGGGCGAACCGGATGCGGTGGCCGCGCGGCCGGATGAAGTACAACCTCGCGATGGTCCGCGAACTGGCCGGGCTGCGGCCCATCCCGTTCCGGCTCGTCCTCGACGGCGGGGAGGCCATCGAGAAGCGACTGGCCCTGGCCTCGGTCGGCAACACCCGCTCCTACGGCGGCGGGATGCTGATCTGCCCGGGTGCCGACCCCTGCGACGGGCGGCTGGACCTGACCCTGGTCGACGCCATGCCGCGGGCGAAGCTGGTGCGCTTCTTCCCGACGGTGTTCAAGGGCACCCACGTACGCCACAGCGCGGTCGCCGTCCACCGCGCGGCCCGGGTCCGCATCGAGGCGCCGGGCATCAACGCGTACGCGGACGGCGACCTCGTGGGCCCGCTGCCCGCCGACATCGAGGTCGTCCCCGCCTCCCTGTCGCTGCTGGTCCCCGCCTGAGGCCCGACGCCTGACGTCGGGCACCGGACCGCGCATCCGGGCCGTCGTCCGCCCCATACGGACGGCGGCCCGGCCGGTGCACCGCTATGGTGATCCGGTGATCGAGATTCGTCGTGCCGTCCCGGCTGACGGGGATGCCCTCGGTGAGATCCACGCCGCCGCCTGGGAGGCGGCCTACGCCCCCTTCTTCGAGCCGGAGTTCGCACGGGCCGGCGTACGGGAGCGGCGTACCCGCTGGCACGCGAGGGTCGCGGACGGCAGCTCGGAGACGATCCTCCTCGCCCTGGCCGACGGCCGGCCCCGTGCGCTCTCCTGGTCCGTGGCCTCCCAGGCCCGCCCGGGCCTCGCGGAGCTCAACAGCTTCTAGGGCCACCCCGACGGCTGGGGCACCGGAATCGCCGCCGCCCTCATGGCCGAAACCCTGCGCCGGCTGCGCGAGGACGGTTTCGCGGGGGTCCACCTGTGGACGCTGCGGGACACCCCGCGCTCCCGGCGGTTCTACGCCAAGAGCGGGTTCACCGAATCGGGCCGGATCCGCCCCCAGGACTTCGGCGACGGAAACCCCCTCACCCAGGTCGAGTACGCGCGCGACTGCTGACCCGGGGCGGCTGGGTGCCGGTCCGTCAGGAGGGCTCGGTCAGGCGGACGACGTCCTCGTACGTACGCACCGTCGCGCCCCCCTTGCCGCCTTCGCCCGCGCCATCGCGCAGTGAGGCGATCATCGCCGCGGCCAGCCGTCCGGCCGGCACCGGACGGTAGGGCCGAGCCGGTCCCACCATGGCCGGTGCCACTGCGGAGGCCACCGTGAAGCCGAGCCGCTCGGCCAGGCGCCGCGTCTCGCGGCGGCCCGTGATGAACGAGGGCCGGAAGATCTCCACCTGCTCGTAGCCGACCGTCTTCACCTCCTCCTCCATATCGCCCTTGACGCCCAGGTAGAAGTTCCGCGAACCGGCCTTCGCGCCGACGGACGAGACCACCGCGAGCCGCTGCGCCCCCGCCGAGTGCGCGAGCCGGGCGACGGATGCGACGTAGTGCTGGTCGACCTGCCGGAAGGCCTCCTGCGAACCGGCCTGGCGAATGGTGCTGCCCAACGCGCAGTACACGTCGTCCACGGCGGGCACGTCCGCGGTGTCGAGGGCGCCGAAGTCCACCACGCGCACGTCCACTCCCGGGTGCCGGACGTCGAGGGGGCGGCGGGCCAGCACCGTCACCCGGTGGTAGAGCGGGTCGCGGAGCAGCCGGGCGAGCAGCTGACCGCCCACCAGTCCGGTGGCTCCGACCAGAAGTGCACTGCGGGTCACGGGCGTTCCTTTCGGCGGCCGGCGTTCGGCCTCGGCTCCGCAGCGTACTGGGACGGCGCCGGGCGGTCGGCGAGGCGCACGAGCGGTGGGGCCCCTGCGGGCCCCGCGCCGAGAACGACCTCTCGATCGATCACGCTTCCTCCTCGCGTTCGACGCATGAACACGATACGGTCGATTCGAGAACGAGCGTTCATGGATCGATCGATTTGGGGGTCGGGTCTGATGACACCGATACGCACGAAACGCCGCCGGGTGGCACGGGCGCTGCTCGCGACACTGGCCGCACTGGTCGCAGCGGCCGCCGCACTGGGCGGGCTGGTCGTCTGGCAGAACACCTACGACCTGCGGGAGGAGGCGGTGACCGTACGCCACGGCGGCCGGACCCTGCAGGGCGTGCTGGCCCTGCCCGAGCAGGGCGAGGGCCCTTTTCCGCTGGTCGTCTTCGTCCATGGGGACGGCCCGGTCGACGCCACGCACGACGGCTTCTACCGGCCGCTCTGGGAGTCCTTCGCGCGCGCCGGCTACGCCTCGCTCTCCTGGAACAAGCCGGGTGTGGACGGCGCGCCCGGCGACTGGCTCGACCAGAGCATGGACGACCGGGCCGACGAGGCCGTGGACGCCCTCGCCTGGGCCCGGCAGCGCAGCGACATCGACGGGCGCCGGACCGGCCTGTGGGGCGCCAGCCAGGCCGGCTGGGTCCTGCCCAAGATCGCTGCCAAGGACGGCGGCGTGCGCTTCGTCATCGCCGTCTCGCCCGCCGTCAACTGGCTCCGGCAGGGCCGCTACAACCTCCTCGCCGGACTGCGCCGCGACGGCGCCTCCGACGCCGAGGTCGCCACCGCCCTGCGCCGCCGCGAGACCGGACTGGAACTGCTGGAGCGCGGCGCCCCGTTCGACGCGTACGTGCGCGCGGTCGGCGACCCGGACGGCATGACCCCCGCCCGCTGGCGCTTCGTCTCCGAGAACCACACCGCCGACGCAACGGCCGACCTGCCCGCGCTGCGCGGCCTGCCCGTCATGCTCGTCCTCGCCGGACGCGACGTGAACGTGGACGTCGCCGACACCGAGACCGCCTACCGCCGGCTGCTTCCCGGCCCGGCGCTCCGCATCGCCCGCTATCCCGACGCGACCCACGGCCTGGTCAAACACGCCGTCGAGACCTCGCCGTTGCGCCTCACCGTGACCGCCGTGGGGGCCCCGCGGGCCCTGTTCGCCGACGGCTTCCTGGCCGACCAGCGGAACTTCCTGGCCGCCGTCGACACCGCAGGAGCGAAGCGATGACCACCGGACACAGCGCAGGACCGGCCGCCGGCGGGCACACCTCCCCATCCGGTGCGTCCGCCGCCCCGGCCGGTGCGTCCGCCGCCCCGGCCGGTGCGTCCGCCGCCCCGGCCGGGCGGCGCCTCGCCGACGTCGATGCCCTGCGCGGCTTCGCCCTCTGGGGCATCCTGCTCGTCAACATCACCTTCATGGCCTCGGCCCACCAGGGCACCGGCGTCGACGACCCCGCCTTCGACGCCCCGCTGGACACCACGGTCCGCTTCGTCACCGAGGCCTTCTTCGAGGCGAAGTTCTACCTGCTCTTCTCCTTCCTCTTCGGCTACAGCTTCACCCTCCAACTGGCCTCCGCGGACCGCGACGGCACCGCTTTCCTGCCCCGCTTCCTGCGGCGCTGCGCAGGGCTGTTCGTCCTCGGCCTGTGCCACGCCGTCCTGCTCTTCCCCGGCGACATCCTCACCACCTACGCCGTGCTCGGGCTGGCCCTGCTCGCCGTGCACCGGATCCGCCCGCGCACCGCCGTACGTGCCGCCGTCGCCCTGTTCACCCTCACCGCCGTCGGCTACCTGCTGCTCGCCTGGGCGCTCGCCGCCGCCGGGGGCGGTGGCATCGACACCGCCGCCGTCACCGAACAGGGCCGCCAGGCCACCGAGGCGCTGCGCGGCGACGCCGGTTCGGTGATCGCGGCCCACCTGCGGCAGCTGCCCGACGTGGCGTTCATGCTGGCCTTCTTCCAGGCGCCGGCGGCCTTCGCCGCGTTCCTGCTGGGCCTGGCGGCCGGCAAGCGCGGGTTCCTGACCGACCTCACTCCCCACGCGCCGCTGCTGCGCCGCCTGCAGTGGGCCGGTTTCACCGCAGGCGTCGCCGGCGGCCTGGTCTGGGCGCACGCCTCCCAGGGGCATTCGGGTACCGCGTACCAGCTCGTGGCAGTGGCGGTGGACGTGGTGACCGCGCCGCTGCTGGCGGCCGCGTACGCCGCCACCTTGCTCCGCGCACTGGCCGCCCGCCGGGGCCGAAGGCTGGCGAGCCTCCTGGTTCCCGCGGGCCGCATGACGCTGACCAACTACCTCACCCAGTCGCTGGTACTGGCCTTCGTGTTCACCGGGTTCGGCGCGGCCCTCGTGGGCCGTCTCGCGCCCGCGCTCGTCGCCCTCACCGCCCTGTCCCTGTTCGCCGTCCAGCTGCTCTTCAGCCGCTGGTGGCTGGCCCGGCACCCGTACGGGCCGGTGGAGTGGGTGCTGCGCGCGGTCACCCTGGCCAGACGCCCTCGCTGGAAGCGGTGAACGGCGCGCTGTCGCACGCCTGCGCTTGACCAGAACATAGTTAGGTGCCACACTATTTCCATGAGTCTCGATGAGGAGGACCGCGGAGCGGCGCCCACGCTCGATCAGGCCCGACGGCAGATCGAGCGGTACGGCCTCGACGCCGATCCGCAGTCGGTGCTCGTGGCGGTGCGGCTGATGGACGCGGGTGCGAGGTTGGACCGTGCGTCCGAGGTGCACTTCGCGCGCTCCGGGCTGTCCACGGGACGCTATCGCCTGTTGGTGGATCTCGAGGACGCCGACGGCGAGAAGTCGCCGTCGCGTCTCGCGCAGAGCCTCGGCGTCTCGAGGGCCACCGTGACCGGCCTGGTGGACGGTCTCGAGCGGGAGGGCCTGGTGGTGCGCCGCGCGTCTGCGGAGGACGGGCGGGGCTCGGTGGTCGTCCTCACGGCGCGCGGTGCCCGGCGCCTGCGCGACATGGCCGGTGACCACTTCGCGCGCCTCCAGGCGATGGTCGGAGGTCTGACCCCCGACGAGCGCGGGCTGTTCCTCGGCCTCCTGGAGCGCATCACGCGGGGCATCGGCGCGCTGACCGAGCCGTAGTCGGCCCCTGCGCGCCGAACCGGTCGCACCAACAACCTGAGGGAACGGCGGTCGCCTCCATTGGAGGCGTCGCCCTTCCCTTTCTCTTAGCTACATAGTTAGCCTCCTAATTACTGGTCCAGGGGTCACCATGAGCCGTACCCGCAGGAACGCCGAGCGCGGTTCCGCCACCCGCCCGTTCACTCTCTGGAAAGAGGTCCTGATCTCCTACCTGGCCCCCGCGCTCACCGCCGGACTCGGCGGGATCGTCAGCGGACAGCCCGGCCTGACCGCGGCCGCCCTCACGTCCATCGGTGCCACGTCGGCCCTGTCGGCCGCGGTGGTCGGCAGCCGGCTGAGCGGCCGGGTCCGGCCGCGCCGGTGGACCACGGCCGTGCCGCGACCGGTGCTCGCCCTCGGACTCGGCCTCGCCGCCGCCGCGGTGGCGGGTCCCGTCGGGTGGTTCGCGTCCGAGTGGATACCCGCGCACACCGGCCCGGGCGACACCGCGTGGCCGGACCGGCTGCGCACGGACCTCCCGCTGGCGGCCGCCCTGGCCGCTGCGATCGTCGGCTGGCGCTGGCGCGGCGCCGTCATCCGGCAGGGGTGATCAGTCACTCGCCGCCGCTGCCCGTACGGGGCCTTCGGTCTGCGGGCCGCTGCCGCCCCCACCCCCCTGTGGTCAACTCACCCACCACGAAAGGCATCCTTGTGATCACCATCATGGGCGCGACCGGCGCCACCGGCGGCGCATTGGTCCGGCGCCTCGTCGAACTCGGCGTCCCCTTCCGTGCCGTCAGCCGCACGCCCGACGCGCTGCGCGCCGCCATCGGCGCGCAGGCGCCGGTCGAGGTGGTCGGTGCGAACGCCGAGGACCCCGGCTCCCTGCGCAGCGCGTTCGCCGGTTCCACCCAGCTCTTCCTGTCCATGGCCAACGGCCCGCACCAGGTCGAACTGGAGTGCAACGTGCTCGACGCCGCCGCGAGCAGCGGAGTGCGCCACGTCGTCAAACTCTCCGCCCCGGCGGCCGGGCCCGACTCGCCGGTGGCGGTCTCACGCGGGCACTGGCGGATCGAGAGCCGCCTCGCCGGGAGCGGCATGACCGGTACCGTGCTGCGGCCGTACGCGTTCATGCAGAAGCTGCTCCTGAACGCGCCCGCGATCGCCGAGGGCGTGCTCGTCGGCTCCCTGGGCGACGCGCCCTGCAACTACATCGACGTCCGCGACATCGGCGACGTCGCCGCCGCGGCCCTTCTGCGCCACGACCTCGCCGGAGGCGTCTACACGCTGACCGGACCCGAGGCCTTCACCCAGCGGCAGCTTGCCGCGCTGCTGGCAGGGCTGACCGGCCGCCCCGTCCGCTGCGTCGACCTGCCGCCGGACGCGTTCCGTGCTCATCTCCTGAGTGCCGCCGGTATGCCGGACTGGCTCGCGGCGCACGTGGTGGAGATCCAGCAGCTGGCCGTCACGCGCCCCGAAGCCGCGAACGGCACCGAGCGAAGCATCCTGGGACGACCGGCGCGGACGCTCGCAGCCTTCGTGCGCGAGCATCTCACCCGGTTCACGGCGCTCCCGGAGGGCACCCCGTCCGAGGCGCGGTCGCCCCTGTCCCCATGGCCGCTTCTCCCGTAGCCGTCTCCGGTAGCCGCGCGCTGCGGGCCCCGGCCCCCGCGGCGGGGGCCGGGGCCGGTCGGCGGTGCCGGTCGAAGCCGGTCGAAGCCGGTCGAAGCCGTCAACGGGTGGCCGGTTCGGCGACCTCCGCGGCGGCGGGGGAGCTCACCGGTGCCGTACGGGGCGCCTGCCGGCCGCGCAGGCCCAGTCGGCCGATGACCGCGACGAGGGCGAAGGCCGCGGCCCCGATCCAGAAGGTCAGGGTGAAGCCGGATTCGGCGGGAAGGGCCGGGGCGCCGGCGGGCAGGTTCTCGAGGGTCTGCGAGGCCAGGATCGTGGTGACGACGGCGCTGCCGATCGCGCTTCCGGTGGAGCGGGAGATGGAGTTGATGCCGTTGGCGATGCCGCTCTGGTGGGGCGGGACGCTCGCCATGATGACGGCCGGCATGGCTGCGTAGCCGA
Source organism: Streptomyces sp. NPDC037401 (assembly GCF_055602345.1). NCBI lineage: Bacteria > Bacillati > Actinomycetota > Actinomycetes > Kitasatosporales > Streptomycetaceae > Streptomyces > Streptomyces sp. NPDC037401. The sequence goes on from NZ_JBVJWO010000030.1 coordinate 31,745, forward strand.
AGCTGACGGCCGCGCCGACGATCATGCCGGCGCCGATCACCGAAACGGTGTGGGAGTGGTCGAGGGCGAGCCAGCCGAAGCCCAGGGCGCCCAGGCCGGCGGCCAGGCCCAGTGCCGCGCGCGGGCCGCGGTGGCGGACGATCGCGCCGCCGACCGGGGAGGCGAGCAGCGAGACGATCGCGCCGGGCAGCAGGAACTGCACCGAGGCGCGCAGGATGGAGGCGTCGAAGCCGTATCCGGTGAGGGCTTCCGGCATCTGCACGAGGTAGGAGACGCCCAGGAAGTTCGCGAACATCCCGAAGCCGACCAGGATGCCGGCCAGGTTCGCCATGAGCACCGGCCGGTGGACGAACATCCGCATGTCGACGAGGGGCTCGCGGACCTTCCTCTCGACGAGGACCCACACGGCGGTCATGACGGCCGCACCGGCGAAGCTGCCCAGGGTGCGGGTCGAGGTCCAGCCCCACTCGTTGCCCTGCGAGACGGGCAGCAGGAGCAGCAGGAGGGCGGCTCCCAGGGTCAGGGCGCCGAGGAAGTCGGTACGGCCCCCCGTCTTGTGCCGGGTCGCGGGGACCAGGAAGACGACCGCGAGCAGGGCGACCACGGCGAAACCGGTCGCCATCCAGAAGGCGCTGCGGTAGTCGGCCCCGGAGCCGGAGGTGAGCAGGCCGGTGGCGACGAGCGCGAGGCCGCTTCCGAACGCGAGGGTTCCGCTGACGAGCGACATCGCGCCGGGCAGTTTCTGCGGCCGGACCTCCTCCCGCAGGACGGACAGGGCGAGCGGGAAGATCGCGGTCGCGGCCCCTTGCAGCACGCGGCCCAGGATCAGCAGCGGCAGCGAGGTCGCCAGGGCGGCGATGACGGACCCCACGACCATGAGGCCGAGGACGGCCACCAGGGTGGGCTTCTTGCCGTGCTGGTCGCCGAAGCGTCCGAGCAGCGGTGTGAAGACGGCCGCGGAGAGCAGGGTGGCGGTGGTCACCCAGCTCACGTCGGCGGTCGAGGTGCCGAGGTCGGCGCGGATGAGACCGAGGATCGGGACCGGCAGGGTCTGCATCATCGACACGACCATGGCGGCGAGGCTCAGGGCGAAGACGACGGCTGTCTCGCGCCCGTGCCCGGCGGCGGCGGACGGGGAAGTGGTTCGGCTCATGGCGGGAGGAGACCTTCTCAGTGCTTCAGATCGTAGATGTTTGAAGTCATCAAGTACTTCCCCGACGGTAGGGGGAGATGGTTAAGGTGGTCAAGTAAACAGTTGATAATGTCAAGGACCTGGCCTACGCTCGGACCATGAGCGCGACGACCCCCGAGGCCCCCACGAAGCTGCAGCTGCTGGAGCTGCTCGCCGCCATCGGTACGGCGCAGTGGCGCGATTTCGCCGCCGCGGCGTCACGCCACGGACTCACGTCCACGCAGGCCAAGCTCCTCGCCCAGCTCGACGGCCCGCTGCCGATGCGCGCCCTCGCCACCCTGCTGGTGTGCGACGCGTCGAACGTCACCGGGATCGTGGACCGCCTGGAAGCCCGCGGACTGGTCCGCCGCGAGCCCGACCCCGCCGACCGGCGCGTCAAGAACGTCGTCCCGACGGACGAGGGCCGGGAGATCCTCCGTCGCGTCCGCGAGGAGATGCAGGCCACCCACGGCGCACTCGACACGCTCGGCGCGGACGACAGCGCGACCCTGTACGCCTTGCTGGAGCGACTGCGCCCGGGCATGGAGAAGGGCCGCTGAGCCAAAGCCGCACCACCGGCACCGCCCACCCCTGGGCGCCGGGGCGCGCCCGGCCGGAGTCGAAGCCGGAGTCGAGGACGAGCTGCACGTACTCCAGTGGCGATCCGCCCGGCGTGGTCCCCATGCCGCGTCGTGTGCCCGGCGTCGGCGTGCAGTGATCCCCCGTCCGGTCGACACACCGAACCCGCCGGGGGACGATGGAGCGACTACGGCCCGCCGACGCGAAGGCAGCATCACGTGCCCGCCCGGGGCCCCGGCGGTTGCCGGACCGGTACTCGTCTGCCCCTCGGCGCGCCGCTCCCACGAGGCCCTCTCGGCCAGGAGCCCTGACGAGGAGAAGCACCATGCACCGACGTGCGCGCACCACTGCCGCTGCCGCTGCGATCGCGCTGGGCGTTTCGGCGCTCGCGGCGGCTCCGGCGGCCTTCGGCCAGTCCCTCGCTGCGCCTGCCGCGACCTGTACCGTGTCCGCCGCGGACCCGGCGGAGCGGGTGAGCGTCTCGGGCGAGGGATTCACCGGGGGACAGGCCCTGCTGTCCTCGCCGAGCGAGGGCCCGACGTACTTCAACGTACCGGACAGCGGCGCCTTCAAGATCGCGAACAAGACCGACGACAGGTACGCCGTGACACAGGGCGGCCGGACCACCGTGTGCACCGGGGGCCCGGAGGCCTCCGCCACACCCGGCACCTCCTACAAGGCGGGGCTCACTGCGGGCTGGGACGCCGTGCGTGACGACTGCGACGCCACTCCTCCGCCGTCGGCGAACGAGGCGTTCTCGGACGGCTGGAACAAGGGCGCGGACGTGGCGCGAGAGGTCTTCTGCGAGTAACAGGGCGCCGGTTCGCGGTCGTGCCGGGTATGCCGGGCGCCGGAATGAGTACGACGACTCACGCGCCCGGCGGCACCCGCCACCGACGATGGCGATGACGAGCGACACCGCCGACACCGCCGAGACCGGGAGCCCCTCCATGCTCAGCCGCATCGCCGACACCCTGCTGCCCGTCTTCGGGCGCCTGTCGGTGACCGCCGACGCCGATGCCGCACTCGCACCGGGCAGCATCATCGCCGCGAACCACACTTCGCTCGCGGACCCGGCCGTCGTGCTCGCCGCCCTGCACCGCCTGGGCGTCGAGCCGGTCGTCATGGCTGCCGCGGGCCTGTGGCGCGTCCCGCTGCTGGGCCGCGCGCTGGCAGGCGGGGGCCACATCCCGGTGTTCCGCGGCGACCGGCGGGCCTCGGCCGCGCTCGACACCGCTGCGGACGCCCTTCGACAGGGGCGGCTGGTCCTCATCTACGCCGAGGGCGGCCTGCCGCTCCGCAACGACGTCGCCGAGGCCGCCCCCGGTGCCTTCCGCAGCGGCCTCGCCCGCCTCGCCGAGCGCACCGGCGCTCCCGTCGTACCCGTGGGTCAGGCCGGAGCCCGCCGCATCACCTCCGGAAGCGTCGCCAAGCAGCTCGCGGGGCTGGCCACCGCGCCGCTGCGCCGCCCGGACCTGCACGTGCACGTGGGTGCTCCGCTGCGGCTGACGGGCGATCAGGAGGTGCGCACGACGCGGGCCCGGACCGCGGTGACCCGCGCGTGGCGGACGGCAGCCGCCCACCTGGACGAGCCCGCCGCGCTCGCCGCGTAGTCCGCGGACCGGTTCCTCCGCGGGGTCTCCTTTCCTTGGCTCAGGTGGGGTTGCCGGGTGCCTGCGAACGCCATACGGTTCCCCGGCGCTCGTATTCGAGGACCTCTTCGGCGAACACCGCTGTCTGCGGACCGTGGAACCGTTCGAGCAGCCACAGGCCCAGGTCGATGCCGGAGGTGACGCCTCCGCACGTCACCAGGTCGCCGTCGTCGACGACCCTGCCGCCGACCACGCGGCCGCCTTGCTCCGCCAGGTCTTCCCTGGCGATGTGATGCGTGGTGCACGGGCGTCCCCGGGTGAGCCCCGCGGCGGAGAGGAGCAAGGTGCCGGTGCACACCGCGCCCAGGATCAGGCCGGGCCTGCGTGCCGCAGCCAGAGCACCCGGCAGCACCCCGGACTTCACTTCCCGCTCGACGGCCGAGCCTTCGCCGTATCCGCCTCCGGGCACCACGATCAGATCCGCCGAGCGGGGCGACCACGGGGTACGGCAGACGATCTCCATGCCGGCGGACGTCCGTACCGTGCGGGGCCCGTCGGCGGTGACGAAGGACTGTGCGACGAGGTCTTCCCCGGCGATTCCGAAGACCTCGACGTGGCCTGCGAAGTCCTGCTCCTCCACGCCGTCGTACAGCACCGTGTGGACGCGCAGCGGTGCGCGGCGCGAGCTGCCGGATATGGGCGGGGACAGGGGCTGTCCGGTGGGCGGCATGGATCCTCCGTGCATACGCGGGGAAGGCGTCCCCGATCGCCCATCACCGGGCGGCGGGGGCGCCAGGACCCGTTCAGTCTTCCCGTGCGCGGAGCCCGGCAACACCGGCACCAGTGCCCATGGTGCGTAAGTTACGGCCAGCCCGCTGCTGCGGGCTTCATACGCGGAAGGCAGTGCGGTACGACGACGGTGTGGTGCCGACGTGGCGTGCGAAGTGGTGGCGCAGGGTCTCCACGGAGCCGAACCCGGTGGCCTCCGCCACGCCCTGCACGGTCAGGTCGGTGCTCTCCAGGAGTTCCCGCGCGCGCTGGATGCGGTGGGCGAGCAGCCAGCGCAACGGCGTGGTGCCCGTCTGGGCGCGGAAGTGCCGGGCAAGGCTGCGCCTGCTCATCATCGCCTGCGCGGCGATGTCGCCGATGGTGAGGGGCTCTTGGAGCCTGTCGCGCATCCACTGCAACGTGGCACCCAGGTCGGCGGAATCGGTCGCGGGGGAGGGGTACTCGATGAACTGGGCCTGGCCGCCCGTGCGCTGCGGCGGCATGACCAGCACGCGGGCGACCTGCGCCGCCGTCGTCGCGCCGCGGTCGCGGCGCACCATGTGCAGGCACAGGTCGAGCCCCGCGGCGATGCCCGCGGAGGTCAGCACCTGCCCGTCGTCGACGTACAGCACCGAAGGGTCGACGTCCGTGCCGGGGAACCGCTCGGCCAGGTCACCGGCGAACTGCCAGTGGGTCGTGGCCCGGCGCCCGTCGAGCAGGCCGGCCTCGGCGAGTACGAAAGCCCCGGTGCAGACGGAGGCTATCCGGGCTCCCCGGGCCGCGGCCTCCTGCAGCAACCGGACCGCGCCGGGGTGGGGCGGCTGCTCGGGCGGAATGCCGGGAACGACGATGGTGTCCGCGTCGCGGGCGTCGTCCCAGCGGAAGGGCGCGGAGAGGCGGAACGGTTCCGCGGGGCCGGCGGCCGTCGTGACGGGGTGATCGGCGCAGACGCGCACCTCGTACGCCGGGCTCCCGTCGGGGCAGGCCGCGAGCGTGAACACCTGGCAGGGGATGGCCAGATCGAACGCCGAGACTCCGTCGAGCGCGAGTACCGCAACCACGTGCATACGGCTGGACCCTACGTCACCGCCCCGAACCGGGCGGACACGGCCTCGGGCCGGGCCTCGTCCTCAGAGGCCCGGCCCCAGGCGGGCCGTCAGCCGAGCTCTCCGGCGGCTTCCAGGTGCCGCCAGAAGTCCCGGATCATCCGCTCGTCGACCTCGGGCACGGCCACGCCGAGGCGCTCCAGGGCGCGCAGGGTCCGGTCGTTGCGGTAGGTGTCGGCCGGGAGATCCGCGGCGTCCGCAGCGCTCGCGGCGCCCGCAGGGTTCTCCGTGTGCTCGACGGCCTGCTGGAACATGTCCAGGTACGGCAGGAACGGCAGGTCGCGCCCGGCGTCGCTCGCCTGCCTGAGGCGGCGCAGCCACTCGCCGAGCGCCACCGCTCCGACCGCGTCCCGCGCCGCTCGTCGAAGACCCGCAGGAACGCGCCCGCGCCCGTCTGTCGCGGGTCGTGCAGATGGTGCACGACGGCGGGCTCCGGGCCGTCGCCGGCCAGGGCGAGGGCCACCAGCGCGCGGGCCGCCGCGTCGGCGGGAACGCCCGGGCGGTCCCGGTGGCAGCTGGGCGCCCACCGCCGGACGGGAACCGACTTCTCCGGTCCGGCGAACGCGGGTTCGGCGGTCCTCAGTCGCTGCTCTGGCCCAGCGTGTTGAGGAAGTCGGACAGGCTGTCGGTGGTCATCTGATGGCGCTCCGAACCCGGCGGCACGGCCTTGTTCGTACGCTGGAGGAAGGCCTTGAGCGCACGCTTCGGAGCCATCAGCAGGGCCGTGCCCTGGGGGGAGTCCAGGACGATGCAGATCTCCGTCCGCCCGTTCTTGAGTTCGGGCCAGATCCGCACGTCGCCCGTGCCGGCGGTGCTCCGCAGCCCCCCGGCCAGCAGCTCGCGGGCGAACACCCACTCCACGGCCTCGTCGGGCGCGGTGTGGAACGTGGCGTGAACGGCGTACGGGTCCCGGGGGCTGTAGTACAGCTCCGTGGGCACGGGGAGCGAGCACTCGGACGAGACCACGACGCGCATGATCAGTTCGCAGTGCACCGCAGCCCGGTCCGCCGCCGGGCCGGGCGCCGGCGGGGTGCTGCGAGGGCGGGTGAGGGCCCGGGTCAGATCGGCATCGAGGAACAGGGTGTCCTCCTCGTACCCGTCGCGGGCCTCGTGGGCCCTGGAAGGGACATCGGCCTCCTGGAGGCGCGCTGCGACGGAGTCGGGAAGGGCGCTGCAGATCCGGCGGGTCGCCTCCGTACCGAGAGTGGAGGCGTCGAGCAGTGCCTCGAACTCGTCCGGCGGCTCCCCCCCGGGGGCGTGCGGGTGCTCGGAGCTCATGATGCGTTGCTCCCCTCAGCGTGGTCGTCCGTGGTGTCGGGCTCCGCCTTGCGGAGCTTGTCGCGTTGCTTGCTGCTGCGCCTCTCCAGCGCCTTGGGCGTCAGACCGACGCGCTCGGCAGCCTCCCGCTCCGTGTAGCCGAGCGCCCGCAGCCCCATGGCGGCCTTGAGTTTCGGGTCGTCGATACGGCTCAGGGCCCTGTCGACCTCGTCGCGTACGACAGCCGCGCGGCACGGGTCGGGGGCCCGTGGGTCGGGCAGCTGGATCAGGGCTTCGCTGCTGTCGTCCCAGCGGGCCAGGTGCTGGTCGGCGGCCTGCTGCTTCCACCACTTGCGGTACGTCACGACGAAACAGCTGACGCACGCCCCCATGAAGTACGTGGCCAGGCCCGCGCCCCGGCGGGGATCCCACTGGCCGCGCTGGAGGGCGTACCGGCGGAAGAACGGCACCGCGGCGAGCAGGGTTTCGGTGGCGAGCGTGGAGTGCTCTTCGCCGGTCCACGGAAAATGGGCGGGCGGGGACGGCACGGGACGGCCGTGGGCCGAGCAGCGGGCGAAGATCTCGCCCGTCGCGATCCAGTGGTTCAGCACGGGCCAGCCGTAGGCCGCCAGACGCTGCATCAGCCGGTCCGTCCGCTCACCGGTGTACCCGTCGGCCCGGACGGCCCGTACGACGGCGACGTCCGCGGCGAGGCGCCGGCGGTACTCGTCGGCGTCGGGCTGCCGTGCCTGCGGGGCGAGGCGGCTCTCCACCTGGTGCAACAAGTCGGGGGATACGGGCGCGGGGAGGTGCGGCCGCTCGGCCTCCTCGGCTTCGGCCTCCGGCCATGCGCTGCCCTCGGCATGTCCTGACATGTTCCTCCTCGTGGCACGCGGCACGGACTGCCGACGGGACCTGACAGAGGAGTTCTAGGTACGGCGGCCCTCGTCTTCCCCCTCCGCCGACCGGGCGAACTGCTGAACGAGGAAATGCCAGGGGGGACACCCCCGCCGCCGCGCCTATAAACCGGCGACGGCCCGCGCGGCCGACCGCGCGCTCGCCTCCGAATGGGAGAGACACATGACCGCAGACAAAGCCTCCTGCCCGGCCCCGCATTCGACCGGGCACCCTGCACCCGATGAGTCCCCGGCCCCGGTCGCCCCTCGGCCGTCCCGTCTGCGGAGGCTGCGCCCGCTCCGCCGCCGGGTCGTCCTGGGGATCGCGTACGGCATGGGAACGGCGGTCGGGAGTTTCGCCATCGGAGCCGCGGTCGACTGGCTCCGGACCCGGTGACCCCGAATCCATCGCGAGCCGTTCGCCGATCCATCTGCTGCGCGACTTCGGGCGTCGGGCGTCAGGCGGCGCGGCAGAGGGCCGTCTGGTCGGCGGGTGCCGTGGTGCGGGCCACGGTCGCGGGCACGGGGTGCACGGTGGGGGTGGTGGCCGGGGCCTGCGAGCGGTTGCGGGCGAAGACGACGAGGCGCAGTACCGCGAATCGTGCGACGCCGGCGAGTGCGGAGGCGGACAGGTAGACGGCCTGCTCGAGCACCGGGCCGGGTGCCGCCACGAGCTGGTGCAGGACGAGCATCGCCACGCAGGTCACGGCGTAGGCGACGGCCGCGGATCCGGCCGACTGTGCGTGCTGGCGCCAGGTGGCGCGCCCGCCGGTGCCGAAGGTGATGCGGGCGTGGAGCTCGGTGGCGAGGAGCGTGGAGGCCGCCGTGATCAGGGCGTTGGCCAGGGCCCAGGGCATCCAGGAGGCGAGGGCGACCACGGCGAAGCTGGACGCGAGCCCCACCCCGCCGCCGCAGAGCACGAAGCGGGCGAAGGAGGCGAAGGCGCCGGGTGCCACCTGCTGCTCGCTCTGCGCTGTCTCCATGATCCACCCCTTTGACCACTCACTCCGCGGAACGCGAACCCCTCGGCCTACAGGCCCCCGGTCCGTCGTTTCTCATGAAGGAAACGCTACGTTGCATTCATGGATCGAGCAACGTAGCTATTGCGCTTGAGTGGTGTTATCGCAGGTGATAGCGATCAAATCGTTGCAACTGATGCAGAGCTAACGCAACAATCTAAGCAACTTCGTTGCAATAGATTGGAGGTGAACGCTATGCCGTTGATGCCGCTCGACCTGTGAGCCGCATCAACGGCACTGCGTGCTGCGCGCCACACGGGAGGTGCACGCCCGCCGCTATGCCACCCTGCTGGCGAAGCGCCCGGCATCCGGCACCGGCACCGCCGCGGGCCGACCGGTGAGTGCGGGGCGTGCGGATGCAGTGAGGGACGCGGGCGAGACGGGGAAGTCGAAGTAGGTGTCCGGGAACGGTTCGTCCCGGTGGGTGTAGTGCCACCACTCCTCGGCGAGGTTCACGAACCCCGCCCGCTCCATGGCGGATTTCAGCAGCATCCGGTGGGCGCGCTGCTCGCCGCGGATGCGCGGGTCGAGGGTGTGGGACCGGGTGTCGAAGCAGTCGAACTCGGTTCCCATGTCGACCGGGGCCCCTCCGGCGCGCACCAAGGTCACGTCGACCGTACTGCCCCTGCTGTGGCCGGACCTGGCGTGGATGTAGCCGTCGGCGAAGAGCCGTGACTTGTCGATGTCCGGGTAGAACTCCGCCTTCGTGTGCTGGTCGTCGAGGTCGGCCGCCCAGCGGGCGATGTGCGCGACGGCCCGGGCCGGCCGGTACGCGTCGTAGACCTTGAGGCAGTAGCCCTGGGCGGCGACGTCGACCTGTACGGCTGCCAGGGCGTGGGCGGCGACCCGGGTCATGAAGCACAGGCCGTCCTCGTAGCCGTCCATCGGACTGCCCACGAAGTTGTCCGGACCTGCGTAGCGGATGTCCAGGATGATCCCGGTTCTCAGGCGTGCGAGGTCCACGAACTCCCCGGGTGCCGACGCGGCGGGCTCCTGCGCGAGTGCGTCCTGAGGTGACTGACGGAGAATCAGAAGATCTTGTGCCGACATGCGCGTGTCCTTGTCCTGGTGTGTGCGTGCCAGGGCGTGCACCGGCTGCCGCGCCCTTCGTCAGCACACCACCGCGTGACTCAACGCCGCTCGAGCGGCGGCTGAGCCCTGCTCTACGCCCGCTCGGCGGACGGACAAGGAGCAGGGACTCGTCAGGTGTCGAAGCCCTGGCGGGATGCCTCGATGTGGCCGAGGTATCGGTGGGTCCAGTCGCAGAGTCCGTCGATCGTCACCCGCAGGGCATGGCCCGGCTCGGTGAGCGTGTACTCGACCCGTGGCGGCACGACGGGGTGCACCGTCCGCTCGACCAGGCCGTTGCGCTCCAGCATGCGCAGGTTCTGGGTGAGCATCTTGTGGCTGATGCCCTCGATCTCGTTCCGCAGCTCGCCGAAGCGCAGGGTGTGCTCACCCAGGGCCTCGATGATCAGGAGCGCCCACTTGTTGGCGATGTCCGAGAAGATCTCCCGCGCCAGCGAGTCCGCGCGCCTGAGGTCTGCCTCGTCGGGCGAGCCCGTGAACTGCTTGGTCACCATCAGGTTCCCCAGTCACTAAAAAGTGCGTTCTTCCATGTCAGCGGCCACTCTCCTACGGTTCCTGAGTAACCACAAGAGAGCGACGCATCCCCGGTTCCACGGAAGCGGGCACGCGTCGCCCGGAGCAACGGAGGCGGGCAGCATGGCCATCACCCTGGTGAACCCCGGCGGATTGCCGGAAGTCGATGTGTACCGGCAGGTGTCGATCGCGACCGGGTCGAAATTGGTCTTCGTCGCAGGACAGGTCGCCTGGGACGCCGGCGGGGTCACGGTCGGCGCAGGCGACCTCGCCGCTCAGGTCGAGCAGTGCTACCTCAACATCGGCACTGCCCTGTCCGAGGTCGGCGCCTCCTTCGACGACGTGGCGAAACTGACCGTCTACGTCGTCGACTGGACCCCGGACAAGATGCCCCTGCTCTTGGAGGGGATCGCCCGGGCGGCGGCGAAACTGGGGGTCACGCCGGTTCCGCCGGGCACGCTCCTGGGCGTCGCGGCACTGGACGTACCCGAGCACCTGGTCGAGGTCGAAGCCACCGCCGTCATCGACTGAACGGTCGCCGTCCGCCCACGCGCGGTGGCACGGCTTCCGGCGTGCTCCCGCCTACCGGAGGCGGCTGCCGTCCGGCGTCGCGCGAAGTTCTCGTCGGGCGACCGCCTCGAACGGAGTCGGCGGGCGGCCGGTGAGGCGCTGGACGGTGTCGGTGGTACGGTCCTCCGCGCCCTCGGCGATGGCGCGGTCCATGCCGGCCAGCATGGCGGCGAACTCCGGCGGCATCACCGCGGCCAGACGGTCGCGCATGTCCCCGTAGGTCAGTTGCCGGTGCACCACGGGGCGGCCCGTGACCCGGGTGACGATCGCGGCGACGTCGTCGTGGCTGAGCGCCTCCGGACCGGTCAGGACCAGGTCGGAGTTGGGCGCCCGGTCGTCCGTGAGGGCGCGTACGGCAACGGCCGCGATGTCGTCCGCGTCGACGAAGCCGACCCGGCCGGCCCCGGCCGCCGTCCGGATGATCCCCTCCTCGCGAATGCCGTCCGCGTGGGCGTGCGTTCCGGTGAAGTTCTGCATGAACCAGGAAGGCCGCAGGACCGCCCACTGGTCGAACAGGCCGGGCAGCGCCCGGTGCACCACCCCCGTGGCCGGGCCGCCCTCGGGGACGGCCGAGGAGCTGAGGAGAACGGCGCGGCGTACGCCGGACGCGCGAGCCTGCCGCAGGAACGGCAGCATGACCGCGGCCGGGTCCGGATCCCCCACGGGCGGCACGAGGTAGACGCGGCAGGCTCCGTCGAGGGCGTCGTCGAAGGTGCCGGGGTCGTACCAGTCGAAGCGGACCGGATCCGCCCCGGGGAGCGGGGTCGTTCGGCGGCCGGCGGCCCTGACGCGGTGGCCGGCTTCGATCAGCTGCCCGGCGGTCCGGCTGCCGGTCGTGCCCGTGGCGCCGATGACCAGGGTGGTTCCCGTGGGCGTCATCGGGCGAGGGTGAAGGTCCGTCGCAGAGGTGGTCGCGGGCATGGGGCTGCTCTCCGTCCCGTACGATACGGACCAGCGGTCCGCTTCTTGGTGAACGATACGGACCGGCGGTCCGTATCGCAACCGGAGGAACCCGATGCCCGAGCGCAGCCCACGCAGGGACGCGGCCCGTAACCGGGCGGCCGTCTTCGCTGCCGCCGACGCCCTCTTCACCGACTGTCAGCGCCCCGAGGACGTGACCATGGCCGACATCGCGGCCGCGGCCGGCGTCGGCAAGGGCACGCTCTTCCGCGCCTTCGGCGACCGCACCGGACTGATCGGCGCGCTGTACGAAGCGCGACTCGAGCCGATCAGGAGCGCCGTCGAAGAGGGCCCGCCGCCGCTGGGGCCCGCCACGCCGCCGCTCCAGCGCGTGCCCGCCCTGCTGGATGCCGTCCTGTGCTTCAAGCTCGACAACCGCCACCTCGCCCTGGCCCTGGAGGGAACCGGCGCGGACAGCCCCTACCGGACCGCACACTACGAGCGCTGGCACGCCCTGCTCCGGGACCTGCTGGAGCAGATCCCCGGCCCGGCCGACACGAACTTCACCGCCCACGCCCTGCTCGCCGCCACCCGTGCCGACCTCGTCGCCCATCTCGCCGACGACAAGGGCGCGCCCCGCGAGGAACTGCGCGGGCAACTGGCGGAGTTCACCGCCGGGATCCTCGACACCCGTGCCCGACGCGGACCGTCCGCCGCGCACTGACGATCTCGTCTACGCCCCTCGCGGAGGCGCGCCGTCACGAGGTCCCGCCGGCCCGGGGACGCCTCCCGGCGGTGGCGGGGGGAGGGGTTTTGACGGCACGGCCTGGTCCTGCGCGTGTGAGGCCCAGCGGATCCACGCGTCGAGCAGGGCCCCCAGCGTTGCCGCACCGGCCCCGTTGTCCTCGAGGTGCCTGGTGTAAGCCTGGAACCTGTGGCGGCCTGTTGGCCAGAAGGGATCGGCGGCGGCCAGGCGTGCGAGTTCACCCAAGGGCGTGTGCGAGCCTTCGAACTGCCGGAGCCAGGCGCTGAAGTCGCGCATCGGTCCGCGTGGTTCCTCAGCCGTCATCGCCGGACCCGGCGACCCTTCTGTCCTGGTCGAGGGTCGCCCTCACCCGCCGTTCGGCGATTGGACCGATCATGTCGCGCTGGTCCCCACTCACTTGCCGACCTTCTGAACGATTACCTCCGTTTCTTACGGGTGCAGTCGGTCCGTGTCCAGGGAGTGGGGCGACCTTCGGCCAGCCCCGTCGGCACCCCTTCCAGGAGCCGTCAGGCGGCCCTCGCCGGGGGTGCGGGAAGCGGGGTCGGGGCGGCGTACTCGAGCGGCGCGGACGGGTCGACGGACACCTCCAGCGGGGCCCGCTCGGCTCCCGAGCCGGCAACTGCAATGTAGGTGCAGTACGAGGGCGTGCGGGTCGCCGTCGGGTCAGCCCGGGTCCGGAGCATCGACGATGTTGCCGTCCTTGTCGAGCGTGTGGGTACGCCAGTACACGTCCCACTTGTCGTCCACCTGCTGCGGCACCTTCCCTTCCGGGTACCGCGCGTATCCCGCCGGGGGCGCTTCACCGTCCGGGACGCATGCCGATCCGGTGCCGCCCACTGACAGGACGGGGTATTCGCCGTTGGAGCAGATGTCCTCCTTGTACTCGAAGGAACATCCGGTGAGTGCCACGATTGCGGCGGCCGCCCCGGCGAGGGCGGCAGCGGCAAGGCGGACGCTGCGAGGCCGGAGGGCGGTGGCGGGCCGGGCGATACTGCGGGTCGAAGGCATTACTCTCTCCTGTCCAGACGTTCCGTCTGCACCCACTCTCGCCGCCACGAACCGCCTGCCCCTGAGTACGCGTACTCAGGGGCAGGCGTACGGATGCTCAACTCGCCGCTCCTCCGCCGGGCCTACGGCTGCTTCGGCATCAGGACGGTGTCGATGATGTACACGTTGGCGTTGGCGGTCTTGACGTTGCCGCACACCACGCCGGCGGTCTCGTTGACCTCGTACGCCTCGCCGGAGCCCGTGGTGGTGACCATGCCCTTCTGCAGGGTCGCGAAGGAGCCGTTCTCCAGCTGCTTCGGAGTCAGCTTCTGTCCCACCACGTGGTACGTGAGGATGTCCGTCAGGGTCGCCCTGTCGGCGAGGACCTCGTCGAGGTCGGCCTTCGGGATCTTCGCGAAGGCGTCGTTGGTCGGCGCGAACACGGTGATGTTCCGGGCGTTGTTGAGGGTGTCGACGAGTCCGGCCTGCTTGACGGCGGCCACCAGGGTGGACAGGGCCGGGTTGTTGGAGGCGGCGGTGGCGACCGGGTCCTCGGCCATGCCGTCGAAGGAACCGGCACCCTCCCTCGGGACACCGGCACAGGCCGGACCGAACGGCCGGCCGCCCGTGATCGCGTCGTCGTCCACCGGGGTGCTCTCGCCCGTCTTGGGAGCGTCCTCGCCGGCCCCGGCGGGTGCGGCCCCGGTGTCGCTGCCGGAGTCGGAGCAGGCGGCCAGGGAGAGCGGCAGCAGGGCGGCTGCGGCTACGGCGATCGCGGTACGGCGGACCCGCATGCTGTTCATGATCAGGTTCTCCTCGAATGGGTCGGTCTCGGTATGAGAGGGCTCGGGGCGGTTCTTGCCGGCCGGGGTGCGGCCCGCGCGGCGGTCTCAGGGGACGGTGACGAAGACGCTGTGCCGGCCGCTCGCTCCGTCGGGGATGGTCCGGGTACGCCGCTCCGTCTGCACCCGGCCGGTGCCGTCGGTGGCGCGGACGGTGATCGTGTGCCCGCCGGGGACGGGCCGCCAGCGGCAGGACCACTGGCGCCAGGTGTCGACGGTGTCCTGGGCGGCGAGGTCGGCGTCCTGCCAAGGCCCGTCGTCGATGCGGACCTCGACGCGGGAGATGCCGCGGCGCTGGGCCCAGGCGACGCCGGCGACGATGACCGTGCCGGAGGCGGGGCGGGCGAAGGGCTCGGGGGTGTCGATGCGGCACTGGGTCTTCACCGGAGCCCGGCGGGCCCACTTGCGTCTGACCCAGTACGGGTCGTAGGCGTCGAAGGTCGTGAGCTCGATGTCGGTGATCCACTTGCAGGCGGAGACGTAGCCGTACAGGCCGGGGACGAGCATGCGGACGGGGAACCCGTGGGCGAAGGGAAGCGGCTCGCCGTTCATGCCGAGGGCGAGCATCGCGTCGCGCCCGTCCATGACGTCCTCGACCGGTGAGCCGAGCGTCATGCTGTCCACGGAGCGGGCGACCAGCTGATCGGCCCGGCCGCCCTCCGAGGGGGGCTTGACGCCGCATTCGGCCAGCAGGCCGGCCAGCGGGACACCGAGCCAGCGGGCGTTGCCGGTGTAGGGGCCGCCGACCTCGTTGGAGACGCAGGTCAGCGTGATGTCGCGTTCGATGAGAGGGCGGGCGAGGAGCTGTTCGAGGGAGAAGGCGGTGGGCCGGGTGACGCCCTTGCCGTGGATCCGCAGGCGCCACGTGCCGGCGTCGACCTTCGGTACGACCAGAGCGGTGTCGACGCGGTAGAAGTCGCGGTTGGGCGTGGTGAACGGGCTGATCCCGGCAACCTCCACCTGCGCGCCGGCCGGAACCGCGGCTGCGGCCGAGGCCGGAGCGGGCAACACGAGGCCGTTGCGGGAGGCGACGGCGCCCTGCCCCCGCTGCCCGGAGAGCGATCGGCCCACGGCCCCGGCGCCGGTGGCGGCCGCGGCGGTCACGGCCGCCGTGGTGAGGAACCCCCGCCGGCTCCAGCCGCCCCCGGTGCGCTCATCACCGGCCGGCGGGCCGGCGGGGGTGGCTTTCCCTGTCAGGACGTACAGGACGACGGCCCCGCCCACGGCACCCGCGAGGGACGGCAGTGCGTCGGCGGCGCCCGCGGAGTCGGGCCTGCTCAGAGCCGCAGCCGCGCCGACGATTCCGAACACCAGAACACCGGCCGCCCCCGCGCGCCGGTACCGCAGCGCCAGGACGCCCAGACACATCGCGAACAGCGCCAGCAGGGCGAGGATGCCGATTTGCAGGACGGCCTTGTCGTTCTCCCCGAACGTGCGGATCGCGAAGTCCTTCACCGCGGCCGGAGTCCGGTCGATCACCGCGCCGCCCACCACCGTCACCGGCCCGGCGGCCGGCCGCACCAGGGCGGCGGCCGGCTCGGCCACGGCCAGCGCCGTGAACGCGGCCAGAAGACCGGCCGCCGCCCCCAGGGCGGCGCGGAAGGTGGTGCTGCGGAATCTGCTCACACCCCGCATTCGCAGGCGCCAGCCCGGCGGATTGGTCCCCCGCCCGAACGAGTGACATCCGCCGTACGGAGACGCTCGGAGTCGTTTCCAATTCTTTGTCCCTTTCATTCCGAATCTGGGGTGATGCTCCTGTTCGTGAGGGAGCTGGTGTCCCGACCGCTGATGAAGGGAGGAGGTGGGTGCGATGACCGCTTCGCTGTCCGTGCGGCGTCTGGTCGTCGGAGCGGCGTCGGCCGGTCTGCTGGCCGGTGGTTCGCTGGCGGGCCTGTCCGGTACGGCGAATGCCGCCCCGGCGGCATCGTCCTCGGTGAGCTCGGTGAGCTCGGTGAGCTCGATGCTGACGGGTGACCGCGCAAGTGGCACGACGGCTGGTGGGACAAGGGCCACTGGAAGCAGCACTGGGTCCCCGGCCATTGTGCCAACCACTGGGTCCAAGGCCACTGGAACTGCCACAAGTGGTAGCGCCGGCCCGGGTGCGGGGGGGGGGGGGGGGGGGGGGGGGGGGGGGGGGGGGGGGGGGGGGGGGGGGGGGGGGGGGGGGGGGGGGGGAGGGGGGGGTGTGT